>CAYVUT010000009.1:0-12989 GCA_964455225.1 uncultured Candidatus Saccharibacteria bacterium
TGCGACCGTGTTCGTGAGCGTGTTCCCAGACGATCAGGCGCAAAACGCCCTAGTGTTCCTCGAGCGCCAGCGCGAAGCCTTTTCCGAGCACTTAAAAGAGCACACGCGACTCAAACCTCTGCCGCGCATCGACTTCTTGCAGGACGATGGTGAAAAGAGCCGTCAGCGGCTCGACGAGTTAGGGAACGTTAATGAGCTTGTCGCGCGTTCGTGCGTTAGTCTCCGAATGTTCGGCCCGGTGGTGAAGTGGTAACACAGGGGACTGCAAATCCTCGATGCGCGGGTTCAATTCCCGCCCGGGCCTCAAGACGTATAATGGTGTTCGTACCGCCAGGGTGGTGGAATGGTAGACACAGGGGACTTAAAATCCCCAGAGGCCTTTAAAATCCTCATGCGAGTTCAAGTCTCGCCCCTGGTACATGAATCTTCGCCGACTCATCCATCGCTTACGCAAATCATTAAGCGGATACAAACCGCTCGTGGAAGTGCGTATCTCTCGAGAGAACCTTCTCCACAACCTTCACGCGTACCAGAAGGCGTATCCGGCACTTTCGTTCGCACCCGTCTTGAAAAGCAACGCCTACGGACACGGCTTGGTAGAAACCGCAGAAATACTCGACCAGGAACGCGTTGCGTTCTTTGCGGTTGATTCGTACTACGAAGCACGCGTTTTGCGGGCGCACGGCATCCGCTCCCCGCTTCTCGTCGTCGGCTATACGCGTCCGGAGGACATTGCGAAAAACCGATTGAGAGACACGGCGTTCGCGCTGGTAGACATCGAACAGGTCCGCGCACTCGCGAGAGGGGCAAAGCGTCCGATCGAAGTGCACCTCAAACTCGATACCGGCATGCACCGCCACGGCATAACCGAATCGGACTTGCCCGAAGCGCTCGCACTCCTCTCGAAACATCCAAACCTGCGCGTAACGGGCATCTGCACGCACTTGGGAGACGCTGATTCTCAAGTTTCATCACTCACCGACACGCAGCTCGCTTCCTGGAAACGCGTACTGCCACTCGTCACTACGACTTTCCCCGCACTCACCCACATCCACTTGGCAGCAACGAAAGGCGTGCGGTTCGCTGAAGCGGCAGGCGCTTCGATCGTTCGTGTCGGCATCGGCCTCTATGGGCTCGACACTTCTCCGGGCAGCACGCTCCCGCTTCGCCCCGTCCTTGAAGTGCGGACCGTCGTGAGTTCCGTACGCGCAGTGCGACAGGGAGAACATGTCGGCTATAACGCGACCTTTGAGGCGGCACGCGAATCTCGGATCGCAACTATCCCCATGGGTTATTACGAAGGCGTCGACCGGAGACTCTCAAGCGTCGGTAGCATGCTCGTGAACGGGAAATCCGCACCGATCGCCGGCCGCGTTTCTATGAACATGACCAGTCTCGATGTGACTGATATACCCGACGTAAAGGTCGGCGATACCGTCATTGCGGTCTCTCGCGACCCGAAGGCGCCAAACTCCGTGCGTGCCATCGCCCTCGAAACCAACCGCATTCCCTACGACGTACTCACTCACGTCCCGCCCCACCTGCGCAGAGTCGTTGAATAAAATCCATCATCGTGTAAAGTTTTGTCATTGCGCCTATAGCTCAGTTGGTAGAGCAGCTCCCTCTTAAGGAGACGGTCCCTGGTTCGAGCCCAGGTAGGCGCACTACAGAGTTAGCGTTATAGTGAACAGACGCTGGGGTGGCGAAATTGGTAGACGTACTTGGCTTAGGACCAAGCGCCGCAAGGCATGGAGGTTCGAGTCCTCTCCCCAGCACCAAACAAAGGAGCCGTACGCGAGAGCGTGCGGCGACTATTGTTTTGTAGCGCAGGAGAGGACTCGAAAGCGAGCACGGGCACCTGGCTAGCAGGCCAGGTCGCGCGAGGCGGCTCGCGAAATGCGCGAGTGGCGACGAGCGTATTTTGTGAGAGAGAAATGTACTCATGGTCCTCTCCCCAGCACTAGACGAATTCTTATGAGGCGAAGAGCTGGGAGCACGCCAACTGCTTGGCGTGCGTGAGAGGACTCGAAGGCGGTTGAGTATATGAGCGAGTTCACGCCGAACGAAGCGAATGCGAAACCTATACTGCGCCTGTAAGGCGAGAGAAGCGTACTCGCGCTCCTCTTCTAAGTACCCAGACCGTACAAAACAAGTGTCCTTGATATATTGCCTATTTGTGGTACAAGGCAAGACAGACTGTTGTTTTACATCCACACCAACTACGGAGAAATCTGATGACCTCCTTATCTCTCTATCACGAACTCACGTTCGTGATGCTTGCAGCTTTCCTGCTGTCCACCGCCTGGGTTGCAAAACCGATCTTCAAACGAAAATCGAACGATGCGGGCGCAGGAGTAAAAACTCTGTCCGTGAACGTATGGACCTTCACTCTTGCTGCACTAATCGGAGCGACATGCGGGCTCATAACGCTCACGGCAAGCCGGTCATTCCTTTCGATCTTCGGTGGTCAGCCATTTGTGTGGAAGTGGGCGGGAGCTATTGCTCCCCTCACCTTCTTCCCCACGCTTGTGTACTGCGGACAGTTCTTTTGGAATGAGTTCTGCGCTCTACAGAAGATTCAACCTGCCCACAGAGGCGTACTCCTCTTCCTTGGGGAGCGCGTGCGCCGGATCCACCTGCACGAAGGCGAGCACCGGCTTCCTAGATTCCTTGCGCTCGTGGAAGTGAATACGCAGCGGCAGCCGCAGGTCATTGAGCCGTTCCAAGAACTGACCTCAGACAATATCCTGATGACGATCGCCGGTGCATTTTTCTGGCGTATCTCAAGCGTAGACAACTTCCTCGATCAAAAGGATGCGCTTGAAACGCTGAAGAACGTCTTCGAGGATCGAGCGCGAACCTATGTGCGCAGCACCCCGATGGCGACGCTCTTGACGTCGAGCGGTCAATACGGACTCGCAAAAGCCGTGGTCGCCGAACTCAAGGCTTATGACACCTCTCTCAAGGGGCCGAGTAAGGATGAGAGATTCCTCGACCAAGAAGCGCTTGATGTGAAGATCGGGCAGCTTGAACCGCCCGCGAAGATCATCGAGACCGCAGCGGCTCGAACCGCACAGGAAGAAGAGAACCGACGTAAGATGCTTGAACTGACCGGATTAGCTGAGCGTTTCAGAACTTTCGTGCAGGCCAATACCGGACTCGATCCGGCGGAAGCGGCACGAGTGTTCCAACGGAGCGAGCGGCTTATCGAATCCAACGAAGTCATCGTGCGCGGCTTTGAAGGGCTACTCGGTACGCTTGCGCAAGATGGAAAGACGGATCCGCGCATTCGTGCAGCAGCTACGGAACTGGCGTCTCAGATCGTCTCTTCGAACCGCCCGAAAGGCAAAGGAGGTAGGAAATGAGTATCGGACGCGTGATGTGGTATGGCTCGATTGCGTTGGGCATCATCATAGCCGCTCCGCAGCTGAGGCAGGCGTGGCAAACGAGTTTTCCAGAAGTTAAAAAAATGGAGAGGCCACGGCCCAACCACGCAGCACAGTACTGTCGTCCGTTCAGTACGGATGAGGTTCGCGGATGCCAGATAACTGCCGGAACACCGGTCACGATTGGTGCCGAGAGCTTTTTCGGTGAGTACCATTTCTGTCGAGACGAACCGCCTGCTGGCATTCGGGTTATAGCAACGCGGGTTGGCGCCAATCAAATTCGCTACGAAGCTGACGCGCCCTTCTTCATGCGGTATCGCCTCATGAAGCGGTGTCCGACCGGAAATCTCTAAACCCTGAAGATGTGTGGACGTTCTTTTTGCAAAACCGCGGCGTATTGTCGCGGTTTTTCTTTGCCCATGTCGCGCCATAAGAACTTGACATGTCTATTATTTTTTGTACAATATACAGCAGACTGTTGTTTTACATCCACACATCACACAGGAGTATCGGTCATGTCCAGCAATTCTAGCTCTCACCCGGAAGAAATGCCTCGGTGGAAGGGTCACGCGATTACCATCGCCGTGTTCTTCTTCCCTGCAGTCCTTCTCTGGATCTTTGGCCTTGCGGTCGGAAACGACAACACGGCCATGGGATTCGCAACGCTCTGGCTCGGCATCATCGCGGCCGTCTCAATCCAGATCAAGCGCAAGACGACCTTCACGGTCGTTGAGCGGTTCGGTCTGCTCTGGGACATCAAGTTCGCGGGATTCCGCGTCATCATCCCCTGGATCGACAACGTCATCATGGAAGGCGACTTCCTGCAAAAATCGGTGCAACTGTTCAAGGATGGCGACACCCTTGCAGCCATCGACTTTAAGGATGGTACAGCCCCAGTGAAAGCTGTGGCTTGGTACCAAATCGGCAACCCTGAAGACGTTCGCAACGGAAAGCACGAGAATCTGCGGGAGCAGATTCTCAACTACACGTACCGCCTCCTCGAGGCAGAGCGTGAACCGCGTGTTGCAAAGATCTTCGGTGGCGAGTTCCGCGCCTTGCTTGAGCAAGGAATGGAAATCACAGAAGCCCAAAAAGACGCGAGCGATCTGGCGAAGCAGGCGGCTAAAACGGCGGAGCCCGCGCTCAAGGAAATTGGAATATTCCCGTTTCCCGACAAAGGCATCATCGTCGAGGACATCGTTCTCCCCGAAGAAATTACCGCACTGCGTCAACAGAAACAAAAAGGTCAGGCCGATGCAGAAGAGGCAAACAATCGTGCGCGGAGCTACGTCCGACCGGTAATCACCATGAAGGAGGAGCTGGAGAAGGCGGGTGTCGCAATCACCACAGAGAGGCTGGTCGACCTATTCGTCACCCAGAAGGGCTTTGAAACCCTGAAGGATACGAAGTCGAACATCACCCTGGTTGCTTCCGACGTACGGGGAGCATTGCTCACCATTGACGCAAGCAACAAGAAAGGAGGTACGCCATGAGCTTCTTTGAGTCGAACCACTTCGTCTACGCAGCGTTTGGTGCAGCCATTATTGCACTGCTCGCCGCCGTGCTCTGGAAAACGGTCCACTGGGCTCCACGAGGTATCACCCACCGCGCCAAGAAAACAACGGAGAACGCGAAGACAGAGGCGGGCAGGTCTGGAACCGAAAAAATCTCTGCCTGGACATTCGCCAAGTACGCGGCATGGGTGGTGGGCATCGGTATCCTCGGTTTCGTTCTCTGGCGTTCCGGATTTGTGAGTATCATGCTCAACAACCCGGAACCCTCGGAGGCGAAAGCATGGATGCGGCAGAACTGGCTTTTCATTCCGATCTTGCTTGCAGTCACGTATGTGATTGCACGGCTTCCGGGACTCGAAAAGTGGGGAAAGCTCATCCAGAACTCTGTCTATGCCATTGTCGGCGTGTTGCTGTTCGTTCTGGTGTTCGCGTGGTTCACGACCCCCAGTACGCCATCACACTCACAAACGAGCGTGTCAAGCCAATCATCGTGCGTATTCACGCCACAGGCGCGGTCATGCTCTTTCGGGCGTGACATCGTTTGGGTCGATACGCGCGGTAGTGGCCGGGCGCTCTGCGTCACCCCGCTCCCTACCACTGGCGACTACATCGTGTGGTACATCCCGGAAGGCAGCGCCCAACCACGCATGTGGTTTCCCGGCGCAGGTGGTCGAGTCACTTCGTACGGCTTTCAGTCTCTATCTGGTAGCCGGAGAGTGTGGCTTCAAACCGCTCCGACAGACGCGCAGTGTCCGTGAGGTGTGGGTGCTAGTTCTTATAACCGCGACGCGCAATGCATCGCGGTTTTTCTTTGCATATACCGCCACGGTCACGTATGAACTTGACTCAAGCCACACAATCAGTACTCTGCAGTCAGAACTGTTCAACTGGAGAAATGACGTGAGCAAAACTACCCTGGGACGCGTGATGTGGTATGGCTCGATTGCGTTGGGCATCATCATAGCCGCTCCGCAGCTGAGGCAGGCGTGGCAGGACTCTTTCTCTAAAACAAAGGAGACTGCCGTCTTTCGAGCGAACACACAAAGCCAGACTATCGCCACACCACAATGCATTAATCTGCCCTGTTCGCTTCAAGTTGGTGCAAGTGGCTCGACTCAAACGGTGAGCGTGCCACTAGGTATGCTGGTCTGTTTCTCTGAACCCTTCTTCACGAATATCGGACGCATCGGCTTTCGTGTCTCGTACAAAGGGGGACCCGAACGTTTGCAGACCTGCGCAAGAACTAAGGAAACCGACTGCGAGACGGCAATGTATGATCACTTCCGGTTTACACCAGAAACGGGCGTGGAGGTGCCAACTTATTGGTTCGTCCCGACGGGTTCGACGAGCTGTTGATGCTAGGAGTTAAATGCGTGTCGATACCGCGGCGTACAATGCGTCGCGGTTTTTTCTTTGCGTATTTAGTTTGACAGCGGACCCTCTTCGGGCCGGATGCCAGCCGTATCAAGCGCAATGCCGAGAATGCCGTAGACGCCGAAGATGATGACAAGTCCGACGATGCCCCACATGATGGCGCGCCTTCCTTCTTCCCGACCACTCTCGTCGTCTGCATTCTTGATGAACAGGAAAACGCCCCACAAGAACAGGATGGTCGCTCCTGCGGTGAGGAGCAGCATGAGCGGGTTGATGACCTCTGCAGCGACCCGATACAAGAATGCGGTGACGACTGACATAAGATATAGCTAAGTGTATAGTCTTTGCTTTTTAGTTCAATAGCGCAAAAAGGAAAACCCGCCAGAGGGCGGATTTTCCGAAAGCTCTCCCGACTGGTTCGTTATCTGACGTTGAACTCGGTTCCCGGAAGTTCGATTTCTTCGCTGCCGAACTTGAATGTGCCGGTAAGGATGTTGACCAAGCCCCAGACAGACACCATCACGAAGAAACCGATCAAGCCCCAGAGCATGAGGTTCTTTCCCTGCTCTTTCACGTCTTCAGAGTTTGCACCGAGAATGAAGGTCTTGAACGCGCCCCACACGAAGACGATGAATGCGACGGCGAAGAGGACCGGAACGATGATGTTGTTGATGATGTCGATGATGATCGAGCCGACATCTGACAGGTCGTTAAGAGCCTGCGCTGACGCAAAAAGAGGAAGCGCCAAAGCGAGCGTGAATGCTGAACCAGTAATGAGAGCTTTTTTCATAGTGTAGATAAGGGGTTAACGGGTTAATTGTAGCTTCTTTTTTGGCGTATGGTCAACGGGCCTTCTTGGGTATGTGGATAGCCTCCGCCACCTAGAGCGTCGGTGGCGGCGGGGCGAACCCACCCCCAAGACCGAACGTGTTGGAAACGACATTTACCAGGCCCCAGAGCGAGATCATCACCACGAAGCCAATAATGCCCCACAGAATGAGCTGGTGGCCTTTTTCTCTTGCGGTTTCGTCTGCCCCGCCCAGGATATATGCTTTGAAGACGCCCCAGAGGAATACGATGAACGCGAGCGCGAAAATGAGCGGCACGAGAATGTCGTTGATGATGTAGAGGATGGTGCCGAACACGCCGCTCAGCTGACTGCAAGCGCCCGGATTGTTGCTCACGGTTACCTGTCCGTTCTGATAGCAAATGCAGACGCCGCCCTGATACACGCACCCGCTTATGCTGACGCTTGCGGCAGTTGCCGCAGAAATCGGCAGGAGAAAGGAGGCAGCGAACACGCTTACGAGCGCAAGACGCGAGAAGAAATATTTCATAAGCGTAAGTATGGCACAGGGGTTACTCCGGAGCGATGCCGAACGTGGATAACAGTACGTTTACGATGCCCCACAACGAGAAGAAGATGGCGAAGCCGATAACGCCCCACAGCACGAATTGACGTCCCTTCTCGCGTGAATCCTCGTTTTCGGCTTCCACGAAGAAGTATTTGAAGACGCCCCAGATGAACATCAGGAAGGCGAACGCGAGGATGAACGGGATGATGATGTAGTTCCCGAACCCGACGAGCACATCTACGAATTCTTTAAAGGTCATGATTAGCTACCGCTCGAGAGCGCCTGCACCGTCGCCTCAATACCGATGGCGATCGCTTTCGCGCCAAGCAAGATGAGTGCACCGATGACCGTCCACATGAGGGCGGTGCGAGCCTCCTCGATCTTCCCCGGCTCGCCGCGTGCGGCGACAAAGAGGAATCCGACGTAGACGAGCATGAACACGATGACGAAACTGCCGAGCAGAACGACGACATCAAGAACGCCGAGGATGAAGCTATTGAGCGTAGCGCCTTCACCGAGAGGGTTTTGAAGTACCGATCCAGACGACCCCTCACTCTGTCCCATGCCTGAGCCACCTCCTTCAGTCTGACCCATGCCTTGCGCATGTGCAGATGGGAGGAAAACAAAAGACGCCACAAGAAATGCCACAAGGAAGAGGTGCGCGATGTTGATTCGAGCCATAATTATTGCAAGAGCGCCGAAAGGGCGTTCTCGGCAGCAGAGAGTGCGGACTGGATGCTAAGACGGCCGCTGATCACATTGTTAATCATACCCGAGAATACTTGGTCGACGCTCCTTGGTGCTGGGGACAGCCAGCCCTTCGCGTAGAGCGCGGAGCTGTAGGCGACGGCGAGCGTCGGGTCTGCCGAGCCAGCGGCGATCGCTGTGCGAGCAGCAGGCGCGAGGCCGAATGTTTGTGCGGCAATCTGCTGACGGTCTTTCTGTATGAGGAGCGAAGCGATGGAAAGAGCGCCCGTGGGGTTCTTTGCACCCGTCGGGATGGCAAGCGCGTACAAGAGGCCGTAGGTGCCCTTGTTGGTCGCTGTCGCCGGCTGCGGGAGCGGTGCGACATCGAAATTAAGATTCGGGTTCGCGTCACGCAGGCCCGCTGCTTCTGAAGCGAACCCGAGATAGATTGCGAGATCCCCTCGGAGAAATGCGTTGCGAGAATTCTCGCGCGACGCATCCCAGGTATAGGAAAGCTTGCTTGAGTCGGCGAACTGCGTGTAGAACCGCAGTACTGCCTCTCCAGAAGAGCTGCCAGAGGCTGCAGATGAACGCATGAGCTCGACTTCCCTACGACCGCTTTGGGACACGGTCGAGATGGGCACGTTAGTCTGGAGGAACAGTGCAGAGAGGATGCCACGCGCGTTCTGAATGTTGTCATAGGTCCCAAGCGCCGCAAGCGAGCGCGTGAGACGGCCGTCTGGAGTGAGCGTCGTGACCTTAGGCACGAGACCGGTAAGCGCCTCCCAGGTCGAGGGCGGGGTCGGGATGCCTGCGGATGCAAGGATGGTCCGATTATGGAAGAGCACCAGCGGGTCAAGGAGAAACGGCACGCCATAGAATCCGTTAGTTGTCTTGAGGAGCCCGCTCTCCTCGATGTAACTGTCCGCAAGCGTACGCTCCGGAAGCGTCGAAAATGGTATGGGCTGTATAAACGGCGCGAGCGAGAGGAGATCTTCATGAGAGAAAAGCACGAGATCTGGGCCGCGACCAGTCGCAATTGCCGCCGCAAGATCAGTGGCAAATTGCGCCGAACTCTGCTCGACATAGGTGACGCTTTCAAGCGATTGATCGAGGCGATTCACGGATGCCGCAAGCGCATTGAAGCGCGCCGCGGGCAGCGCGCCCCAGATCGTCACTGGGCCCACGGTCGTTTCGCTACTGCTACCTTTGTAGGTAGAAAAGACGAAGAGGCCGATGAGTCCGCCAACGGCAAAGATGCCCATCACCAGAACCTGAAAGAAAGATACGTTCTTCATGGTGCTTGAAATACTATACCGTAGTGATGCGGCCCTGAGCGGAAGCTCTTCACCTTGTGAAAGCCGTTGTTGATGAAGAGTGCTTCCGCTTCATGCTCGGTAACCACCTGGGCAGGTGAGGGACCCATGCCGCCATAGGCACCTGCCCAGTCGACCACGAGCAGCTTCCCGCCCGGCTTGATGATGCGCTTAATCTCAGCAATGAGTCCGTCGCGGTGATTGATCTGGAAGAGCACGTTCGCCAGTATGACTGCGTCGATGGACTGCTCGCGCAGGTTCGTGCCCGCACGGCGCTCTATGTCTCCCCATACGGATTCGACTATTCCCTGTCGGTGGTGATGATGCAGCGTCCCATGCTCGCGTTTTGCGTGGTGCAGCACGTCCTCTTGGATATCGACGGCATACACTTTGCCACCCTCGCCTACTGCGCCCGCTGCTGCTGCAGCATAGTGTCCGGCTCCGCTCCCGAGATCTGCTACGCGCATCCCTGCTGACAAACCGAGCTGGAGCACCGTCTGGCGCGGATCGCTGAATTGGGGAGTGTGCATTGCATACAAAATAGCACGCGGCGGCCAAAGGCCGCCGCGCAATCAACACCACCTACTGATGCGTTGGCGCGGGATTCAAAAGTCCCGAGGTGCAAGGCGCGGGAAGCTGATTTTCGTAGACGTACTCTGAGGTACGGCGGAGAAAATCAGCAGGACCCGCAACGCAGCAGATCGGGCTTTTGGGCGCGCGCCCTAGAGGGCGACCATCGAGGCGATCGAATCGCCCTCGTACAGCTTCATCACGCGCACGCCCTGCGTCGCGCGCGACAGCGAAGGGATTTCAGCGACTCCCGTACGGATGACCTGCCCCTTCTTCGAGATCACGACGATCTCATGTTCCTCCGGATTGCCCGCGATGACCTTCGCACCAATGATCTCTCCGGTCTTCGGGGTCACTTCTGCGGTCTTGATGCCTGAGCCGCCGCGACCCTGGATCTTGTATTCCTCCATCTCGGTACGTTTTCCGTACCCCTTGCTCATGATGACGAGCAGCGAGGCGGCATGCGCATCTTTTGCAGAGATGACTTCAGCAGACACGACGACGTCGCCCTTCTTCACGTTCATGCCGCGCACACCGCCTGCCGTGCGACCCATCTCACGCACCTCTCCCTCATCAAATCGGATCGACTGGCCTTTCTTGGTTACGATGGAAACGCTATCACCTTCTCCTGCAAGGTTTGCGGACACCAGCTTATCTCCGCCCTTGAGCGTGATGGCGATGATGCCCGAACGGCGTACGTCGGAGAAGGACTTTGCCGCACCCTTCTTCACGACGCCCGCCTCCGTCACGAAGACGATCGAGAGCGCATCCCACGCCGCACCCTTCATGACCGGCAGCACCGAAGTGACTTTCTCGTCGCCAGCAAGCGGGAGGAAGTTCATGATCGACTTGCCTTTCGTCGCACGCTTGCCTTCAGGAATCTCGTACATTTTCAGGGCATACGCTTTGCCGTAGTCGGTAAAGAAGAGGAGGTCGGAGTGCGCCGACGTAACGAGGAAGTGCGTCACGACATCTTCTTCTTTTGTCGCGATGTCGACCACGCCGACACCGCCGCGCTTCTGCGCCTTGTATTCATTCGGGTTGGTGCGCTTCACATAGCCGCCCTGGGTGAGGACGAGCACTGACTCTTCGTCCGGCACCAAGTCTTCAACCGAGATGTTCTGCACGCCGCCTTTCACGATGCGCGTACGGCGGTCGTCGCCATATTTCTCGCCCATCTCGATGAGCTCGCTCTTTACTACGGCGAGGATCTTTTTCGGCGATGAAAGGATGTCTTTCAGTTTCTCGATGAGCTTCTGCACTTCGGAGAGCTCATCCTCGATCTTCTTGCGCTCGAGTCCCGCAAGCTTCGAGAGCCGCATCTCAAGGATCGCTGCGGCCTGAATTGGGGAGAATTTGAATTTCTTCTGGAGCGCCTCGGAAGCCTGCGGCACGTCCGGAGCCTTCTTGATGATGGCGATTACCTCGTCGATGTGGTCGAGCGCTTTCGACAGACCGAGGAGGATATGCTCGCGCTCCTCCGCTTTCCGCAGATCGAATTCCGTGCGCCGCTTCACTACCACCCGGCGATGCTCGACGAACGACTCGAGCATGCCCTTCAGAGAAAGCGTCTGCGGCACGCCGTCCACCAAGGCGAGCATGTTGTAGTGGAACGTCGACTCGAGCGGCGTGTGCTTGTAGAGCGCATTCAGAACCGCTTGCGGGTGCGCCGTACCCTTGAGTTCGACGACGATGCGCGTATCAAAAGAGGTCGTCGATTCGTCGCGAAGGTCGCGGATGCCTTCTATCTTCTTTTCCTGCACCAGCTCAGCGATGCGCACGATGAGTTCCGCCTTGTTGACGCGATACGGGATCGAGGTGATCACGATCCTCGTATCCTTCTTGCCGTCATCGATGATCTCGGCTTCGCCGCGCACCACGACTCCGCCCTTGCCGTTTGCGTACGCGTGCCTGATGTCCGCCTGATTGAACGCAACGCCTCCAAGCGGAAAGTCCGGGCCCTTCACGAACGCAAGCAAGTCATCCGTCGATGCGTCCGGATTCTCGATAAGGTGCACCGTGGCGTCGACTACTTCGCGCAGGTTATGCGGCGGGATCTCGGTCGCCATACCGACCGCGATGCCGAGCGTGCCGTTGAGGAGCAGGTTCGGGAGCGCCGCCGGAAGCACTTTCGGCTCCTCGCGCGTCGCGTCATAGTTCGGGCTCCACGCAACCGTTTCTTTCTCAAGGTCTTTGAGAAGCTCGTCAGAAAGGCGCGACATTTTCGCTTCGGTGTAACGCATCGCTGCCGGCGAGTCGCCGTCGATCGAGCCGAAGTTACCTTGACCAAGCACCAGCGGATAGCGGTAGGAGAAATCCTGCGCCATCTTCGCCATCGTGTCGTACACCGCCGTGTCGCCGTGCGGATGGTATTTACCGAGCACCTCGCCGACCACGGTCGCCGACTTACGGAACTTCGCGGATGGCGTAAGCCCCATATCGCGCATCGCGTAGAGGATGCGGCGATGCACCGGCTTCAATCCGTCGCGTACGTCTGGAAGCGCGCGGCTCGTGATGACTGACATCGCATAGTCGAGATACGACGTGCGCATCTCGCCCACGATCGGCTGTGGGATGACGTTGCCGCCGGGAGGCACAGCATTGTTCGTATCCGGTGCTTCTTTGCTTCGGGCCATACAAAAACGAGACTAGAATGGGATTACGGTCTGCTCTGATTCCCGCTCACGCTCAGAGAGCGTTGAGGAGGTGGCGGTGCCCACTATCTCTATGTGTGCGGGCGTTTTACTGATACCAAACGCTTCGCTTGCGGCACCGACCAAGCTCGAG
>CAYVUT010000009.1:12999-28323 GCA_964455225.1 uncultured Candidatus Saccharibacteria bacterium
AGCTCGAGGAGCGTTCATTGGAGCCGGTAGCGACCACGCTGCCAGAACCGGTACTTTCTGCAAACGATGAGCCCTGGATCGCAAACGAGTCGGTGAGGAGCATGCTGGTAAACCACACGAGTCCGATGAGTGCCGAAGTTCCGAAGGCGATGCCAAGCGCGAGGCTCCGCCGCACGTGATGCGGCTGCTCTTTAGCGCGTTCGATGTGAGCAAGAATCGCTCTCATGGCTGTATCACAATGATAGCACCGTCCTTGGTGACTACATCTTTCTTTTTTATGGTGAGCTTATCGACAGTCTCCGCGCTGCCTCCTTCCTCTTTAAGGAATGCTTCGAGCGACTTCGGCTTCCCCATGCCCTGCCAGTGCATCGGAATGATGATCTTCGGTTCAAGGGAGATCGCGAGCGCGTGGGCATCGGCGGCAGATAAGACGCCCTCGCCGCCCACCGGGACGAAGAGGATGTCGATCTCTCCGACGCCTTCGCGCGCTTCTTTAGAAAGCTCTTTGTCAGCAAGCGCGCCGAGGTGCACGAGCGTCATGTCTTCAAGCGATACGGCATACACCGTATTCACCGCGCTTTCCTGCTTGCCCGTAAGACCATAGAGCGACTTCGTGAGAAATCCTTGGATGGTGACGCCAGCGCGTTCATATTCGCCAGGACCGGTCACGGCAAATGGCACTTTCTCGCCATAGGTGACCTCTTCTACGCCGTTCATGTCCGGGTGATTCCTTGAAACGAGCGCTATGTCGGCACCGAAACGGACCGACGGGAGCGTCGCGCCTTTGGCGATGGGGTCGAACACGACGGTGAGGTCACCGAATGTCACTTTGAAGCACTGGCCGCCGTGATGCGTGATAACCATTATGAGTAAAGTATAGCACAAAATGAGCCGCTTTGCAGGCTTCACTTGCATGATTACGACACATCTTGGGGACATTGACAATATTTTGGGGTATGCTACACTATATGGGTCCACATGTGTGGATGACGAGGAGACGCACCGTGAAGCATCCCTTCAGCCCGCTCTTTTTCAAAGACCCGACTGACACCATCGGCCTGACCGCCACGGCCAAGCCCACCGCAATCGACGCCGGCGCCGGCACCCACCGCCACCACCGCCAGCTGCGCTAGCGCACGCTGACCGGGCGAGACGGTACGGACCCTGGGCGCTTGCGAGGAGCTGTCCTCGCGGATGCCTATAGGCTCCATACCACAACCCCACCTCTTCGAGGTGGGGTTTTACTTTTGCGCTCATATTTGCTACATTTCTATGCGTTACGAGTGCAAAGAAGTACGAGGCGACTAACCCTCGGGTGCCGCAAGGCCCTGACACCGCTTCTGGAAAATGCGCACTGCATATACATATGTCAGAAGAAAAGAAGGCTGTCGTGCCGGTACCGACCATAGTTCTTGATCCGTCTCACCCGATGGCAGGGCTGATTGACAGCATCCCGACACCGCCTAAGTCAGGCGACTTGGTGGAGGGCACCATCATCGCGCTCTCGCGCGGTCGTCTCTACGTCGACCTCCCGCCGTTTGGTACGGGCCTCATTTACGGCCGCGAGTACTTGAACGCAGCGGACATCCTCCGCAAATCAAATCCTGGAGACACCATCACGGCGAAAGTCGTAGACCCGGCGGGTCGCGACGGCTACATCGAGCTCTCCCTCAAGGAGGCTCGCCAGGCCGCAATCTGGAGCGAGGCAGAACAAGCGATCGCCGCACAGACCACCTACAACCTTACGGTTGAAGAGGCAAACAAGGGCGGTCTTATCCTCTCCTGGCAGGGCACCAAGGGCTTCCTCCCTGCTTCCCAGCTCGCAAAGGAGCACTATCCGCGCATTGCCGACGGCGACAAGGACAAGATTCTTGGCGAACTCGGGAAGCTGGTCGGCCAGGTTCTTGCAGTGCGCATCATCACCGCAGATGCGAAGGAGGGTAAGCTTATCTTCTCCGAGCGCACGAGCGGCGAAGAGGAGCAGAAAGCATCTCTCATCGACAAGTACCAGGTGGGTGACGTCGTTGAGGGCGAAGTGACCGGCGTGGTCGACTTCGGCGTGTTCGTGAAGGTTGAACAGGGACTCGAGGGTCTCGTCCATATCAGCGAACTCGACTGGGGCCTCGTGGAAGACCCGCGCGCGCTCTGCAAAGTGGGCGACAAGGTCCGCGTGAAGGTCATCGAGATCAAGGACGGCAAGGTATCGCTCTCGATGAAGGCGCTCAAAGAGAACCCGTGGCACTCTGCTGGCGAGCGCTACAAGAAGGGCATGGAAGTCGAGGGTGTCGTGATCAAATACAACAAGCACGGCGCGCTTGCTTCGATCGAGGAAGGTGTTGCTGGCCTTGTCCACATCAGCGAATTCCCGACTCCGGCCGCGCTTCGCGAGACTCTGGAGCTTGGCAAGACGTACTCCTTCAAGATTACGCTCTTCGAGCCGAAGGATCAGCGCATGACGCTCTCCTACATCCCGGGTTCGAAAAAGTAGTTCGTATAAAAAGAGAGCCGCCGGCAATGCATTTGCATTGCCGGCGGTTTTCAATTGCGTATCCATGGACATTTCCGAAGCGGCATCCACCTAAAGCGCACTTTCCTTCCTGCTTCGCGAAACGTATACGCCTTAGCAAAGTGCTCAGGCGGCATCACGAACTCGAAACACACTTCCGTGCATTCCGAGAGAAACCCAGGATACGACCAGGATTCCTCGATGACGCGCGCTCGGCCACGCACACGCTTCAGACGCTCCGGATGCGGGTTGGGCCAGGCAAGCGCCTCGATACCAAGCTTCGTACGGAGTGCCCGGAAGGCCGCTCGCTCCACGAGTTCAGTCGAGGGATACTTGATACCAAGACTGGCCGAGAAGATCCGCACGCCGCTGCCACTTTTTGGCGTACGGGTCGTTTCCACGAGCCCATACCACCTGCCGCGCGCATCCTTATGCAGTACTCGGACCACGACCGCACGAAGCTTGCGTACGACGCGGCCACGACGCTCAACAAGATCCGATTCCCTATTGTCGAGCTCCTCAAGCAGTTTCGTGCGCGTTTTAGTGCCGCCACGACCCCAGGTGCGAATCGGTACTTCCGGATGCCGCGCGAGAAGTGCGGCAAGCTCTTTCTTGTCCATCTCGTTCCCCCACAGTTACAAGTCTGCGTCGCACTATGCGACACTTTGTCTGAAAACACAATGATTTCTGCCCGAGCGATCCATGGAGCGTGTTCAAAAACCTTCAGATGCGAGGCGTGGGAAGCTGATTTTCGTAGACGTATTTGAGATACGGCGGAGAAAATCAGCGGGGCCCATAACGAAGCAGATGAGGTTTTTGGACATGCTCTAGCGGGTATTCGCAAATTGCGTCGCTGCCTCAATACTCTCTTCGACATAGAGGCGTACTGCCTCTGCCGACTTCTTGAGCGCCTTCTTAAGCGCCGCCTCCTCGGTTGGCTTGAATTTCCCGATGACATGCTTGATGACCTTCTCTTCTCCTGACACCTTCTTCGCCTGATTCTTCTTCCCTTCGCCCGAAATGCCGACACGAAGACGCGCGAACTGTTCCGTCTTCAGGGCACGCATGATGCTCTCCACACCCTTGTGGCCGCCTGCGCCGCGCGCAAACACCATCTTGGTAACGCCAAGCGGCAGGTCAAGATCATCGTGCACCACCAACAGATCCTTTGCCGCCTTCACGCTCTTCACAAATGCACTCGCCGAAGTGCCGGACTTATTCATGAATGTCTCGGGCAGCACGAGCGTCACTTTTTCTTTGCCGATCTTCCCATCAGAGACGAGCGCATTCGCTTTTTTGTTCAAAACGAACTCGTCGAAACCCTCCTGCTTCGCGAGCAGCTCGACCACCATACGCCCCGCGTTATGTCGCGTCTTGTCGTATTCGTTCCCCGGATTTCCGAGCCCCATGATGATGATTGCCATGAGGCGTATTGTACCGTACCCTGGCTCCCGGACATTGGTGTCCGTATGGAGGGGTGAAGGATGCACAGAAATGCTGAGCGGTACTGTGGCGAATGCCGGGAGTGGACCGTCAACAACGCGTGCAAATGCAACGGCCCACGACTCAACCAGAGCGCCGAAGAACGCTTCGCAAATGAAATGCGACGCGAACAGGAACACAAGGGCGAAAGTCCCGGGCTCGATGAGGCGGGCCTCGACTGAAGTACGCCCCGCTTGCTTGCGAGCGGGGCGTTTTTTATTGCATGCACTTGCGCGCTCCATAACCGAGAGTACAATGCGCGCATGCAAAGCAGCGGAAATGGTTTGCTGAAGGATCTTTTCACGCTCACGCTCCTCATCGTCATCGTCGTGCTCCCGCTCCGTGCATTCGTCGTCTCGCCATTCGTCGTTGACGGCGATTCCATGCATCCCACGTTCGGCAATCTGGACTATCTCATCGTCGATGAGCTCTCGTACCGCTTCAGCGAGCCTGCGCGCGGCGACGTCGTCGTGTTCCGCTATCCGAAAGACCCGTCGGTCTTCTTCATCAAACGCATCATCGGGCTCCCAGGCGAAACCGTTTCCATCAGAAAAGGCATGGTGAGCGTAACGACCGCGAATGGCAGCACGCTTACGCTTTCAGAGCCCTATGTGACCGCAGAAGACGCAACCTACAACGGCAAGGTGACCCTCGTAGAAGACGAGTATTTCGTCATGGGCGACAACCGCCCAAACAGCTCAGACTCGCGCGTCTGGGGACCGCTCCCGAAAGAAGACCTTATCGGCCGCGTTTTCTTGCGCCTCCTGCCCGTGAAGGATGCGGGCTTCTCGCCCGGACACGCCGAGTATGAGTCCAGCGTGCCGGCAACTGACACCGTAACCATGGCTTTCAACTAGCGACCATGCAACGCGACGCATTCCACGCAGAAGACGTACTCAAGAAGGTGCATGCGATCGGGCAGTATTACGGCTTCACGCCGTTTACGACGCTTGCCGAGGCGACGCGTGGCACCCATACGAAATCAGGCTATCCGGAGAATCTGCCGCTTCAATCGCTCGATCAGACGGCGCAAGCCATCGCCTCGTTCCTCAAGCAGTGCAAGGAAGCGAACGTGGCACCGGCAGAAGCGGCGCCTCTCTTCGTGTGGCATACGAACATCGCGTCTGGGAGACCAGCACCCCGGCAGACACTCATCCAGTTCCACGCGATCGGCGCTGATCGCGCTATCGCGGAAGCGGTCATCATACGCGCGCTACGCGCCCTCGTGGCAGACCTCTACAAAGAAGAGCCGACGGTGCGCATCAACACGCTCGGCGATAAGGAGACACGCGCGCGCTTCGCGCGCGAGCTCGGGAACTTCTTCAAGAAACGCGCGCACGCTATTCCCGAAGATTGCGTCGCCTGCGCCAAAAAGGACGTGTTCGAAGCTGCCGACCTTCTCATCGAACGCGCGTGTGCGACAGATCTTCCCGCACCGACCGATCACCTATCAGACGCAAGCCGCAAACGGTTCGAGGAGCTGCTTGAGTACCTGGAAATGACCGAGACGCCGTACGAACTGGCGCCCTGCCTCCTCTCGCGCGGAGGCATGTGGTCTGAGACCTGCTTTGAGATCAAGGTCGGCGATCGTGCCGTCGCCTGGGGCTCACGGTATTCGGAACTCGCCCGCTATTTCTTCAAGAATGGGATGCCCGCTTCGGGCGCAGTCATACGTCTCGAGACTGCGGGAGCAAAAGTGGCGCCGGTAGCGAAAAAGATCGCTCGTCTTCGCTTCATGTTCGTCCACATCGGCGAGGAGGCTAAGCATATTTCGATAAAACTAGCAGAGGATTTCAAACGTGCGCACGTGCCGCTCGTGCAGACGATCGGCGTCGAGTCTCTGGCCGAGCAGATGCGGCAGGTGGAAAAAGTAAACCCGCCGTACGTCCTTATCATGGGTCGCAAGGAAGCGCTTGAGGGTTCTGCGGTGCTTCGCAACCGACAGACGCAAGAAGACATTGTCCTCCCCCTTTCAGGCCTTGCGGAACAGCTCAAAAGCTTCGAGTAGAGCGTAGGCTCTCTGCTAAGTCCAATACTCCGACGCTCAAGTCGCTGGACAAAAAAGAGTCCGGCGTGGTACAGTCTCGACCACTATGGTAGACACAGCACGAGTAGAAGTACGTCGCGGCAAGAACGAGAGTTCGCTCGCGCTTATTCGCCGTTTCTCGCGCCGCGCGCAGGGCCTTGGCCTCGTACGCGAGATGCGTGACCGCCGCTACTTCGAACGCTCGAAGTCGAAGAACGTGGATCATAAGCGCGCCATGATCTCGAAGACGCGTCGCGAAGCGTATGCGGAGCTCGTGAAGCTCGGCAAGATCGATCCTACTGCTCGCAAGAACGCGCGCGGGAAGAAGTAATCCGGAATGACACCGGTAGCGATCATCAATCGTACGCGGCGCAAAGCGCCGCGTTTGCCGTTTGCCGCAGTCGCTTCCGCCATACTTCCCGGATGGGATATTTCGCTCGTGTTCGTGGGACCTAGAGAAGCGCAGGCGCTCAACCAAAAACTCCGGAAAAAAACCTACACGCCAAATGTCTTGTCGTATGAGGTGGGCCCAAAAAGCGGCGAGATCATCATCTGCCCTTCCGTAGCGCAAAGAGAGGCGCCAGCCTACCACCTGCCCCCCGCAACCCACCTCCTGTATTTGTTTATCCACGGATGCCTCCATTTGAAAGGATACCCTCACGGCACTACAATGGAACGACGCGAACAGGCGCTCCTTTCGAAATTCGCAAGGAGCGACGCACGCATATATGGCACGCCGCATCGTAACCGGAATCGACATCGGGACTTACCAGGTCAAGATCGTCGTCGTTGAAGAGATCGCGAATAAACGCGAGCGCTCGTTGCGTATCCTCGGCACCGGCCTTGCCGAATCGAAAGGTCTCCGGCACGGCTATATCGTCAACAAAGAAGAAGTGACGGAGAGCGTGCGCGAAGCGAAACGCCAAGCCGAACAGACGGCCGGAGTCCCCATCTCCTCAGGATTCCTCGCGATCGGCGGCATCTCGCTCGACGAGACGCGCGCCTCTGGCGAAGCGGTCATTTCGCGTGCCGATCAGGAGGTGACCGAACTCGACATTGCAAAGGCTGCGCAGATCGCCAAAGACGCAAGCGCTCCTGCATTCCTCAACCGGCACGTACTCCATGCGATTCCTGTGGAATATCGCCTTGATGGCACCAAGGTGCTCGGCAGCCCCGAAGGCATGCGCGGCGTCCGGCTCGAGACGGACTACCTCTTCATCACCTGCCTTGCACAGCACGCCGACGCGCTCGTAGAAGCGGTTGAGGACGCAGATATCGAAGTCGTCGACCAGATGGCATCTCCGCTTGCAGGAGCGAACGTGCTCCTCTCGAAAGAGCAGCAGATGAAAGGCTGCGTTCTTGCAAATATCGGCGCTGAAACCGTCTCGATCGTCGTCTACGACGAAGGCATCCCGATTTCAGTGAAGGTGTTTCCCATGGGAAGCGCACATATCACGGACGACATTGCTCTGGGGTTTCGCATCTCGCTTGAAGAAGCAGAGCGCGTGAAGCTCGGGAAACTCGCGGGAACGATGTATCCCAAGAAGCGTGTCGATGATCTGGTCTCGGGACGCATCACCGCCATGTTCACGCTCATCGACAAGCACTTGAAGTCGCTCAATCGTCGCGGCCCGCTTCCGGCAGGCATCATCATCTCGGGCGGCGGTGCAGGACAGGGCGCGATCATTGACATTGCGAAGTCCTCGCTCAAACTCCCCTCGCGGCTGGCAGAAATGCGGCTCGTGGGCGAAGGCAAGATGCGCGACGCCACCTGGGCAGTCGCCTACGGCATCGCCCTCTGGGCGCTTACCGGCGAGACTGAGGTGGGCCGTAAGAGCTCATTTACCCGCATGGGCGGCACACTCGAACGTTTCTTCAAGCAATTCCTGCCCTAAAAGGCAGGTTTGTCAAGATTTGCACACTCAGCGATTCTGTTATCATTCCCTGCACCCATTCATTAGTACCCATTTTCCTTATGTCAAAGCGCATCGAGCCAGAGGTTGAGACATTCGCACGCATCCGCGTCGTCGGCGTGGGCGGTTCGGGCCTCAATGCCGTGAACCACATGATCAACTCGAAGGTGAAGGGCGTCGAATTCGTCGCTATCAATACCGACGCGCAAGACCTTCACCGCTCGCTCGCAAAAAGGAAGATCCACATCGGCAAGAATCTCACGCGCGGACTCGGCGCCGGCATGAATCCCGATCTCGGCAAGCGTGCAGCGGAAGAGACGCGCCAAGAGATCCAGGAGGCCATCCAGGGTTCTGACATGGTCTTCATCACCTGCGGCATGGGCGGCGGCACCGGCACCGGCGCGGCACCCATGGTCGCGAAAGTGGCCAAGGAGCTCGGCGCACTCACTATCGGCGTCGTGACGAAGCCGTTCGCATTCGAGGGCGCACAGCGCCGGGAAATCGCGGAACGCGGACTCGCCGAACTCAAGAAAGAAGTCGATGCGTTTATCGTGATCCCCAACGACAAGCTCCTCTCGATCGCTGAAACCAAGATGACCGCGAAAGCGGCATTCGCGCTCGCCGACGAGATCCTGCGTCAAGCGGTCGAGGGCGTCTCCGACATCATCACGACGCCGGGCGACATCAACACCGACTTCAACGATATCCGCGCCATCATGGAAGGCGCCGGCCCTGCGCTCATGGGCATCGGCATCGCCGAAGGCGACAATCGTGCCAAGGAGGCGGCGCAGAAGGCGGTCAACTCCCCTCTCCTCGACATCTCCATCACGGGTGCGAAGGGCATCCTTTTCGTCGTCGCCGGCAACGACGACCTAGGCATCATGGAGGTACAGGAGGCGGCGAAAGTCATCAACGAATCGGTCGACAAGAATGCCAAGGTTATCTTCGGTATGATGCAGGATACGAAAGTCAAGAAAGGCAATATCCGTATCATCGTGATCGCAACCGGTTTCCCCGAACAGAACAGCGGACACGTCCCTGCTGAACACTCCCTCTTCTCGATGCGTCCGGAGGCACGCGAGGCAGAGCGTGGCCGCATTTACCATGAGGTTCTTAAGCGCGAACCTGCACCGGAAGAAGTGAAGGCTCAAGAAGAAGCACCAAAACCTGCCCTCGAGAAAGAGGAGCCTATCGTTACCGCAAAGCCAGCAAAACGCGAAGAAACCGCACCGAAACCGCCAGCGCTTGAAGAGGAAGATGAATCCTGGGGCGCTATTCCTGCATTTTTGCGCAGACACAAGAAATAGCAGTTGCTAGTTTTGCAGTCTAGAGGAAAACCCGCGGCACAGCCGCGGGTTTTCCTCTAGCTTCTATACGCTGTAAGTTGTAAGCTGTAGGCTACATGAATGACCTTCTGATCATCGGCGGCGGACCTGCAGGCGTCGCCGCGGGCGTCTACGCAGCCCGCAAGCGCCTGAAGGCAGTACTTATCACTCCCGAATTCGGCGGACAATCGACTGTCTCTGAGGGTATAGAGAACTGGATCGGCACGCCAAACATTTCCGGCGCTGACCTTGCCAAAGCGCTTGAAACGCACCTGCGTTCTCTTGCGGGCGACCAGGTCGAAATCGTTATTGACCGGGTCACCGCTCTCTCTAAAGACAATGGCAGCTTCACGGCGACTACGGCATCGGGCAAGACGTTTACGGCAAAAGCCGCACTCATCACCTCTGGCGCCGGCCGCCGGAAACTTTCCGTTCCTGGCGCAGATACGTTTGAAAACAAGGGTGTCACCTACTGCGCATCGTGTGACGGTCCTCTGTTTGCGGGAATGGACGTCGCGGTCGTTGGCGGCGGAAATGCCGGTCTTGAGACCGCATCGCAGCTTCTGGCATATGCGAAATCGGTGACCCTGCTTCATCGCCACGCCGAACTCAAAGCGGATCCGGTAACCGTTGAGAAAGTGCTCGCGCATCCGAACATGCGAACGCTCCTCAACGTGGAGCCGACCGAGGTGAAGGGAGAGCAATTCGTCACCGGACTTGTATACAAGAACCGCAAGACAGGAGAAATCGGCGAACTCCCGGTTGGAGGCGTGTTCGTCGAGATCGGCGTGCTGCCGAATACCGACTTTGCCAAAAGCGTCATCGAACTCGACCCCATCGGTCGCGTCGTCACGAATCCGAAGAATCAACGGACCTCGGCAGAAGGCATCTGGGCTGCGGGCGACTGCACTGACGAGCTCTACCATCAGAACAACATCGCCGCAGGCGATGGCGTCAAGGCGCTCGAAGATATCTACTACTGGCTCAAGATGCACTAGGCGCCGCGCTGTTCGGGCTGGCCGCCACGTATAGCGCGATACTTTTCTTTGTATCGCTCAATAGTCGCTTCGACTTCGTTGTGCGGGATCTCGATGCGCAGCAAGTCGATTGAATTGATCGTATCGTAGATATCAAGCTTGTTCTCGAGCTTGAAAATTGAATCTCGCCAGAGGATCGCTTTCTCATATTCTCCGCGCGTAGCCGCTTCTTTCTCCAGCCGCTTCATCATATCGATGAATGCGTGATAGACGCCCTCCTCGGCGCCACCCTTGCCTATCGTACGGTCTACAAATGGGATGCGCGTGAGCGAGCGTTGGGCGCGCATGACCTCGCGTATTTTGCCGCTTCTCTGCCATGCGAACGCGGTTGAGATGATCTGTTCGTAGAACGTGCTCGCCCGATCGAGCTTCTCTTTCGACACCTTGGGAATCTTGCGGAGCGTCTCAAGGAGACGGTACGCGCCATCTTCGATCATTTCTACGCTCCACCAGGGCTTTGCGGACGCCCACCAGAAGTGATCGCTTGCGAGCGCGCGATCCATGGAGGCGCGCACCTCAGGAAACCCCACATGAGCGGTATCCATGGCGTACACCTCGTTCAAGACCAATTTCATGAGTTCCCACTGCCATGCATGGATAGGATTTTCCGGATCAGACCACGAGAGGAACTGCACGCCGCGCTCAATGTCTTCCTTGCTTGATGCCCAGGTCGAGGCGACCGGATCAATCACCTGTTCCGTCGCATGCGATGTTGCAAGCTCCGAGACGGTGACCAGATCGAAGTCGGTCGTACTGAATACGTCAAACAGCATCTTCTCGAGGCCAGGGCGATGGTGTCCGAATGTCTCGCCATCCATAGCCGTGAGCACGTAGCGGCTGCTCGTCAGATCGTCTCGCATCGCCTCCTTCAGCGTTTCCGGAGAGCGCACCACCGCGCTCATGATGAGATTGCTTAAGCGCCGCTCTCTGAAGTACACGCCGAGCTTTGAGCCCTGTATGCGGTATCGCTTGGTGTAATCGACGCTTCCGGGAATGCCATTGTAGGCAATTTCATCGAGCAGAAGCCACTCGAAGCCGAGTGATTCGATGACGGGGACGATATTCTTCGTATACGCCATTTCAGGCGGAAAAAACCCTTTCGGGACGAATGAATCGCCTAGATAAAATTTGAGCGTGTCGGTGTTGATGCTCACCTGACGCGTCATCTCATCAGGTGAGAGAAACGGGAGGAAAGCGTGATACTTGGCTGAGCCGGTAAACTCGATGCGGCCGCTCTCATGGAGCGCTCGAAGGATGTCTAGAAGATCGCGATACCCATATTTGTCAAAGAGCTCAAAAAGCGCTCCGGTGATGTTGAGCGTGAGCCGCACATGCTCATTTTCTTTGAGATGAGTAAGGATGGGGCGGTAACTCTGCGCGACGATCGCCTCAAGAATCTCCTGCTGCTGGTCAGCGGGCTGGTAGACGTGCAAAAAGTTCGCCCACTTCATACGGCTTGGATCATGACTTGTGTCCGTTCGTCTGGTTATGAAATTCGATCGCGCGTTCGAAGAATGACTCGTACCGGCGCGCAGATTCGTCCCAGGAGAAATCTCCGGCCATGCCGCGCGCTTGGATGCCGCGCCAGCTCTTAGTGTTCCGGTAATTCTCGAACGCTCGGACGAGCGCGATCATGAATGAGGAGGAATCGTACTTCTCGAACACGAACCCTGTTCCTGATTCCGTGCTTGGATCGAAATCCTTCACCGAGTCGGCGAGTCCGCCGGTCTTGCGGACGATGGGCACGCACCCCATCCGCATCGCCTCGACCTGCGTGAGGCCGCAAGGTTCGAACCGGGACGGCATGAGAAGCGCATCTGCTCCAGCCATGACGAAGTGCGGGAGGATCGAGTCGAACTTGAGGTGGACCGCAACCTTTCCAGGAAATTGCGTCTCCAGGTTATGGAAGAAGGTCATGACATCGCTATCGCCTTCACCCACCACCACAAGCTGTATCGGCAGCTCGGCGAGAAGCGTCGGGATGATGCTCTCAAGGAGCGTGAGCCCTTTCTGATGCGATAAGCGTGAGACGATGCCGAGGAGAAACACCTGCGGGTCGGAAGGCAGGCCGAAACGCTCCTGCAGGACCTTCTTGTTCCGGAGGCGGTTCTCAAGCGTCTTCGCGCTGTAATGGTGCGTGATGTAAGGATCGGACGCAGGATCCCACAGGTCATAATTGATGCCGTTCAATATCCCCGTCAGGACCGCGCGGCGCTCGCGCAAGAGCTCATCCAAGAGCTCTCCGTATTCTTTCGTCATTATCTCCTTCGCGTAGGTAGGCGAAACGGTCGTGAGCGCATCGGCATACATGATGCCGCGACGCATGAGATTGATCTTGGTAAGCCGCGGATTCGCGAAGCCGGGAACGGGCGAATGCCCGTCGTCGTAATCCATCTCCTGCACGAAGTGGTGATCAAACATGCCCTGATACATCAGGTTGTGTATCGAGAAGACCGAGGTGATCTTCGAAAGAATGCGATCATGAGCATATACCGTCTTCAGATAGTTCGGAATGAAACCGGTCTGCCAATCCGCGCTCACGATGATATCTGGCTGCCACTCGTGGTGGCGGATGAACTCAAGTACGCCGCGAGACAGAAGCGCCCAGCGTACCGCATCATCCGCGTAGCCATAGACATTCGCACGCTGCTCGAAATACTCCTGATTCTCGAGGAAATACGTCGTGACGGGACTCTGGGGATTCGTCTGGTCCGGCTCATGCTTCTTTACGTTGCAGATGAGGTAGTACGGCGCATGCTCATTATCGGTCGGTACCTGGAGCCCCTCCTCCACCATGGTAAGTTTGTACTCCTGCTCGACCGACAGATACCGCGGGATCATGACTCGCGCGTCATGACCAATCTTGGTGAGCGCCTTGGGAAGCGCGTACATGACCGACGAGAGACCGCCGACTTTCGCGTACGGAGCCGCTTCTGCGCCGACAAAAAGTATCTTCAAGCCCTTTTTCGAACCGAAGAGCTGCATGTGCTCGCTATTATACCCCGGAGGAGGTCGGGAAATAGAGCTTATCCATATATTCAGCGAGCATACGCTTCGCGCTGAACTCGGCCTCTATGATACGCATCGTGCGACGCATATACGCGATCCACTCACGCGGCAAACCTGCCTCGTCCCGTTTGAAAAAGAGCGGAATCATCTCGTCTTCGATGAGCCGGTAGAGCGTATCGGAGACCGCCTCATCCGGAAGCGTCCATCCCGCACCCTCCCAGTCCACTTCCCCAACCCACCCATCCATCACGGAACACTGGAGCGCGCCATTGGCACCCGCCTTCATCCCGCTCGTACCGCACGCCTCCTTGCCGCGCTCCGGCGTATTGAGCCACACATCAGCTCCGGCCGTGAGCTCTTTGGCGATCGAAATCGAATAGTCGGGGATATAGAATAGCTTTCCGGAAAATCGTGGATCGTGCGCATATTCCATGATCTCTCGCATGACGCGCTGCCCTTCAGGATCTGCCTCATGCGCGACACCCGACATGACTATCTGGACCGGACGATCGGGAACGGAGAGTATGCGCTCAAGCCGAGCAACATCTTTAAACAGAGCGTCTGGCCGCTTGTAGGGCGCGAACCGACGTGCCCAGACGATCGTGAGCGCCTCCGGCCGAAGCTCGGCTCCATGCTCATTTTTCAGCCAGGCGATAAACGCCTCTCGTGCTTTGGTGCGGCGTGTAAATAAGTCCTCATCGGTGAGCGTTTCAAGCTCCGTGCGCGGCCACACCAGAGACCGCCAGCGCGGTATATGCACGCCGTTGGTGATGGGGATAAGCGTGCTGTGCGGATGCTTCTGCTTCTCGAAGACAGTGTGAAGCATGCTCACGCCATTTGCTGCGCGCGCAGCGCCGAGAAGGAATTTTGTCGCCGAGAAAAGCTTAGGATCATCATCGGCGCCCCACGAGAAGAATTCCTCGAGATCGATGTGATGCCGGGCGAAGTAGTGCCCCACCATATGCTCGAGTTCTGCACGCTCAAAATAGATCCCCGCGCCCCGCAAGATCGTATGCTTGCTTGCGACAATGAGCGGCTTCACCGCCTTGAGCGCGACCGAGATCCCGCCCGCATCCGGGTGGTCATGGAGATATTCCGCAGCGAGCGCGAGCGCGACGAAACTCGTGTGACCTTCGTTCAAGTGGTACACCAGAGGGTGGACGCCGAGGGTACGCAGGAGCTTGATGCCGCCGATGCCAAGCACCATCTCCTGGAACATCTTGGTCCTGTTGTCAGGGTCGTAGAGATGCGTGATACGCGCACGATCTTCCGCGGTATTGCTTTCGAGTTCAGCATCGAGCAAGTAGAGCTTGGCCGTTCCATACGCTTTCATCCACACATGGACCGTGAGCGTACGCCCATCCACATCGAGCGGAAGCGTGAGCCGGTCGCCATTCGTGTCATGCACGAGGTGGAACCCAGTCTCTTCAAGATCTTTCGCAGTAACCACCGGACCGCCTTCTTTCGTGTGCGAAGAGAATCCGCCAGGGTACACGAGCCCGATTGCGACGAATGGCACACCCTGCGCGCCCGCCTCGAGCACGAAGTCGCCCGCAAGGATGCCCAAGCCCCCAGCGTAGAGCTGGAGTTTTTCTTCGATACCATATTCAGCCGAAAAGAACGCTATCGGCGTCTGATCCGTGAGTGTTTGTGGAGTGCGCATAGTGCTAGTATGCCATGCACAGTGATGACATTGTCCCCACGCGCGAACGCTTGGGTTGTGTCCACCCGAAGCGGTGTGCTATAAGAAAAATTCAGGTCGATCGTTACCAGCGTAAGGCTCAAAAGAATATCGTATGGACGATACCAACAACACGCAGCAGGAAGGCATGGAGACTATGGAAGAAACCTCCGCTCCGATGCCGGAAGAAACCCCCGCTACGGAACCGACAGAAGAGGAGGCTGCGTAACTCTGACGAGGAGATCCGCACACACTGAAAATGCGCCCTCATCGGGCGCATTTTCAGTGTGTGCGGAGAGGGTGGGATTTGAACCCACGAGGAGCTTTCGCCCCTGCTGGTTTTCG
>CAYVUT010000010.1:0-27046 GCA_964455225.1 uncultured Candidatus Saccharibacteria bacterium
CGGAGTATCCATAGTCTTTGCGTGTCATGACGGAGAGGGAAACTACCTATTCTCAAAACGCAGTACACAGTGCCGGGATGAGCATGGTACCTGGGACCCGGGCGGAGGCGGTCTGGAGTTTGGCGATACCGTTGAAGAGACGCTTCGGAAAGAGATTCGAGAAGAATACTGCACCGACGTTCTCGATTTTGAATTCTTAGGATATCGGGACGTGCATCGTGAATTCGCGGGAGCGAAGACTCACTGGATCGCGCTCGATTTCAAGGTACGAATCGATCCGGTAAAAGTCGCAAATGGGGAACCGCACAAGGCAGAAGATCTCCGGTGGTTCCGGCTCGATGCGCTGCCATCCCCCATGCACTCCCAGTGGCCGAAATTCTGGGAACAGCACAAAGACCGGTTCGTTTGAGGCGGAGTCTCAGGTAGGGGTATACTTTCTAGTATGTTTGAAAAGCTGCTGAGCGATGTTCGTACACTGAAGCTTCCACCCGGAAGTTATGCGCTGTTCGGCAGTGCGCCGATCCTGGTTCGGGGCTTGCGAGAAGCGTCAAACGATCTCGATCTCATCATACGACCGGAGACTTGGGGCGAACTCGCAGTGCGCCCGGAGCTTACCCGCAAAACTCACGAGAGCGGTAGAGAATATCTTGAATGGGAGGGGCACAATATCGAGCTGTATCCATTCTGGCAGCCGGGAGAGTGGGGTATCGCGAAACTCATAGATGATGCGGAACTCATAGACGGGTTACCGTACGTTCGTCTTGAAACTGTGCTCGCGTGGAAGCAGAGACTTGCGCGCCCGAAAGACGTGAGAGATATTGCGCTTATCGAAGCGTTTTTCGATAAACAGCAAAAACCATGAAAATTACCGTCTGTGGAAGCATCGGATTTTATCCCGAGATGGAGAAGTCTCGAGATACGCTAACCACCATGGGTCACGAGGTGCAGATTCCTCAACTGGCACTTGAGGTGCCCGAAGCGTATGGGGGTGGGAGGAAACTTTACTTTGGCGAATATATAGAAGCGAACGGCAGAATCGATGCATTTCCCGCGTCACATGAAATCTGGAACTTGAAAGAAAGTGCCATTCGTGACCACTATGAGAAAATCGACTGGGCTGATGCGATTCTCGTCGTGAATCATGAGAAGCGGGGTGTGCCAGGGTATGTGGGCGGGAACACGCTTATTGAAATGGGCGTGGCGTTCTTTCAGGGCAAGAAAATTTTCTTACTCAATCCAGTTTCCGGCACGCTCTCGTACAAACAGGAGATCATGGGCATGAAGCCCGAGATATTAAACGGTGATCTGAGCCTTGTGTAGCGTTCGCTAGGCAAGGCCGAGGCTGGTGAGGAATTGTTTGAGCTCGGCGCCTTCGATAGGGCGGAGGGCACCTACGGCGAGCTTTCCCAGTTCGATGTTCATGACGCGTACCCGCTTCAGGGTGGAGACGCCGTTATGCATAGCATCAACCATGCGACGGATCTGATGCTTCTTGCCCTCGCCAAGGATGATGCGGAATGAACGGTCACCGATGCGTTTTACGGTGCAGGGTTTCGTCACGTAATCACCGATATCGACGCCGCGCTCCATGTGCTCCACGAAGCTTTCGCGCATGGGTTCGGTAGTCCCTACGACGTATTCTTTCTCATGCTCCCGATCGGGATTGAGAAGGCGGTCGGTGATGCGGCCGTCGTCAGTGAGGATGATGAGTCCGGAGGAGTCTTTGTCGAGCCGACCGACCGGAAAGAGCCCGTCCGCGCCCGGAGTGTCTGCGAGCGCGTCCCGTATGTCTTCTTCGCCATGCTGGGGCGAGTGCGTGATGATGCCGCGCGGCTTGTGGTATGCGAAATAGCGATAGGATTTCTGTCGCTTGCCGCTTTTTACCTCTACGACGTCTTCGGCGGTTACCTGATCGCCAAGCTTTGCGGGCCGGCCGTTAATCGTCACGCGGCCAGAAGAAATGAGTTCGTCGGCACCCCGGCGCGTCGCATAGCCCTGCTTGGCGAGGTATCTATTGATGCGCATCGGGAATTCTGCGGGGTCTTGCGAGGCCATTGCGCCACTATACGGCATAGCATCGAAAACGCACCTGCTTCTTATTCTGAACAAAACAATGTAAGGTAAGACTCTCCATGCCGCCCAAAGAGACCGTCATACGCTTCGAGGAAGTTTCCTTCGAGCACGGACCGCAGAAACCGATCCTCGACGAGGTCGATTTTTCTATACAGCGAGGAATGAAGATCGCGCTCATGGGCCAGAACGGTGCCGGCAAAAGCACGCTCTTCTCGCTCATCACCGGGGCAAGCGCTCCGGAGTCGGGCAAAATCCATCGAGCGCAGGGCGCGACTATCGCGCTTTCGCGTCAGACCATCCCGCGTAGCGACCTCGACCTCTCAGTGCGTGCCTTTTTCGAGAAGTGCTTCACAGAGAAGGTTTATGACATCGATCCCAAGATCGATGCGGCGCTCGAGGTCGTGAATCTGGTTGCCGACCACGATCGGCCGGTGCGCGCATTTTCTGGCGGTCAGCAGGCGCGTCTTCTCTTGGCTTCAGCGCTCATTCAGAACCCGGACGTGCTGCTTCTTGATGAGCCGACCAACAATTTGGACGCCGCCGGCATCGAGCACCTCACCGCATTCCTCAAAGCGTATCCGAAAACCTGCGTCGTCATTTCCCACGATGCCGACTTCCTAAACGCCTTTACGGACGGCGTCCTCTACCTTGATGTGCACACGAGAAAGATCGAGCGCTACCTTGGAAACTATCGCGCCGCGGTAGAGCAGATTGCCGCACGCATCGAGAAAGAGAACCGGCTGAATGCACAGCTCGCGAAGAAGATTCAGGACAACAAAGACAAGGCGAACTTCTTCGCGCAGAAAGGCGGCAAGATGCGTCTCGTCGCGAAGAAGATGCGTACCGAGATAGAGGAGATGGAGGAGGAGAAAGTGGACGTCCGCAGGGAAGATAAGACGATCCGGCCGTTTACGATCCCTGCGCAGGCAGGGCTTTCAGGGGAAGTGTTCGCGCTCCATTCGTTCACGCGGATGAAAAACCACAAGCCCGTAACCAAGAAACTGAAAGTGTCGCTACGCCGCGGCTCGCACCTTCTTCTTAAGGGTCCGAATGGTATCGGTAAGAGCACGCTCTTAGAGGCGATAGCGACTGGGCGCGCGGCGGACGCGGTGCTAGCGCCTGGTACAAAGATCGGCTACTACCGACAAGACTTCTCGACGCTCGATTTCGAGAGTACGGCATACGACGCGCTCCTTAAGGCGATGGGCACGCCGGACGAGGGTCGCCTCCGTTCGGTCGCTGCCGGGTTCCTCCTCTCCGCAGAGCACTTGAAGTCGAAGATCGGCAGCCTGTCAGAAGGGCAGAAGGGACTCGTTGCGTTTGCGTCCTTGGTGCTTGAGCGCCCAGGCCTTCTCATCCTCGACGAGCCTACGAATCACATCAACTTCCGGCATTTGCCCGTGATCGCACAGGCGCTCGATGCGTATGAGGGCGCGATGATCCTCGTCTCGCACGTCGATGAGTTCGTGAAGCAGATACGGATTGATGACGAGCTTGATCTTGGCAAGTAGGCATGCGCTCTACGACCTATTTCGTCTATATCCTGGAGTGCGAAGACGGCTCGCTCTATACCGGCATCACGACCGACATCGACCGGCGCGTTACCGAGCATAAGAGCGGAGTCGGCGGACACTTTACTCGTTCGCACAAAGTGCGCGGCGTGGTCTACACCGAGGCGCAGCCCGACCGTAGCGCTGCTCTGAAACGGGAAGCGGAGATAAAGAACTTTACGCGAGACAAGAAGCTCGCACTCCCCGGCGTACGCGCGAAACTTGCGAAGCCATAAAAGATGTGTTATTCTCTAACCTAACGAATACCCATGAGCGATTTCAAGAAAAAGAGCTTCGGAAAGAAGCCGTTCGGTTCTAAGCCGTTCGGTGCACGAACGGGCTTCGGCGCAAAGCGCTTCGGTGCGCGCGGTTTCGATGCGCCCACGGAGTTTTTCAAAGCCGAGTGCAACGAGTGTCATAAGGAGTGCGAAGTGCCGTTCCGCCCGAACGGCAAGAAACCGGTCTACTGCCGCGACTGCTTCCAGAATCAAGAACGCGACGACGCACCTTCACGCAGCGCCTCGCGCTACGCAGAACCTATGAGAAGCGCGCCGCGTTTTGCGGAATCACGCAGCTCAGCACCCGACCTCACGAAGCAATTCAACGTGCTCTCGACCAAGCTCGACCGGCTCACGGCCGCGATCGAGGCGCAGACGCGCGCACTCGAGGGCTCCAAGGAATAAGCCGAACGAAACGTCGTTTGCTATGAACAGCCGCGCGAAAGCGCGGCTGTCTGCATGCTACAATTTTCTGTACTATGGCAGACGCTCCGAAAAAGAAGATTCTTATAGCAGAAGACGAGCGTCCGATGGCGCGTGCGCTCGAGCTCAAGCTCCAACACGAGGGGTACGATGTCGTCGTGACTTTTGACGGCGGATCTGCGCTTGATGCGCTTGGAAAAATAAAATTCGACCTTTTGCTGCTCGACATCATCATGCCGATCAAGGACGGATTCCAGGTGCTCGAGGCCATGCAGGGGATGCCCGAGCGGCCGCCGGTTCTCATGCTCACGAATCTAAGTCAGGAAGAAGATGCGAAAAAAGCGTCTGCACTCGGCGCGAAGGGTTTCTTCACGAAATCCAATACGCCGCTTGCAAATATCGTTGATGAAGTGAAGGCGATACTGAAATAACACACCAGGCCTATGCGTCTCGGGACCATTAATCTCAAAGACATACTCCTCAAGGGGAACTACGTCTCGAAAGAGGATCTCGAGCAGGCGGATACGCTCGCAAAAGGCGAACCTGACGCCCTGGTCGAACATCTCTTGTCAAAGGGTCTCATCACCAAAGATCTATTGGGTCAGGCGGTTGCGGAATCATTCGGCGTCTCGTATGCCGATCTCAACTCACGACCCCCGGGAAAGGGGCAGGTGGAGCAGATGCCCGAAGAGGTGGGGCGGAAACTGCGCGCCGTATTGTTTGAAGAGAAGGAAGGAGGCGTCGTCATTACGACCGATAATCCGCTCAATGCAGAGCTGGTAGCGCTGAAGCGTGTCTTTCCGAGTAAGGAGATCTACATCTCGTATTCGCTCCCAGAAGATATCGACGCGGTGCTGCTCCACTATCAGAAACCGCTTGAAACGCGCTTTTCGAAGATCATCGCCGAGAAGCGACGCGTCGCTCCCGAACTCTTGGAGGAGATTTTCCGCGACGCGCATGGGTTCCGCGCTTCTGACATCCACTTCGAGCCGCAGAAGAACGAAGTCATCATCCGTTTCCGCGTTGATGGCGTGCTGCATGAGGCGGGGCGCTTACCGCATGAGCAATATGAAAATATCCTCAACCGCATCAAGGTGGAGAGCAATCTGCGCATCGACGAACACTTCGCGGCGCAGGACGGCTCGCTTCGCTATGAGGGGGAGGGCGATCTCGCATTCGATCTGCGCACCTCGATCGTTCCTACGGTCTACGGCGAGAAGGTCGTATTCCGCGTGCTTGCAGCCTATGTGAAAGGATTCGCTCTCGGAGAGCTCGGGCTCTCCGAAACGCACGCAGCGCTCATCAAGGCCGCGGCCGATAAGCCGTTTGGCATGCTCCTCGTGACAGGTCCTACCGGCTCGGGGAAGACGACGACGCTCTATGGCGTCTTGCGCATCTTGAATACGCCGGACGTGAACATTACGACGATCGAGGATCCGGTCGAGTACAAAACGCCAGGAGTGAGTCAGATCCAGGTGAATCCGGCGACGAATCTCACGTTTCCGAAAGGGTTGCGTTCCATCGTGCGCCAAGACCCGGACATCATTCTTGTGGGTGAGATTCGAGATGAAGAGACTGCAGAGATCGCGGTCAACGCCGCGCTCACGGGCCACCTCCTTCTCTCTAGTTTTCATGCAAACGACGCTGCGACGGCGATTCCGCGCCTCCTTGATATGGGTATCGAGCCCTTTCTTCTCGCTTCGACCCTGGAGCTGATCGTTTCGCAGCGTCTGGTTCGGAAAATCTGCGAGTCGTGCCGCTACAGCGTCGAGCTCTCGAAAGAAGAGTGGAAGGCGCTTCCGGAGAAAGTCGCGGCGTATTTTCCAAGTGACGGCACGCGGCTCTATCGCGGTAAGGGCTGCGCCGACTGCGGCGGTACCGGGTACAAGGGCCGCACGGCGCTCTTCGAGTTTGTCGATATCAATCCTGACATGCGCAATCTCATCCTCACGCATCCGTCGGCGCATGACGTGTGGAAGCTTGCGCGAGAGCATGGCGCGAAGTCCATGTTCGAAGATGGGGTCGACAAGGTGAAGAACGGCATCACCACCATCGATGAGCTCATGCGGGTGGCGACGCCGGATGAGGCATAAGCACGCCCATGAAGATACCCGGCGTAACTAAGAAAGAGGCAAAAGGCGTAGCGTGGTGGGAGCTCGTCGGCACGCGGAGCGAACAGGCATACTTCATCGAGAACCTGAGCATGCTTGCCGGTTCGGGCATGGGCGTCGAGCAATCACTCCGTTCCATCGAGGCGGATCTGCGCACGCGCGGGATGCGCAAGGTGGTAGGGCAAGTACGCACCGATATTGAAGACGGGTTTCCTGTCTGGAAAGCGCTTGCGCGGGCGGGACTGTTCAAGGATCATCTCATCTCGCTCGTGCGAGTCGGCGAAGAATCAGGCAAGCTCTCCGCCAACCTCAAACTCATCGCTGAGACGCTCGAGAAGGATCGCCTATTCCAATCGAAGATCCGCTCTGCCATGATGTATCCCGTATTCGTGCTCGGCCTCACGCTGGTAGTCGGCATCGGGATCGCCTGGTTCATCCTGCCACGACTCGCTACGGTGTTTGCGGGACTTGATCTCGAACTGCCCTTCATTACTCGAGTGCTCATCGGGACGGGCGTATTCCTCGAAGCGAATGGTGCGGTCGTGATACCGCTCGTACTCGCGTTCTTTGGGATCGTACTGTACCTCTTATTCGGGTTTCGCAAGACGAAATTCATCGGACAGCGCATGCTCTTCGCTATTCCCGGCGTGACCGAGCTTATCCGCGAAGTCGAAATCACTCGATTCGGCTACCTCCTCGGCACGCTGCTTCAGGCGGGGGTGCCGGTCGTGCGCGCGCTCGACTCGGTGAAGGATGCGACCGTATTCCCGTTCTACCGTTCGTTTTACGAGCACATCCGCGACGGGGTGCGCGACGGCAACTCCTTCGAAACGAGCTTCAAGTCCTACCCCGGTGCCTCGAAGCTCATTCCGACGCCGATACAGCAACTCATCGTCTCGGGCGAGCAGTCAGGGAAGCTGTCTGCAACATTCATCCGTGTGAGCGACGCGTACGAAGCAAAGATGGATCAGACGACGAAGAATCTCACGGTGATCCTGGAGCCGATACTGCTCGTCATCGTGTGGCTCGGCGTGGTCGCTGTCGCGCTCGCGGTCATCTTGCCGATTTACAGCATCATCGGCGGACTGAACGCATCGCCATAATCGCACCATGCGCGGCTTCACCCTCCTCGAGATGCTTTTGTCGGTCGCGCTCATCGCGCTTATCGCTGGCATGGGTACCCCGCTTTATCAGGCACTTCAGGTCCGTACCGACCTGGATATCGCGGCGGCAAGCTATGCCCATGCACTCAGGTTTGCCGAGGTGCGCGCTCGCGGGGTGGATGGCGATGCTTCGTGGGGCGTGCGTGTCGCTACCACGACCGACATCGTGTTGTTCCAGGGTGCCTCCTACGCCGCGCGAAACTCGACGTATGACGAAACATACGACCTGCCGGTCTCGGTGACAGTGTCCGGGCAGGATGAAATCGTGTTCGCGAAGTTCACGGGGATTCCGGGGACCACAGGAACGACTACGCTCACCTCAACCACGGGAGATGTGCGCGAGATCGGCGTGAATGCGCAGGGCACCGTTTCGTACTGGCCATGAGATATCAGCAACAAAGCCATCGCTTTCAGACATACCGCGGCTTCTCGTTGGTGGAAGTGATATTGGCGAGCGCGCTGTTTGCGCTCATCATCACGACATTCGTGGGCGCGTATCTCTATGGCGAGGAAGCGACCATGCTCGCGGGTAATCGCGCACGCGCGGTGCTGCTTGCCGAGGAGGGGCTCGAGGCGGCGCGCAACATCCGTGACAGCAATTTCTCGTTCCTTACTGCAGGCACCTGGGGCGTTTCCACCCCGGGAGCGCAGTGGAACTTGTCCGGCTCTTCCGACACGACGGGCATCTTCACGCGCTCCCTTGCGATTGCTGCGCCGGACGCAAATACGCGCATCGCGACGGCAACCGTCTCCTGGCAGCAGAATGCGCAGCGCGCAGGTTCGGTGTCGCTTGTCACGAAGTTCACGAACTGGCTCGTGACGGTGAGCGGCTGGCTCACGCCTTTCAAAGAGGCGAGTCTCGACTTCTTCGGTGTCGAAGATGGGCGGAAGGTGCAGGTGAGCGGGGATTACGCGTTCGTGGTGCGAAATGGCGGTATCCCGAACTTTCTCGTGATCGACGTAGACACGCCAAGCTCGCCGACACTTGCGGCTTCGCTCACTCTTTCTGGGACGCCTACGAATATTGCGATCTCTGGGGACTATGCGTATGTGTCGAACACCAATAACAGTCAGGAGCTTCAAATCATTGATATCAGTACGCCGACGAATCCGACGGTCGTCGGCACCTATAATGCCCCCGGGAACGCCGATGCGAACGGCGTCTATGCTGTCGGTACGAATGTATATCTGGTGCGCACCTCAAGCACTGACAAAGAATTCTTTATCATCAACGCGTCCGTACCGACGCTCCCGGTAGCGGTCGGTTCTCTGGAGCTTGCGGCGACCGGGTATGAGGTGTTCGTCTCCGGTAGCTACGCGTATGTCGCGTCGGGACACAATTCGCAAGAAATCCAGGTGGTGAACCTATCGACCCCCGTCCTTCCTACGCTCGCGGGTGCCTTCAACGCTCCTGGAAACACGGATGCGTTCACGGTGAGCGGGTTTTCGGGATACGTATTCATCGCGCAAGGAAACACGTTCTACGTGGTCAGCGTGGCGACGCCCGCGACCCCGGTACAGATCGGCACGACGAACCTTCCGGGTACGACGAACGACATCGCGCTCAACACTGATTTCACCCTTGCGTTCGCCGCTACGGCAGCGAACGCGCAGGAGTTCGTCGTGGTCGATATCAGCGTGCTCACGAACAGCAGCGTGATCGGGACTGTCGATCTTCTCGGGAATAGCGTGCTCTATGGTGTCGCGTATGACACGCTTCGGAATCGCGCCTACGGCGTGGGTAATCTTGACCTGGAGGAGTTCGTTGTCTTTGCGTCATCATGAGTATGCCTTTCAAGCAAAAATCGTCCGGATTCACACTCGTCGAACTCCTGCTCTACGTGAGCATTGCGGGCGTCCTCCTGACCTCAGCGGTCGTGTTGCTCGGAAGCATCCTAGAGGCGCGCACGAAGGGTGAGGTCATTGCGGAAGTGGAGGAGCAGGGGTATGGAGTGATGGAACGCATCACACAGACGGTACGGAATGCAGATGCGGTAACGGCGCCGGGACCAGGCGGCACAAGCCCTACCCTTACGCTCCAGGTGTTTGATGGTACCAAGACACCGACCGTATTTTCGGTGTCGAGCGGTGTCCTGCACCTCAAGGAGGGAAGTGCGGACGCCGTGCCGCTCACGAACTCCCGCGTGACCGTTTCCGATTTTTCTGTCCGCAATCTGGCGGTGGCGGATGCGCCAGACAGCGTGCGCGTGTCATTTACCCTTTCGTATGTGAATACGGAAGGCGCCGCGACCTACGCGTATGAAAAGACGTTTTACGGAGCCGCTTCTCTTCGATGACCACCATGCACCCTCAAGCCTATTGCCGCGGTTATGTCACACTTCTGAGCGTTCTTCTGCTTGGTGCGGTTGGTCTTGCGCTCGTCGTGTCTACGCTTCAGCTCGGAATCGGTTCTGCCCGTGCGGTTCTCACGCTTGAGCGGACGAGTCAGGCGAAAGCGCTCGCGAATGCGTGCGTCGAAGAGGCGATGGGGCAGATCCGCGCCTCGACTCCGTTCACGGGCACGGGAACGCTTACACTCGATGCAGGCTCCTGCACGTACACGGTTACCAATACGGGCGGCCAGACACGCACTATCACGTCGTCGGGAACCGTCGGTACTCTCGTGCGCAAGGTGCGCATCACCATCGACAAGATCACCCCCTCGATCAACGTGACGTCCTGGCAGGAGGTGGCAGATTTCTAGTGGCCGGTCAGGAGTGTTTTCTCGATCTCGTCAATGATCTCGTTGAGACGCATGTTCACCTTCGTGAACTGGCGGGTGACGCCGAGCGCTCGATACGCATCGGCCGCAGCGATGGATTCATTATTGGTCACGACGAATATCGGCAGGCCTTTGAGGCTTGCCTGTTCGCGTACCCACTTCACCAGAATGAGGCCCGATTGACCGTTCCCGAGGAAATGATCAACCCAGAGCCCGTCCACATGCGCGCCCACCTGTAGATAGGTGCGTGCTTCCTCGACGCTTCCCGTGCATATCGTCTCAAATCCTCGCTGCTCGAGGCGGCTTCTGATGACTGCCAGAAGCGGCGTCTCGTCTTCCACGACCATCACCACTTTCTTCTTGGAGTCGCGCTCCTCGATGCTCATTCCATCGTTTTCCATACTGGCGCAACAATGACGAATAATAAATGCCTCCCCCTAAGCACCCGTTGACACTTAGCATCCAGTATAGCGCCAACTTTTGTGGCAAGGATCGTGGATGTTCATAACGTTGCTGTGCGCGTAATCAACAGAACGCGTTCCGATACAGGTGTCTATCTGATACGCTATAAGCACACATGAGAGTAAGAACACATGGTGCGGGGTTCACACTCATAGAAATCCTCCTTGTCGTTGCGGCGATCGCCATTCTTGCTGGGATCGTCATCGTCGCCATCAATCCGGCGAAACAGCTTGCCGATACGCGAAACGCAAGGCGGTACAGCGACGTAAACGCCATCCTCAATGCGGTACATCAGTATGCCATCGATCACGATGGCGATTTGCCCTCTGATATCGATCAAGATACGGATGGCGATTGTCCCGCTGATGACAACAATGCGGAATCAGCGATATGTATCGATGGCTCCTGTTCCGCAACCCTGGTGAACCTGTATGACGATCTGGTGTCTACGTACATCGTTGACATCCCGGTCGACCCTTCTGGAGCTACTGGCGAAAACTCCAACTATCATGTCGTGAAAGATGCGGGCGACCGCATCACCGTCTGTGCGCCCGAGGCGGAGCGTAGTGTACTCATCGAAGTGAGCCGATAGCTCTTTATTCCATCTGTTATCCTATACATCATGACCCACACGCACCGCAAAGCATCAGGTTTTACTCTTCTTGAGATCCTTCTCGTCGTTGCGGCGATCGCCATTCTTGCTGGGATCGTGATCCTTGCTATCAACCCGGGAAAGCAGCTCGGTGATACGCGCAATGCGCAGCGGCGTGCAGACGTGAACACCATCTTGAGCGCCATCTATCAGTATGCGATCGATAACAATGGCAATTTGCCAACCACCATCGCGAGCTCAACTTGTGGAGTTGCGACTAATGAGATTTGTGCCACGGACGCCGCAAGCTGCACCGGGCTCATCGATCTTGCAGTGCTTACCAATTCACAGAAATACCTCACTGCAATCCCGACCGACCCATCAGGAGCAACAACGACCAATGGCACTGGCTACCGCGCCATGAAGAACGTGAATGGCCGCGTCACCGTCTGTGCCGTTGCTGCTGAGCAAGGCGCGACCATAAGCGTGACCCGCTGATCGGCTACTTTGCGGACATGGAACCTATCACCACGCCGCTCCCACAGAAATTCGACATCGAGAATCTCGATCTAGTCGTATATCACGCATTCAAGCGGCACCCAATCATTTCCTACGGAGCGCTCGTACTGCTTCTGGCAACGATCGTCGCGCCATTTGTCATGGAGCTCGTGCGCGGGGAGAATCTGTTGACCCAGAAAGCCGTCTACGCGGAGAGCGTCCCACTCCTGTTCGCGCTCCACCTCTTCACCGACCTCGCGATCGGATTCGCATACATCGCCATCACGGTGATGCTCATTTACTTTGCCTATAAGGCGGGGCGTTCCATCCCGTTCCTCTGGGCGTTCGTCGCGTTCGGCGTGTTCATCATCGCCTGTGGCGCAACCCATATCATGGAGGCGCTCGTGCTCTGGAAGCCGATCTATTGGGTTGCGGGCGGAATCAAGTGGCTCACGGCGGTCGTATCCGTGGGGACGGCGCTCGCCATCCCGCCACTCATTCCACGCGGTCTCGAGCTCATCGCCATCGCGCGCACGACGCGCGAACAGAAAGAACAGATCGCGCGGCAAAACGAGCGGCTCGAGGCAATCAATAAGGAGGTGACGCGAAACGCAGCGGAGCTCGCGGCTTCTAATAAGGTCATGGTGGATCGAGAGCTGAAGATGGTCGAGCTCAAGAAGGAGGTGGCGACGCTCGAGGGGCGGCTGAAAGAGCATGAGCCAAGCGAATAGTCATCTGGCGCATACGGTCATCACCGACCGCGTGACCTACGATACCTTCGTCAGTGAGGGTGTCGTGCAGCCCGTTGAGACGGGCGATCGGCTTTCGCCGCTTGAGAGCGTGCTCTACGTTGTCCCAACCGCGCTCGTGTTTCTCGTGATGCTCGGAGGCATCATCTATGCCTTTGTGGCGGTTACGCGAAAGAAGGTAAGAGCGCTTGAGCATGCCCATGCCCCTCACGCTTGAAGTCCCTGTCCTGCGTCGAACGCTCGTGGCGGAAGGAACGCTCGAGGTTGCGTTCGGTGTTCCTGATTCGTTTTCGTTCGTTCCCGGGCAGTACATCTCCATCACCGTACACGGCCTCGAGGAGCGCTCGATGCCGGAGCAATTTCATGATTTTTCTATCTCCTCATCTCCAACTACTAGGGGAGAAGTGACAGTCACATTCCGTCTTTCTGAAAGCCCGTTCAAGAAAATGTTGAGTACCGTTCCTCTTGGTTCCCAAGTCACGCTCGAGGGTCCTAAGGGAATATTCACGCTCCCGGAGACCGCGAATCCGCCACAGCGGTTCATTGCTGGCGGTATCGGCATCACTCCCTTCAGGAGCATGATCCGATTTGCAGTTGAAACACAGACCGGTCACCAGATCCGGCTCGACTATTACAACAAGACTCCAGAGCAGGCTGCCTATCTGGATGAGCTTACCTCGTACGCACAGAGCGGGAAGGCGTTTACGCTAAACACGCATTACGGACCCTTTACCGGTACCGAACTTGCGCTACTTGCCACGAGCGATGAAGAGTATGCTATAGCTGGTCCGCCAGGTTTTGTGCACGCAGCCCGGACCTTTTTGGAGAAACAGGGTATTTCATACGATAGAATACGAACTGAGGAGTTCTCCGGATACGCATGATCACCGACCTATTCAAACGCGAGGAGCAATCAGGGGTATCGCCCGATGGATCAGCGCATGCTCCAGTTTCTATACAGGAGCTGGCCAAGGGACTGACGCTCGAAGACTATCTCTCACTCTTAAGCGCCCTCAATAAGCTCGCTATCGTTTCCGTGACGGACGCGAAAGGTACCATCATCTACGCGAACGAGAAGTTCGTCGAGGTTTCGAAATATCCGCTCGTAGAGATACTCGGGCAGAACCATCGAATCCTCAAATCAGGTCGCCAGCCGCAGAGCATGTTCATCGAATTGTGGAAAACCATCTCTTCCGGCAGGGCATGGCGCGGCGAGATCCAGAATCGCGCAAAAGACGGTACCTACTACTGGGTCGACACCTCGATTGCGCCTATCATCGGCGCAAGCGGGAAGCCAGAACGGTATGTGGCGGTTCGCTTCCTCATCAGCGACAAGAAAGAGATTGAGACCGAGCTTGCCGTGAAGGCGGCTAGTCTCGAGGAGTCGCGTCAAGCGCTCCTCAACGTGCTCGACGACCTCAATGTGGAGCGCAACCGCGCGGTCGAGGAGAAGGCGCGCACCGAAACCCTGCTTGCGAGCATCGGCGACGGTGTCATTGCTGCGGATGTAGCCGGCGTGGTTACCTTCATTAACGATTCTGCCTTGACCATGCTCGCGCTTCGCCGGGAAGATGCGCTCAACAAAGATGCGCGTAGTTTGTTCACCGTTGAACTTGACGACAAGCCGCTCTCCAAAGAGGAGCACCTTATCAGCCGGGTGCTTGCTGAGCGGGTTTCGATAACAACTGATCCGAAGAAAACACTTTCTTTTATCACTATAGGGGGGCGTAAATTTCCAGTATCGGCAACTGCCGCACCCGTGCTTTCCGGTGAAAAACTCATTGGCGCCATTAAAACGTTCCGTGACATCAGCGTGGAGAAGGAGGTTGATCGTGTGAAGAGTGAGTTTGTCTCGCTGGCGTCACATCAATTGCGGACACCGCTTTCAACGATCAATTGGTATGCGGAGATGCTTACGGCCGGAGATGCAGGTGCGCTTTCGGCTGAGCAGCAAAAGTACGTGGAGGAGATCTATCGGGGGAATCAGCGCATGGTGGAGCTGGTGAATGCGCTCCTCAATGTGTCGCGACTTGAGCTCGGCACATTCGTCGTCGATCCCTTGCCGACGGATATCGTGAAGCTCGCAAAAGACGTCGTACAAGAGCTTGAGCCGAAGATATTCGCACGGAAGATCGATTTCGTTGAGCGCTATGCTGATTCCATACCGAACATGAGCGTGGATCCGAACCTCATGCGCATCATCTTCACGAACGTCACGTCGAACGCAGTGAAATACACGCCGGAAAACGGCCGCGTCACCCTTGACCTTCATACCGAAGGGGCGGGCGAGAGCGGCAAGCTCGTCATGGAGGTCTCGGATACCGGATACGGTATTCCTAAAGAGGCACACGATAAGATATTCACGAAATTGTATCGAGCCGATAATGTCCGCATACGTGAGACGGATGGCACTGGTCTCGGTCTCTATCTCGTGAAATCGATCCTTGAGAAGACCGGCGGATCAATATCCTTCGTCTCGGAAGAGAATAAGGGCACGACATTCCACATCGAGCTCCCGCTCGCGGGTATGCGCAAGAAAGAGGGTGCGAAAACACTCGGTTCTTAGGTGGGATGTGGATATCCACGCCTCCTGCTGACGTCTGTTTTCAGTGCGTTATGATGATTTGATAAGCATTATCTATGACACCTTCCTCGAAATTTCCTTCATTCGCTCCGATCCTTTTCATTCTGTGGGGAATATATGCAGTCCTCACTTTCTTGGCTCCAATAGATCCGGCAAGCTTGGAGCGATTCCATATTTCGACGCTTGACGTGCAGCTTGTGCGTGTGTCGTTCCAGATACCGATCCTCATACTCTGGGGAGCTGTGTTCTACGGCGCGTTCCGTTTCGCGCGCTATACGAAGAGCATAGAAGGCGCACCGGAAGAGCCAGGACTCCGCGCACTTTCAGCGGGCCTCTTCGTGTTTCTTGCGGGCCTCATCGTACCTTCATTTTTAAATGTGTGGAGCTCATACTATCCGGGAAATGCCGACATTGAGAAGTTTACCTCGCTTACTAATCAGTACGTGTCGATAGGATCATCACTCATCGCCTTTCTTTTCTTAGCCGTCGGAAGCGTGCGACTTGCCAACCTTTCCGGACGTCCGTTCTCGCTGAAGCGTGCGCTTCTCCTAAGTGTCGGTGCAGTCGCTATCCTTGGCGGACTCTATCTTGATGCTGTTTTCAAAAATCCGGATCGACTCATCCCGACTTCGCCTGGCGTCACGAACCCTACCTACTATCTCCCGTCTGATGCGTGGATCGTCGGCAGTGTCATCCTGCCGTACTTGATCGTGTGGTGCGTCGGATTCTTCGCTGCGCTTGCACTCTGGCATTTCACCAAATATGTGGATGGTGTCATCTATCAGAAGGCGTTCCGGGCAGTTGCGCGCGGGATTGTCTGGCTCGTATGCACCTCAATCGGTCTCCAGCTCCTGGGGCAGTTTGGGGCGTACTTCGTAGAGACTGGTTTCTCGATGCTCCTGCTCATCATCTATATCCTGCTTGCCATAATCGCGGCCGGGTACCTCTTCATCGCTTATGGTGCGCGCGAGCTTGCGCGGCTTGAATCCGCTTGAACAATACGTCAACCACAATGTCCACGACGACCTATTACGAACAGATCATAGACGTCACGAAAGATTATCTTGGTCCGGCAGCAAAACGGTTCATTGATCGGCAGGTCAGCTTTCATTTTGAGAAGGATCCGAAAGATTTGACGCGTGAAGATGTTGAGAAGATTGCCGAATCAGTGCGTATTTCTCTCGGGCTTCTGACGCAGGATAAGGTCATGGTGACCGAAGCCGAGAAGCGTATTCGCGCGATAGCCCCCTAAATAGGGTATGGATACACATCGACATACGGTACTAGTCGTTGAGGATGAACTCGCGCTCCTTGCAGTCATCAAGGCAAAGCTTGAGAAAAGCGGGTTCCAAGTCGTGTCTGCGCGCGCGGTTGATCAGGCGCTTGACTATCTTGCCGGATCGCAAGATATCGATGCGATTTGGCTCGATCACTATCTTCTCGGGAAAGAAGATGGTCTTGATCTGGTAACCAAACTCAAGGCGCCCGATAGCCACTGGAAAACCCTCCCGATCTTTGTTGTATCTAATACGGCTGGTCCGGATAAGATGCGGGCCTATGAATCGCTTGGTGTCACGAAATACTATGTGAAGGCGCAAAGCCGTCTGGATGAGATTGTGGATGAGGTCAAGAAATATATGATTGATGGGGTACACTGATACGTACTATGAACTCGCCACATATCCTGGTTGTCGAAGATGAGCCCGCACTCGCGAATGCGCTTCGCGATAAATTTGAACGAGAAGGCTTTTCAGTTTCCATAGCACTCAACGGAGAAGAGGGGCTCAGAATGGCTTGCGATCAAAAGCCAGACCTTATTTTGCTGGACATCGTCATGCCAGTGATGGATGGACTCACCATGCTCACTGAATTACGAAAAGATCCATGGGGCAAGGATGCACGGGTAATCATGCTTACGAACCTGAGCGATGCCATCAGGGTTTCAGACGCGGTGGAGCATGGTGTGCACGACTACCTCGTGAAGACCGATTGGAAGCTCGAAGATTTGGTTGCGAAAGCGCGTGCGCGGATCGGTGCGTCTGCATAGTTCATGCAGACGAATGTGCCTCATGGCTTGTTGAGCGTATGTGCGACCGAATGAGAGCGACCAAAATTTCTTAGGAAGCATCGACTTAGAAATTTGGAAGTACTCTTGTGGTGTGAGGAAGTACTGAGGGCCAGCAGGCCGAATGTGGTAAACTATACCTCTATGAAAAACTCGCTGATCGCACTCATTGTGCTTGTGCTTTTGGGAATAGGCGGTTATTTCTTATTCACTAATCTTTCTGCGGATAAGGAGCCTGTAAACGAGGGAGGGGGCGCGACGACCACGCCGTCGCTCGGGGACTGGGAGAATCCTGATCAAACGACGGGGGAGCCGGCTGCAGCGCAAAATCAGAAAGAGGAAGTGATCGGCACCTCGACTGAAGGACAGCCCATCAAGGCGTATCACTATGGTACGGGAGACACCGAGCTTCTGTTCGTGGGCGGCATCCATGGCGGCTACTCCTGGAACACTGCACTCGTCGCGTACGAGCTCATAGAGCATCTCGAAACGAATCCATCCGTCATACCAGCCAATGTGCGGGTAACGGTTATTCCGGTCTTGAATCCAGACGGTCTTGCCAAGGCGGCGGGCACTGCTGGTCGGTTTGAGGCGGCAGATGTGAGCATCTCGGGCGCTGCGCTCACCGCAACACGATTCAATGCGAACACTGTGGATCTCAATCGCAATTTCGACTGCGATTGGCAAACCTCCGGCGTATGGCAGAACAAGACCGTGAGCGGTGGATCTGCGGCATTCTCCGAACCTGAAAGCAAGGCGATCCGCTCGTATGTCGAGTCAAATGATCCTACTGCAGTAGTCGTCTGGTATAGCGCTGCTGGCGGCGTGTTCGCATCAAGCTGCCACAATGGCGTATCCGCGGAAACGCAGGCACTCACGAATACCTACGCAAAAGCATCGGGGTATAAGGCATACCAGACATTCGACTTCTACGAGATCACGGGTGATATGGTGAACTGGCTCGCGAAGATCGGCACGCCGGCGATCAGCGTCCTCCTTACCACCCACGAAAGCACGGAATGGAGCAAAAACCGCGCGGGCATTGAAGCGCTCCTTGCGTACTACGCAGAGTAACGTACGAACATGCTCGGTACGAGAAAAACCGTATGGATCGGGCTTGGCATTCTCGTGCTAGTTGGCGGCCTAGGATTCACGCTTTGGTCTCTAGATCAAAAGGGAACTGCTCCCGAGACATCTCAACCGACAGCACCGACTAGTGGAAAGCGGGTGCGTGTCATCGGTTCCTCAGTCGAAGGTCGACCCATAGAGGCGTATCTCTATGGAACAGGCCCTACGCACCTGCTGTTTGTCGGCGGTATCCATGGCGGCTATGAATGGAATAGTGTCGTGCTTGCCTACGAATTTCTCGACTATCTCGATACGTATCCTGCGCTGGTTCCAGACGATCTCACCATAGCGATCGTGCCTTCGGCAAATCCTGACGGGGTCTTCAGGGTGGTTGGGAAAGAGGGGCGGTTTAGCGCGATTGATGTCCCGGAGGACGAGGGGATTCCTGGTAACGGGCGCTTCAACGCTCACGGTGTCGATCTCAATCGGAACTTCGATTGCAAATGGAAGCCGGAAAGCATGTGGCGGGGGACCGTCGTTTCTGCGGGTACCGCGCCATTCTCCGAGCCAGAAGCCGTTGCGCTGCGTGATTTTATCGGCGAGTTTGTGCCTCGCGCAGCTATCTTCTGGCACAGCCAATCGAACGCGGTGTATGCCTCGGAGTGCGAGACAGGCATCCTGCCAGGCACGCGCGCGCTCATGAATGCGTATGCCAAGGCATCCGGGTATCCGGCCGTCGACGTGTTCGATGCGTATCCGATCTCGGGTGATGCCGAGGGCTGGCTTGCATCGATCGGTATTCCAGCGATCACGGTCGAGCTCTCGACGCACGAGACGATCGAGTGGGAGCGTAATCTTGCGGGAGTGAAGGCGCTGATTACCCAATACTCCGCCCCACGCTGAAAGAATCAATAGCTCATGCCGTCTGAATTAGGAGCTGCCCTAGGCAGCTCCTAATTCACTTCTATGAAATCTATCTACACCCTGGTTTCTACGTTCTTCGTTGCACTCGCGCTTTTCGGTGCGCCGGCGCTTGCAAGCGCACATATGTCCTCTGAAAAGAGAGATGCGGGCCTCCATCTCGGCTGGTTCCTTGGCGTGGGGAACGACCGTCACGGAGAGGATTCTGATGACGAGAAAGAAGAAAAAAAGAAGGAGTTGCGCGCAGATGTGCGCGGCATCATTGGCGTCGTGACTCGCGTGGACGGCTCGACACTCACGCTCGCGACCGGGAAAGGAGCGATCATCTCCGTCGACGCATCAGATGCGTCGTGGAAAGGGGCAACGCTCGCCTCAGTCGAGAACGATGTGGTGGCCGTACGCGGCGAGCGCGATGATGACACTATCGAAGCGTCGAGCATCGTGAGCATTACGGGACTCAAAGACGAGTGGCGCGAGAAGGCGTCGCATACGAAAACGGGTATCGTCACCGATATCGATGGCATGAAATTCTCCATCGAGCCGCTCGGACTTGAAGAGGGCATCACCGTGACAACGAACGCAAATACTGTCTACAAGCTTGATGGCAAGACGGCTTCCTCAAGCGCGCTCGGCGTCGGAGCGAATGTGCGCCTCACGGGCACCTCGACCGGAGAAACGGCCTTCAGCGCATCGCTCGTAGAAATCTTCACCAAGAGCATCGGGCGCATGAAGGGTTGGTTTACCTTCCGCTAGCATCGATTGATACACAAGCACCGCGCAGGCTTTGCCTGCGCGGTGCTTGTGTATTTGCGTGGCGTGGTATCATCTCCCGCATATGGATACACAAAACACTGCGGGGATGAACCCGTATCTGGTGCCGGTCGCTATCGTGCTCGCGGGCCTTTTTATCGGTGGGGCAGTCGTGTGGAACGGTATGCGTCCTGCCGGCACGCAAAACGGCGGTGATACCGCAGTATCGGTCGATATCAAGGATGTAGAAACCGAAGGCGTACCGTTCATCGGGAATCCCGATGCGCCGATTACTGTCGCCTTCTGGTCTGACTTCCAGTGCCCGTTCTGCAAAGCGTTCGAGGTCGGTCATCCGCAGGTAGCCACTCCGCCCGCGCTCCCCGAGATCATCAAGAACTACGTCGACACCGGCAAGGTGAAGGTCGTCTTCAAGGACGTCGTATTCTTGAGTCCTCGCATGGGTATGGATTCCCAGATAGGAGTTGAGTACAGCCTCGCTGTCTGGAAGCTGTATCCGGAACTCTACTTCACCTGGCGTACCGCCATGTTCGAGGCGCAGGATGAAGAGGGGGGCGGTTTCGGCGACGCGAAATCCATCGACGCGATGAACGCGACGATCGCTGGGATTGATGCGGCAAAAGTCGCCGCAGATGTCATTGCGAACAAAAGCGCATACGACGCGATCGCGCAGGCGACGACACAGGAGGCGCAGAAGCTCGGCGTGCGCGCGACGCCGTCATTCATCGTCGGCACGCAGCTTATCGAGGGTGCACAACCCTTCGCAGCGATCGCTCCCGCCATCGAGGAGCTGGTCAGATAGTGCGGGCGTCGTTCGGGTGAAAACCGCGAGGCATGTGCCTCGCGGTTTTTCCTTACGTATCGTATGCTTCTCATATGATCCCGCTCTACGCGCTCGCGAGCGTCAGCATCATCAGCCTCGTCTCGTTCGTGGGTGTCCTGGTCCTCCTGCTTAAGCGCACCCTCCTCGACCGGAGCGTATTCGTGCTCGTGAGCATCGCGGTAGGCGCTCTGCTCGGAGATGTGTTTATCCACATCATTCCGGAATCCTACGACGCGTTCGCCGAGGCCATGCAGGTCTCGCTTCTTATCGTGGCAGGCATACTGGCGTTCTTCATACTCGAGAAATTCCTGCACTGGCACCATCACACGAGCGAGCATGCGGAAGCGCATCCGCATCACATCGGCTCGCTGACCTTGGTGTCTGACGGCGTCCATAATTTCATCGATGGTCTTATCGTTGCGGCCAGTTATTTCGTATCGCTTGAGGTGGGTCTTGCGACGACGCTCGCGGTCATTCTCCATGAGATTCCGCAAGAGATCGGGAATTTCGGCGTCTTGCTGCAATCCGGCTACAGTATCGCGAAAGCGCTCTGGTTCAACTTTCTCTCGGCGCTGACTGCCATACTCGGCGCGCTTGTCGCGCTTTCAATGGGTGCGGATGCCGAGCGTTTTGCACACTTCCTGCTACCGCTTACCGCGGGAGGATTCATCTATGTGGCGCTTTCGGACCTCATACCAGAACTGCATAAGGATACGCGCGTAGGCCAGAGCCTCATTCAGGTCGCGGGCGTTGTCTTCGGCGTAGCGCTCATGGCGTCGCTTCTGCTGCTTGAATGAGCGCGCTATAGTATCGCTATGAGATTGCTTGTCCATTGGCTTTCAGCTGCAGCCGCAATCGGCGTTGCGGCATATCTCGTTCCAGGCACGCAGGTGACGGTGGTGGGCGCGCTGGTGGCAGCGGTCGTACTCGGCGCCCTTAATCTAGTGATTCGTCCGATCCTCGTCGTTTTCGCACTCCCGATCACTATCCTGACGCTCGGACTCTTCTCGCTCGTCATAAATGCGCTCCTCGTGCTCCTTGCAAGCGCGCTAGTGCCGGGATTCTCAGTTGCCGGATTCTGGAGCGCGCTGCTGTTTGCGCTCGTGCTTGCAGTCATCAATTGGCTCTTCACGCGTTGGCAGTAGGGAGGAGCGCATCCAAAAAACCCGCATACTGCGTACCCGCCGCCTGCGCCACAGGAGCACTTCAGAAAACATAGTCGCTACGCTCCTTGTTTTCTTGGTCGCTGGCGCTGGGCACACATACGTACCGCTGTGCTTTAGTACTTCTTCGCTCTCGCTCAGTCGCTGCCACTCGCCTCCGCTCGCTTGTTGCATTCTGCTCAGTCGGGATAATGGTCCCAGTGCTCTGGTGTAGCGTGCTAGACTTTTTGCATGGAACAGGCGCCGAAACTCTCCACTCCGGAAGAGGAGCTTGCGTACCTGCGTGCCGAACTTGCCGCAAAAGAAGCGGAGCTTCGTGCTTCGCGGGGCACGCGCGAGATGCCGGTCAACGAACGGGCAAGCATCATCGCCGAAAAGCTCGAAACGTACCGACAGGCGCCCGCCGAGGGCGTCCTCGCAAGCGCGTACCGGATCCCGATGGAGGAAGCGGAATCGACCGCCGAGCGGATCTTGCGCGAGCTTTCGCTTGGCAATACCGAGCAGGCGGTCGCACGGCTGCGTGATGTAGTGCGTGAGCGGGGCATCAAGAATGCGTTTACCGTGCTCGAGAAATCGCACGACCCGCACCTGGCAGATGATTTTCACCGGTACCTCGCTCGGCTCATTGCGGCCGGCGAATCGCTCTCGGGCGTCGATGAGAAAGCGCCGAAATTCGCCGCGCTTCACATGACGCTCTATGAAGTGGCGCTGCCGGAACCGGAAGAAGAGACGGGCGGTCGCGAAAAGCAGCTCAAGGAACTCGTGTCCGCGATGGAGCAGCTCTATGCGGGGCTCCTCTCCGTTTCGGATGCCGCTAGCAGCGAGCCGAATTATTTCGTTCTCGAGCTCGCCATCCCCGCGAATCTCCCCGAGCTCGGCTTTTATGTCGCGGTGCCAAACGGAAAGCGCGACCTGTTCGAGAAACAGCTGCTCGGCATCTTTCCGAACGCACGGATCGCCCCGCAAACCAATGACTACAACATATTCGTCGGTTCCGGCGCTTCCTCATGCGCCGAGGCGCATCTGGGAGAGCACCCGGTGCTGCCTTTGAAGGACTATAGCGAGTTCGATTACGATCCGTTGAACGCGATCGTCAATGCGTTTGCGAAGATCGAGCGGGAGGGCGAGGGAGCTGCGCTTCAGATCGTCGTTGAGCCGCGCGGTGAGCGGCACGTGAAGCATTACCAGAAGATTCTTGCAGCGTTGCGCAAAGGACAGAAACGCGCTGACGCGTTCGCGACACCCGAGACCGCGCTCGGCGAAGCGCTTCGTGGCGTGGGGAAGACGCTCTTTAGCAGCAAGCCTAAGGATGCAGAGAAAGCGAAAGAGGCGGAGACGCGGCAGGTCGAGGAGAACAAGACGCTTGTCGGAGAGGTCGAAAAGAAGATCGCGGCGCCCATCGTCGGCACGACGATCCGTCTCGTCACGTCAGCGGATACCGAATCGCGCGCAACGCAGATGCTCTCGGAGCTCGAGGCCTCGTTCAACCAGTTTTCCGCTACGCAGGGAAATCGCCTTTCGTTTGTGCGCGCCTCCGGGCGCGCGCAGGAACGCGCATTCGAAGCATTCACATTCCGCCTTCCAGGCGAGGCGCCGCTACCGCTCTCGCTGCGTGAACTCACGACCCTCTACCATTTCCCGCCGCGCGGCATCCAGTCGTCCCCGCATCTTACCCAATCGCGCTTCACGCAAGCGCCCGCGCCGCTCACGCTCCCCAAGGAGGGCGTGCTGCTTGGCCGGAACTCGTTCCGCGGTCTTGAAACCGATATACGCCTTACTCCAGAAGATCGGCTGCGCCACCTCTACATCATCGGCCAGACCGGAACCGGAAAATCGGGCTGCCTGCAGTCGCTCATCATTCAAGATATCAAGGCAGGGAACGGCTGCTGCTTCATCGATCCTCATGGGAAGGATGTGTTCGACATACTCGCGGCCGTGCCGCCGGAGCGTTATGAAGACGTTATCTATTTCGATCCCGCAGACACGACACGTCCGTTCGGGCTCAACATGCTCGAATACGACCCAGCGCGCCCCGAGCAGAAAACGTTCATCGTGAACGAGCTGCTCGCCATCTTCCGGCAGCTCTATGGCGACGTGCCAGAAAGCATGGGCCCCGCGTTCGAGCAGTATTTCCGGAACGCGACACAGCTTGTCATGGAAGATCCTACGTCCGGCTCCACCATGCTCGATATCCCGCGCGTGCTGTCTGATGCGGACTATCGCGCGCATAAGATCGCGAAGTCGAGCAACCTGGTCGTGAATCAGTTCTGGACGAAGATCGCATCGCAGGCCGGCGGCGAAGCGTCGCTCGAGAACATCGTGCCCTACATCACCAACAAGTTCGACGAATTCACGGCAAACGACTTCATGCGTCCGATCATCGGCCAGCAAGAGTCCTCATTCAAGTTCCGCGACGTCATCGACAACAGGAAGATCCTTCTCGTGAATCTCTCCAAGGGACGCTTGGGAGAGCGTAATGCCAACCTGCTCGGACTCATCATCGTAGGAAAGATCTTCATGGCCGCTCTTTCGCGCGCTGCGGAGCCAGGGAAGCAGTTCCCGCCGTTCTACCTCTATATCGATGAGTTCCAGAACATAACGACCAGCTCGATTTCCGGCATCCTTTCTGAGGCACGGAAATACAAGCTGGCGCTCACCGTGGCGCACCAGTTCCTTGCGCAGATCGATGAGAAGATCCGTGGCGCCATCTTCGGCAACGTCGGCAACATGGCGGTCTTTCGGGTGGGCGAGGAGGACGGCGAGTTCTTCGCGAAGCAATTCGCGCCCGTCTTCTCCGCGCTCGACTTCGTCAACATCGAGAACCGGAACGCCTATGTGCGCATCCTTTCCGGAGGAGTGCCGCAGAAGCCGTTCAACATCAAGACGCCGGATCTGCCGTTCGGGAACCAAGAGCAGGTGGACGATCTCATCAAGCTCTCAGCGCTCACCTATGGCCGCGACCGTGGTACCGTAGAAGCAATGATCCGTGAGCACTACCTTTCCTGATATGGGAACGCGAGAATCATTTTCTCCAAAGAAACGACCTCGTTCCCTTGATCGGGCGGAACGTGAAGCTCTTCGTATCAGAGATGCGGAGGGCAAGATTGATTGGAGCAAGGTCCGTCGACAGGCGACTGACGTAGAGCCGCGTAAAACGCCTGAAGCTGAACCCGAGATAGATCTCGACGCACTCGTTGCGGAGTATGAGCGTGCGACGAAAGCGGGCATGTCAAAAGAAGAGTGTACGCAGGAGGCGAATCGGTTACTCGAGTTGCTCAAAGAAAAGCGTGAGGAGCTCAAGGCAGGCAAAGCCACGCCAGAGCAATTACAAGATCTCGTATACGTCGCTACGCTTGAAGATCGTATAGAGAAAGCGTATCCGTATGAGCCTGACGCAGAATCGAACCGTTCCCCAGAACCAGTTCCGCAGGCGGCACAGCAAATGCAGGCAACGCCAGAAGAGCCGCGAGCCTCTGTGCCGGGGGCGAGGAACGAGGTGGAAACGATCAATACCGCAGACGTCGAAGCGCGGATTGCAGAGTCGGGTGTGAAAGTCCCGGAAATTCCTGAGACCCCTCAAGAACCCATAGAACCATCGGTGCCACAGTCTGCGCAAGCGCCCGGTGAGCGAGCAAATAAGGTTGAAGAATTCAGCACCGCACAAGTCGAGGCGCGTATCGCCGCTGGCTCCGAAACGCCTATCGGTGAAATGACACCGAGCGAACAGAAGGATCTCCTTAAACGATTGGTCAATGCCGATGAGTTCGTAAAAGGAATGCAGGAGTTCGCAGATGCTGATAGCGGCATGCGAACTGGTTTCGAGCCTGGGTTTAAAGACAAAAGTAAGATGGCGGAGGCAGTCCTCAGTGTCGCTACGGAAAAGGCGGCAATGCAGGAGGCTGAAAATGCCTACCTCGCGGCTTATAAGGATTTTTACACAACGAGTGGCGCGTTTTCGCGAGCAAGACAGTCAGTCTTTGGCGGCGTGGAATCGAAAGAGATCGAACAGCTCAAGAGCGCCTATGACGCAAAGCGCGTCGAGTATGCACGAGCGCTCGAACAGTCAGTTGAAAAGCGACTTACTACACGCGGTGCGGATCCTGAACGGCAAGCCAGAGTGCTCGAGCGCTACAATCGCCTCGTTCGTTTCAATGAGGTGGTGCGGCCTGCCGCAGAAAAGCGCATCGCGGCCCGTGCGGAAGCGCTCGATGCGAAGGGCAAAAGCGTGTTCGGCAAGACTCTCAATTGGTTTGTCATGAGCAACCTGAAGCTCGATAAACGCTACGGCACATACGGGGCCCGTGCGATACGTGCGGGTGCAGCCGCGGTCGCCGTTGCAGGTGGCAGCGCCCTGCTTGGTACCGGAGCAGCGCTTGGTGTCGCCGGGCTTGCGGGCGCCGGCTCGGTCCGTTTCTTGCAATCGTTCATTGCGGGGAGCGTAGCAGCAGGCGGTGCGCAATTCTTCGGAAATCTGTATCGCGATACGCGTGGAAGAGATGTCATGGAGCGTTCGCAGCAGCAGTTGAAGAGCGAGGGGCGTGGCAGCAAAGAGTCGCTCACATTGGATGAGCTGGCACGTGTCGATCAGGCGCGTGGCACGCTCATACGCAACGCTGACGAACGAACGCTTGCGAAGAAGACTGCGGGAGTGAAGTTCCTTGTCGGTCTCGGGCTTGGTGTCGAACTCGCGACTGCTGCAGCAGACATACTTGCGGCTTCTCCCGAATCCGCAGTCACTGAACCGACAATCCCGCAAGAAGCGGCTGCTGGTGCGGCGCGTCCGTCTACGGTACCTCCGCCAGCTGAGACGATAATTGCGGGTCCAGGCGATGGCGGCATCAAGCTCTTCGCACGACTCCAAGAGAGTGTACGCGCCGATTATCCTAACGGATCTGATAATCCCTCGATACAGCACCTCCTCGACTCAAGCCCGGATGCGCTCGCCAAGGAGTACGGTTCCTATAAGCTTGGAGCGGTGGCTGAGAGCGCGCTTGTCGAAAAGGGGAGCGTGCTCGGTTTCATGCCGGACGGTA
>CAYVUT010000011.1:0-3915 GCA_964455225.1 uncultured Candidatus Saccharibacteria bacterium
GCAGTCACTGCCTGTTCTCGGGCCGCTGGACTCGTGGACGCCGCGAGCGAGCGCACGGTTTCGATGGCAGTGAGCGCTGCAGCAGCGTTTGCAAGTGCAGTGCCTGCGGCAGCGCTTGTTGGCGTAAGCGTGTTTGTCTGCGCCGCTTGCGCATCTGCAATCAGCGTTCCCTTGTCACGTGTCCAGCACGCACTATTTAGCTGGCCGCTGTATGCCTGCGCTTCCTGGATAAGCGCGCTGGTGCGCTGCTGCGAGAGGGCGGCCTGCGTGCCGAGCGCCTGCCAATTCGCACGCCACTCCTCAACCGCGTTTTGTGCGGTATCAAGGAATGCAAGTATGTTTTCAAACAAGACATCTGCACCGCTCGTAGTGTACGGGTTGGAGTCGCTGTAATAGCTATCTATCGGGCGCGAGCCGTCTGCCCCTCCAGCAAACGAATCGAAGAGTCCTTGGTCGAAAATCAGCGACATGATGAAGCCGCCAATCACTTCACTTAGCTCATCTGCCTGCAAAATGCGATCGAGGTCTGCGCCAACCGCTTTCTCCGCCTCAGATTTGATGACTACGCCGGGAGTTGCCGCAGAGCCACCCCCACCATTCGCACCAGTACAAATATCCCAGCCCGCATTCGGCTTTTCTTCACCGCACTCGGAAAGAAAGCCGGATCCCCAGGTGAGCTCTTGCTGGCGATTTGTTTTCGCAGTCGCTACCACGTTTGCGAGCGCACCTTGCGTATCCTGAGACAGGAGGTACGGGTTGTTCTCTTCTTTCGTGGTGAGCGAGAGCCACGCCGCGACGCCACCTTGAGTGAAGTCACCCGCCAGGAATCCATCTACGTTTGGCGAGACGTTGTAGAGCGTACTCTGCTTCGAGGCGAAGAAACCATCGAGCGACGTGTTTTGCCGATACTGCCTGAAGAGCGTGCTGGTAATCGAGGAGGCGAACGGCGAGTTCGATTGCGCCGCAAAGGTTTCGATGAACGGAATCGCCGTCGAATCTCCGAGGCGCTGCATATGGGTAGCCAGATTCTGCACGAAGAGCGGCTCTCCCGACTTACTGCCGCTCGTGATGTACGAAATGATCGCATCTTGGATTTCACGCTGCAGCCCGGTGCCCGCAATCCATGCAGCAAGATCTTTCCATGTCTCTTTGCTGAAAATCTCACCTGATTCCGCGTTAGGAACGTTATTCCCTCCAGTACCGATTGCGTGCACAGATTCGAGCGGGACAAGAAACGCTCCGCCGAGCATAAGAAGTGCGAACGCGGCGCGTATGTAGAAGGGGGTGCTCATGGATTTTCCGTTGCAGCGATAACGCGCGTATGCGCGGCAGTAACAGTGCTTTTTGCCTCTTCATGAAACCGGAGAGCAAGCATGCTGCCGAGCGGATCGACCTCGAGCCCCGCCATTTCGCCGACAAGCGTGCCGAGTCGCTCAAGCGCATTCACGAGCGCGATATGCTCATCAACGAGCGTGCTCGGCACCGGGAGCGCCATGAGCCCTGCCGCGACATTCCGATAGCTCTGCCCGCGCACGCGCACGCGCTCGTATGCAGCGGCATCTCCAGCGACCGCATCTTTGAGGTGCGCAAGTTCGTCTTTTCCCGCATCGTCGGGTTCGTGTGCACGAAACACCGCTTCTGCGCTCGCGGCGTATGCGGCGAGTGCACCCTCGCTCGATACTGTGATCTCAACCTCCGCTGCGCTTCGCACGAGCGCAGTGAGATTCGTTTCCTTGAGGCGCGCGATCGTTGTCTTGGTGAGTTCACTCATCTCGGCGCTTGTAAGTGCTGCACCGTTTTTCTCAATTTTCAGAGAAATGTAGGAGAGAAAGAGTTGGCGAGAAAAGACTGCGGTGAGCGTGAGCGGTGCAGAGTCATCGGTCGCTTCAAAAGTTGTGGGAGCAGCGACTTGAGGCACGATGAGCCCTTTCGCCACAGCCTCGCCATCAGTCATGCCAAGACCTCGGGAATCACGCACTCCTGGATCAGTGCCATAGAGTGACTCTTCCCAGTCCGGAAGGTCGTCTTGGTCAGCATCTTTCTGTGCGATTGCTTGCAGGAGCTCGCTTTGGGTCGATGCTTCTGCGGAGGGCAGACGCACCCCGCCCCAGGTCGCCACACCATAGGCGCCTGCAATGAGAAGAATGGAAAATAGAGACGCCTGAAGCGTTCTTGACCGTGAGCCGGTGATCATGGCTCGCCACATATATAAGTAAAAGTATACGGCACTGCTGCGCCTACAAGAAGCGATGCGTGGGTATACGTATCAAAAATTAACGTGAGGTGCCTGCGCCCGGCATGCTGTCCATCAGCCCATCATTCTCCTTCTCGCTTTCGCACTCTGCGCTCGGATCGAGACATACCCCTCCTTGGCTGTATGACCCCATAATGTAGGCGCCAACCTGGGTAGGGTTTTCATAATCGTACTGTCGTGAGATCCCCGGCTGGTAAACGAGCTTCAGCGTCTGTCCGCTCTTGTAATCATCGATATGGACGAGGGTCCCATAGCAGCACTCTTCGGTCTGCGTTATGTCCCCGCCATAGTAATTGGTCGCCCCTTGGGCGCTGCTCATGCCGCCCGATCCAAAACCACCCCCGCCGCCACCGCCACCTGCGCCGGGAATGATGCCGGAACCAGGCACGGGGACCCCAAGGTCTCCGAGGTCGCCCGTCGGATCAAACGGGTTGAATCCGTCTATGATGGGCACGCCGTCGACGATCTCTATATTGAAATCTTCGAGCGTGAATCCCTCAATAAGGTTGCTGCCTGCGATCGTGCCGAGTAGAAGACCGAGGCCCGGGTCGCCGAACAGGCTGCCAAGTAGCGTACCGATCAGTGAGCCGTAGAAGAAGTTGTCCGGGTCGCCAACGTTCCCGCTTGAGGCGAGCGGAGTTTGGTCGACGCCCAGGAGGAACTGCTGGTCGCCTACTGTTACCTGTCCCGTCGACCAGTCGACTGTGACTTGCGTGCTTGAGGCAGTTTGAGTCGAGCTGGTCGTTGCTGTGCTGGTCGCCGCCTCTGACGTCGTACCTGACGTGTCGCTCGCCGCCGCATCGCCACCTGCGCTCCCCGCGCCAGTGCTTGGGGCATCAGCACCCTCCTGGTCGGTCGAGGTTACCAGCTCGGCAACATAGGGCATGCGCGTATCTTCGACCGAGTAGGAAGCGGCGGGGCTCGCATAGAGCTGGCTTGAAGCGACCGCAAGAAGTGCGCTCCCGAGCGCGGCTAACACCCAATTGATCATGGAATTATCGTATCACGCGTACCAAGTCGAGCCAGAGAGGTAGCGTAAGATCTTCCGCGCGCGCTTTCGGCGCAATGCCTATCTTTTGAAATGCCTCGGTGAGGAGGCGTTCGTCGTAGTGTTCTTTCAGGTTACCGAGAAGCTGCTTACGCTTGTGTGCAAATCCCGCTCGAATGAGTGCGAAAAAGCGATCCTCTTCTTCTTTTGATTGAAATCGCGTGCGAGAGATGTCGATGATCGAGAGCACTGCAGAATCCACTTTCGGTGCTGGAACGAATGCGCCGCGCGGCACCGTAAATGCGTAGTGCGGCGCACCGTACGCGCGCACCGAGAGCGAGAGGAGATTCCCCTTCTCTTCGCGCGCGATGCGTTCTGCCACCTCTTTCTGCACCAACAGCGTGATCGACGAAGGCTGATGCGTTCCTGAAAGGAACTCGCGGATGATTTCTCCGGTGATGTAGTACGGAATGTTCGCGACCAACGCGTACTCTGCCGGGAGATGCGTCCGATCGAACGTGCGTATATCTTCGTGCACGAGCTCGAGTCTTTTGTCCGCGATTTCTTTTGCGAACGTTTCTTTGAGCTTCTCAACGAGCGAACCGTCCGCCTCCACCGCGATGACTTTCTGTGCGCGCGCCAAGAGCGCGCGCGTAAGCATGCCGGTCCCTGG
>CAYVUT010000011.1:3925-26146 GCA_964455225.1 uncultured Candidatus Saccharibacteria bacterium
CCCTGGGCCAATTTCAAGCGCGATCGAATCCTTTGAGAGGCTCGCGGCATCCGCGATGCGCTCGGCGGTCGCCTGGTGCATCAAAAAATTCTGCCCGAGCGACTTCTTCGCCCGAACCCCGGATCGAACAGGGTGTGCGTCAGATCTGGATGATGCGTTCCGTGCCATCGGTCTCATCGTACACCACACGCGTTCTTCCGAGATCTTCAAGGAATGAGGAGGGTTCCTGCAGATAATCAGCACCGTAAATCTTTCGTATGCGCGCAAGCGTGAGGTAGAGCGTCTTCCGGGCGCGCGTCACGGCCACATAGAAAAGCCGCCGCTCCTCCTCTTCATCGCGCTCTTCAGTGCCGCCCATTCCTTCGTGCGGGAAGAGCCCTTCTTCCATGCCTGCAACGAATACCACGTCGAATTCAAGCCCTTTCGCCGCATGCACGGTCATGAGCGTCACGCCGCGCTTCTCGCCCTGGTCGAGCTCGTCCTGATCGCTCGCGAGCGCCGCTTCAGCGACAAACGCTGCAATCCCCTCTTTGCCGGGAGTATGGTCGTGCCGCGCGGCGAGCGTCGCAAGCTCTTGCACGTTCTCAAATCGCTCACGCTCTTCTTCCGTACCTTCCGCAAGCGCTGCTTTGATGCCGCTCTTCTCGATCACGAGCCGGACGAACGCAGACGGCGACAGATCGTTTGCCGCCTGAGCTAATTCTCCAACCAGCGTTTCGAATGCATCTACTTTCGCACGCTCGCCCGCGCGGAGCTCTTCGCGCTTTCCTGCGGCAAGTTTTACCAGGGTCGTCTTGCCGATACCGCGCGCAGGAAATTGCGCTGCGCGCATCTTGTCTGCCTCGCGCGAAGGCTCAAGGCACAAACGGATCCATGAAAGAACGTCTTTTACTTCTTTGCGTTCGAAGAAACGCGTCCCGAGCAGTTTGTACGGCACATTCGCATGCAAAAGCCCCTCTTCAAGGGCGCGTGATTGGAAATTCGTACGGAAGAGCACCGCAATCTCTTCCGGTTTGGTACCAGCACGAATCTTTTTTTGGATCGTCGCCGCGATCCATAGCGCCTCAGCTTCCGCGTTCAATGCGGCGTGTATGGTTATCGGCTCCCCTTCTCCGTTATCGGTCACCGAACGCTTTTCTTTGCGGTTCTTATTCTTCTCGATGACCGCATTCGCCGCATCAACGATGGTCTTCGTCGAACGGTAGTTATGTTCGAGGATGACCGTCTTCGCGTCCGGGTACTTCGCGTCAAAGGCAAGCAGGTTTTCTATGGTCGCCCCGCGCCAGGTATAGATGGTTTGGTCGATGTCGCCGACCACGAGCAGATTCCGATGCTTTGCAGCAAGAAGCGATGCCAGCTTTCCCTGAAGCTCGCTCGTATCTTGGTATTCGTCGATGTGAATGTAGCGCCATCGCTCCTCGGCCGCCTGGCGAACGTGCTCGTGCTCGGACAAGAGGCGGACCGGGAGCGCGATGAGATCATCAAAATCGAGCGCTTTTTCGTCTCGAAGAGCACGATCATAGCGCACCCATACGTCTGCCGTAACGCGGTTGCCGAAACTTGAACGCGCATGCCTCTCTCGGAACGTCTCAAGCGTGAGCCCTGCCCCTTTTGCTTTTGAGATGCGCGAGAGAATAGCGCGCGGGGAGAGCTCTTTCGCCTCGACATCGAGCGCTTTGAGCGCCTCTTTGACGACTCGTTCAGAGTCGTCGCGATCGAAGATGGAAAAGAAGCGCGGTACGCCTATCGCTTTTCCATACGACTCGAGAAGCTCGCGCCCCAGGCCATGGAACGTAGCAATGAACGGTAACCGCGATCGATCCTCTTCGCCAAGCAGCGTGCGGACACGCTCGCGCATCTCCCGAGCTGCTTTATTAGTGAATGTCACGGCCAGGATCTGGTTTCCGGGCACGCCTTGGCGGATAAGGTGGTAGATGCGCGTCGTCAAAACACGCGTTTTCCCCGATCCGGCCCCCGCAAGGACAGAAATCGGTCCGTCGGTCGTCATCACCGCCTCACGCTGCGCGGTATTCAGTTTTTCGAGGTAGTTCACTGCCGTACTCTACTCTATTACCCCCCTTTTCCCGAGAGGGTATAACCGGCATTGCTCATCTGCTCTTCATAGGCTAGTATGGGCGGTACCGACTGATCCGGAAGCACGAAAGAAATGGCCTATATAAGCCATTTTTGTACCAGGAAGCCCGAGTTTGAGCCCCCGATTCCTTATCGACTTTTCTACGCATCCTTCCGGCGTATCCCACGCACAAGCTCGTCGCCGGAATGCATATAGGACCATTTTCCTTTCTAGCGGACTCGTTCTGGGCGGTTTGACGCTTCTTCAATTTGTAACCGTGCTTCCCATGCCTGTTGAGGCATTTTGGCCATTTTCCGAGCCTGCAACCGCAGCTGAGAAGGCATCTATCACCCACGACGCCTCGATGAGCCTCCTTGATGCCGCAGCGAATCCAGCTGGAGAGCGCGTGGCCATAAACGACACCATCATCAGCAACAATGCGCTCGTAGCCGAGTCGGGACCTGTGGGAGCAGTCGCGGCAACTGCACACATCGCTCCGTCACGCGATCAGATTTCCGTATACGTCGTCCGTGAAGGAGATACGCTTTCGGAAATCGCGGGCATGTTCAATGTTTCCATAAATACCATCGTGTGGGCGAACGATCTCGGGAGCGCACGCGCTATCCGCCCAGGACAAACGCTCGTCATCCTCCCCATTTCGGGCATAGAGCGCACGGTCGTGAAAGGCGACACCTTGCAATCAATCGCAAAGAAATACGGCGCAGATGCGCAGGAAATCGCGGACTATAACGGCCTTGAATCAGGCGCAGCGCTTGCAGTCGGCACCACCATCATCATTCCTGGCGGCGAGATCCCGAGCACTGCTGCTCCAGCCGCTTCGACGAAAATCGTTTCAACGTACCGCGGCGGCTCGGGTACGGCGCTCCCCGGGTACTTCGCAGCTCCCGTGGTCGGCGCTCGCGTCACGCAAGGCATTCACGGCTGGAACGGAGTCGATCTCGGCGCACCCTCGGGCACTCTCGTCCGTGCTGCTGCAGGGGGCACTGTCATCGTTGCGCGTGCAAACGGCGCATGGAACGGCGGTTACGGAAACTACGTCGTTATCTCGCACGCAAACGGCACACAGACGCTCTACTCTCACCTTTCGACAGTCGCCGTACACGCCGGGCAGGTGGTCGAGAAGACGGAAACGATCGGCACCGTGGGAAGCACGGGACGCTCGACCGGCCCTCACCTCCACTTCGAGGTGCGCGGAGCGAAGAACCCCTGCGCGCTTAGTTCCACCTGCCAGCTCTAGAGTGCGCGTAAAAACAACCCCGACGAGTTACGTCGGGGTTGTTTTTATTCAAATCCGAGCAGGCCTTTAGGCCGATAGGAGAGCGCTTCTGCGACGTGCGCATCAGACACGTCATCGCTTCCTGCAAGATCAGCGATCGTGCGTGCCACGCGAAGCGTGCGATGGAACGAGCGTGGCGAAAGCGAGAGGCGTGAAGCTGCGCGCGCAAGCGCGGCTTTCGCAGCGTCCGTGATACACGACGCTTCATCAAGCTCACGCGACGAAAGATGCGCATTCGCTTTTCCGGAGCGCGCCTCGGCCGCTTCGCGCGCCTTCAGAACGCGCGCACGTACTTCCTGCGAACTCTCGCCCCGCGGGAGTGCCGCGAGCGTCTCGGGCGAAACGAGCGGAACCTCGATCCATACATCGAGACGATCGGCTATGGGGCGAGAGATCTTTCGCGACTGTTTGCGCGCCTGTGCAAACCGCGTCTCCGCATCGACAGACACCGTGTCCGCAGGATTCATTGCGGCGACGATCATGCAGTCCGCAGGAAAGGTCACGCTCGCTCTCGCTCGCGAGACGGTCACGACCCGATCCTCAAGCGGCTGACGCAGGGCCTCGAGCGCACGCGCGTCGAATTCTGGAAGCTCGTCGAGAAAGAGCACGCCTCGGTGCGCGAGCGTTACCTCGCCTGCGCGCGGAAACGCCCCGCCGCCGACGATCGCCACGTGCGACACGCTGTGATGCGGAGAGCGGAACGGCGGATGCTGAAGCGCCTCGCCTTCCCTCAAGAGGCCGGCGGTCGAATGAATGGCGGTCACCTCGAGCATCTCTGACTCGGATAGGGGCGGGAGGACGCCAGGAAGCGCACGTGCGAGCATCGTTTTTCCGGTGCCGGGCGGCCCGTACAAGACAAGGTTGTGACGGCCTGCGGCAGCGATCTCAAGCGCACGCTTCGCGCTCTCCTGACCCTTCACGTCCGTAAGATCGACGGCAGGAGGCGGCACCGGAAGCGAACGTGCCCGTGCCATCTTCAGCAGGCGTTTTTCTCCGCGCACATGCGCAACGAGATCGGCGAGCGTTTCTGGCGCGTATACGGCAACGTCACGCGCAAGAAGCGCCTCGCGCACGTTTCCTGGCGGCACGAACACCGCTCGGATACCCGCATTCAGCGCAGCCAGCACTTGCGGCAAGACGCCGCGCGCACTTCGCAACGTGCCATCAAGCGCTAATTCACCGATGAAAAGCGCGGGTTCTGCCGGGAGCGTTATCTCTCCGGTTGCCGCGAGGTACGCAACGGCGAGCGCCACATCGTAGTGTGCCCCTTCTTTTTTCAGGTCTGCTGGAGCAAGTGAAAGCACGATACGCTTATTCTGCTGCTTCGGAGATTTGAATCCTGCATGCCGTATCGCTGCTGCCATGCGGTCGCGCGCCTCTTCAACCGCCTTATCTGCGAGACCGACGATGGAAAATGAATGGAGTCCGCGTGTGACATCGGCCTCTATCGTTACGACCTGCGCTGCTGCGCCTGCCGGCTGCGCAGCAAGCGTCTTCGCGTAGCCGCGACTCGGAGCCTGGTCTTTTGGAGGAACCGACGCAGCGTCCGCATGAGACATGCGTGCCATTGTACGGCATCAAACAGATGCAAGTACCAAATCTCAAATAACAAGTTCCAAACGGGACCCGTGTTGTTTGGTTCTTGGTACTTGATTCCGTTATCCGTTGAGATGCTTCGTGCACGTGCGCGCCGCTGGGTCTGCTTCAAGTCGCGCTGCCTCAATTGGCTCATTGCCCACTTCGCACACGCCGTACGTACCTTTCTCCATGCTCTCCAGGGCGGCAAGGACGCTGTTGTACCTGGTCTCGAGATCAGCGACGATCGATGCGTTCGTATCAAAACCGGTTGAGTAGTCTGCGGCGTCTATCGGATCTGATTCTGTGGTCGTCTCAGGGGGTGGTACCGGCTCCCAGTCAGACGGATTGGAAGGGTTCCTGCGCCCAATGCCTGCCAACTCTGATTCGAGGCGGGCTTTCTCATCAAGCAAACGGGTGCGCAGTGCGTCAGTATTCATACGCCCCGTATTCTAGCACATGCGGTTATAAGACTGCCGGGAGCCCGGATTTCTCAACAAGCTCTAGCGCGACGAGCGCGTACCGCCGAGCCGGTTCACGAGCTCGGCGAATGCCGCTTCATCGCGAGCGATGATGAGCGTTTGCGGATTCCAGTAGCCATAGAGGAATCGGCTCTTCCCTGTCTCGTCGCGATATACGCGGACGTCCTGGTTCGCAATCACTTCATCGGAAAATCCGAGAAGTACGATCGAGGAGCTCGGCGCAGCCGGTTCAGGCGTGCTTCCCGAGAACGGAAGCGTGGAGGTGGCAGTATCGGTCGGAGCAACCGTACCGATCGAAGCGGGATAGGCGGGGAATAGCCCCGAAAGATCGCGAGCCATGCGCGGTTCCCAGGCGAGCATGCCAGCGAACGTGTCGCGATACGAGAGGACGGAGAGTATGAAAAATGGTGCAGGCACTCCGCTGACGTTTATCGCTCCCGCAACGCTTCCAGTGCGATTGAGGTTCCGGAGCAGGATGTTGGGTATCGGGAACGAGAGTTCGCCGAAGAGATCGGTAACCGTGCTCGTGCCGCTCCCCGTATATAGCAAGCGCACGCCAGGCGCCCCGAGCGGCGCGGCGGCGGCGCGTAAGATCGCCTCTTCAAGCGCAGCGCCCGTGCCAGCGATCTGCACGCGATCATCCACAAAGAAGGGCGCGGCCACTGTAGGCGAGGGCGCGACCGTTTCTGGATTCTTGAGGCGGTATTCGTTCACCAGGTACGCGCTGGTGACGCTTCCGATAAGAAAGAGCACGCCGACACCGATGAAGACCCGATTCCACACCAGCGTACGATGCTCCTCAGGAGAAGGCGGGGGTGGCGGAGCGCTATCGGCCTCCGCCGCCAAAACGGTGACACGCCCCGCCCCCGTCTCTTCTATATGACGAGAGAAGTCGGAACCGTACGTATGAGACGAAGCTGGTTCGGTTGCGGGAGGACGTGCACCGACGAGCTGAGCCGCCACCTCCCTGCGCTCACGTTCGCGCTTTTCGCGCAGTTCGCGAAGCTCGTCAGTCTCAATGGGTGCAGGGGAAGGAGCGGGCGGCTGTGCTGGCCGCGCAGCTTCCACTTTCGCGCGCAGGCGCGCGAGCGCCGCCTCACGCTCCGCCGCCTCGGCTTCCGCGAGCGCTGCAGCGGGCGAAGGCGGCGGAGCGACTTCCGGAACGCCTTGCGCCACGCGCGTCTGCCCGGCCTCCACTTTTGCGCGAAGCCGCGCAAGCACATCCTCGCGCGACTCGGCTTCTTTCGCTCGTCCGATATCCGCCAAAGATTCCCCCGGAGGCACAACAACCGTCTCGCGCAAGATCACCGGTTCTGGCTGAGGCTCACTCGGCATTCCAGAGAATGGAGCGGCGGGCGCAAGCACCGCAGCAGCCTTCTCATAGGTCTTTGCTTCTGGAACTGCCACTTCTTCGGGCGGCAGAGTCCGCGCTTCTGGTTCGATACGCGGCAATACCCAGCCAGGCGCACTCGCGGGTGCCTCAGGCACAGGAACCGTTTCTTTTCCTGGAAGCGAAATCGCTCGCGCAGCAGCAGCCGCCCCCGCTTCCTGAAGCGGCGCGAGATCAGGGCGCTCGCCGCGCGAGAGCGCCGCGGCATCGCGCTCGAACGTGCGGATGAACCGCGGCACTTCGTTAAGATCGATGTCAGGCTCAAAGGGTTTCTTGTCGCTCATGACGTATGTTCATAGTACCGCACGCACCGAGCAAAAACGTGAGATACAAACACCAGGCGGCTATAACGAACGCGACTCGCCCTTTGGGCGAGTCGCGTTCGTTATAGATGCTGCGCTCGATTATCCGCGCGACCCGATCGTAAACCGTTTCGGATTCTCGCACATGTCGGTAAACGCATGTGTCGCTTCCTTGAGCTTTGCTGAAGACGATTTACCGAACGAGATCACCTCCACTTGGCATCCTTCATGAAGATCCAAGTATTCGATGAGCGGCACAAAATCGCCATCGCCGGTCGCCAGGATGATCGTATCGAGCTTTGGCGCCATCTTCACCGCGTCGATCGCGAGCCCGACATCCCAATCGGCTTTTTTCGCGCCATCAGCGAAGATCTGAAGATCCTTCACTTTCGTCTCGATGCCGATTTTCGTGAGCGCATCGAAGAATGCCGACTCCTCGCCGCTCTCCGTCTTGATTACGTACGCGATCGCACGCACCAAGACGCGGCCGCCGACCGCCTCTTCAAGGACGTTTGCGAAGTTTACGCGCGCTTTGTAGAGATGCTTCGCACTGTGATAGAGATTTTGCGTGTCAATGAATACGCCCACACGCTGAGCTGAATGTTTGATAACTGCCATAGAAATACCGTGGAGCTTATAGCTTTGAGCGTATAGCTTAAAAATACAAACTCCTGAAAAATAAATTTATTAAAATCTGCGGCGAAGCCGCATAGTCATCTTACCACCTAAGACTGAGGGAAAAATGCCGGCTGCAAGGCGCGGGAACTGACCTCTTGAGGCGTACTTTGACGTACGACGAAAGAGGTCAGTGGGGCCTGCAACGCAGCAGGCGGCGTTTTTAACCAGTCTTACTTCTTCAAGCCGAGCTTTTTGACAACGGCGTTGTAACGGCGCTTGTCGCTCGATTCAAGATAGCGCAGGTGGGAGCGGCGATCCGCAACCATCTGCAAAAGACCGCGGCGAGAATGGAAATCTTTCGCGTTTTTCTTGAGGTGCTTAGTGAGCTCCTCGATGCGCTCAGTCAAAAGAGCCACCTGTACTTCAGGTGAGCCGGTGTCGGACTCGTGACGAGCCGTATCCTTGATGACTGCTGCCTTTTTCTTCGTAGTAAGCATGACTCTATGACTCTACCACGTCTTGACTAAAAACGCAAGTGTTTTGAGGTTGTGCGGCCTGCTACCCCCCAACAAGAAGTCCGAAGATCCATGAGACGAATCGGAAGAACGGTTCGGCAAACACGAACGAGAAAACCATGAGCACCGCCAGGATGCCGAGTATGCCGAGAGTCCGTATACGGTCCTCGAGCGCGGAGAGTCCGTACGAGAACCGGTACGGTAGAAGGCCGCGCAGCACTGTGTATCCGTCCATGGGCGGAAAAGGAATGAGGTTGAAAAGGCCGAGGAAGAGGTTGACGAATACGACCGTTCCCGCGAACGCACCCGCGGAAGCGGGAATATATCCGGCGTTAGCAGCATGCACAAAAAGCGCAAATACGAGCGCGAGCAGGATGTTCGTCGCTGACCCGGCAACGGCCACGATCGCTTCTCCCCACCGCTGATTCTTAAGATTGTATGGGTTGTATGGGACTGGCTTCGCCCACCCGAACAGAACGCCTGAGCCAGAGGATATGAGGAGAAGCGGGATGATGATTGACCCGAAGAGATCGAGATGCGGGAGGGGGTTTAGGGTGAGTCGGCCCGAAAGCTTAGCCGTAGGGTCGCCGAGGGCATTTGCCGCATAGCCATGGGCTATCTCGTGGAGAATGACGGAGAGTATGAGAATGGCAAGGGTGAGGACGATGATCATGGTTGCGCGTTTGAAATCTCATGCTACCATGCGGCGACTATGGCTCGCATATGCGACATCACCGGCAAGAGCACGCAAATCGGCGGACGGTATTCCAACCGTACCCGCGCAACGCAGTTCAACCCGACCGGTAAGGTACGTCGTAAGGCCAACCTCCAGCGCCGCCGCCTCTACGTCCCGGAACTCAAGAAGACCGTGATTGTGGACGTATCCGTAAAAGGACTCCGCCACATCAAGAAGCTCGGCGCGTACGCGGCCCTCAAGAAAGCAGGAGTCGTCTAGCCCAAATGAAAACGGCCCCGACGTAACCCGTCGGGGCCGTTTTCATTTCCGCTCTAGAACGAGCCCATCGGAAATGAACTCGATGCGCCCCTCCTGATCGGTACGTAGGATCTTGGCGCCTACCTCACCGAGCGTCTGGAGCGTACGGTCGTCGGGATATCCATACCTATTCTCCGCATTCACGGAGATCACTGCATAGGCAGGACCTATTGCTCTCAGCCACTCGGTGTCGACTACGCCCGGTGCACCCTCATGCGGTACTACGTATACGTCGCTCGCAAGAAGGCCTGTTGCAGCGTACCGCGCATGAAGCTTCAAGCGCGCTTCCCGGGAAAGGTCGCCCGAGAAAAGAAATGAGATTGCGCCGTATGAGATCCGCACTACGCTCGCACTCTCTGAAACGTACAGCACATCCGCGTATGCGCCGCCGCCCATCTCAAAACGCTGACCCTCCGCAAGCAGCTCGTGCGTTGCGTTACTGGATCTGGTTTCAAATTCCGCAACATGCAGAACTCGTGCAGCCGGGTAGCGGGCAAACACGTCAGCGAGACCGGCGCTATCGGCAACCCGCGCGCTCGTCGCGACGACTGCGGCGATGCGCCGTTTCCAAAACGGAAGACTGGTGCCCAGCTCACGCAAAATCGATGCGTCGGGACCGCCATTTATGAGCACGACTGCCCCTGAGGGCGTTCGTACGAGCGCGGCAACGCCATTCCCCACCTCAAGAAACGAGACTTCAAGCATGCGCGGAGACAGGAGCCGCAGCGCCATATACGCATCAACTACTAGTAGTAGACCGATGGCTGGGAGTACAAAAACGTGAAGAGAATTATGGCGCATGCTTTTAAAAAATGAGGGCAGGCGCTTCCATGCGTCTGCCCTTCGGTGTATTGCTCATCGGCGGCCCTGCCGTTCGAGTGCTTGTCTCTTCAAGAGATGTTTCTTTTTCTTCCATGCCTCGCGGGCGGCGGCCTTCCGTTTGCGGGAATAGCCGTTCGCAGCTGGAATGAATGGAAGCGTTCTGTTGCCGTCCATGTCACACCCCTCCTCGGATCGAGTCCTGCGTCATTGCAAAACTTTCTGATCCTATTTTGGAACATACCGCTCATGTGCGGCATTGACAAGCGGATATCCACTTCGGCAAATGTTCATCGGGAAATGGTAGAGTGTTTTTATGACCTACCCCACACGCGCGTTCGCGCTCCCCGCACTCAAAGGACTCTCTGCAAAACAGATCGAGGTGCACCTTGCGCTCTATGCCGGATACGTGAAGCACGTAAATCTGATTGCTGAGCAGTTACAAGCGGCGCGTGCAGGAACGCTCGCGATCGATCCCTATCTTGCCGCAGAGCTACGCCGGCGATTTGCGTTCGAGTTCGACGGCATGCGCATGCATGAATACTATTTCGAGCAATTTGAAGGCGGCAGCGCACCGCTCGCGGCAGAGAGCACGCTCAAGAAAATGGCAGAGGAGAAATACGGCGGAGACGGATTAATGGGACACGTCCGCGAAGTTGCCGGTACGCGCGGCATCGGCTGGGTGGTCGTGTATTACGACCAGGCCGGGGAGACGCTCCACACGACGTTCGTCGCCGACCATGAACTCGGCCAGCTTTCTGGCCTCCCGATCCTGCTCGCACTCGATCTCTGGGAACACGCCTATATGGTGGACTATGTCCCGGCGGAAAAGAAAAATTATATCGATGCGTTCTTCGAGAACGTGAATTGGGATGTCGTCGAAAAGCGCCTAGCAAGCGCGATGAGCGCTGCGTAAGCGAGCACCACTACAAAGAACGGGAATGTCGGCACAAGAACTGCGCTTGCTGGAAGCGCCGCGGCCTGTTCAGCGATCCAGATAATGTATGCATTGAGCGCGTATGCGGGAAACCCAAAAACGAGCACGAGCGGAAACGCCACGCTCCCAAGGAGCGCACCGAACACTCCGGCAATAGCGGAGGTCGCCATCGTAAGAGGTATCACAGGGAGCACCAGCATGTTTACTGGAAGCGCGACGAGTGAGAGATTGCCGGTCTGATAGAGAAGGAATGGTAGGACGGCAATCTGCGCGGCAAGGGTCGTCGCGAGAATCTCTTTCCAAAATGGGCTCTTGAGCCGCACGAGTCTCGCTTCAAGACCCGGCGTAAGCCAGATTAGTCCCGCGGGGGCGAGTACCGACAAGATGAAACCCGGATCGAACGCAAGGAGCATCGGGTTCTCGATCAGCATGAGGAGCACGACAAAAAGCAGCGCTCGCCCCGCGGCATAAGTCCGGCCGGTCGCACGTGCATAGAGCGCGACGAGCGCCATGAGCATGGCGCGTATCGTCGCAGAACTTGCGCCAGCGATGCCGACAAAGATGAGAAGCGCGACCGCACCGGACGCAGCGGCGACTCGGCGCGAAGCGCGCAGTCGCGAGAGCGCCGCCATCACGCTTTGCGCGACGATCATCACGTTGTATCCGGAAAGGACGACGATGTGCACGATGCCGGAAGCGGTAAACGCGTCCAAGAGGTCGGAACCGAGTCCCTGCTTCCCGCCCACCAGCATTCCGCTTGCGAGCGCGGCGTATGGTTCGGGAAGCGCGGCCTTGAGCCCATCCGTGAAAAAATGTTTCGCTTTCCCGAGCGCCGCGGGTACCGACCACCACGGCGCACGCTCGACAACGACGACCCCGCCGAACTCGAGCATGAAACGTATCCCATCCTTTTGCAGATACGTGTCATACCGAAATACCCTTCCGTTATCACCGAGAAACGGATCAGGGAGCGTGAGCGTTCCAAACACCTCGACACGATCTCCTATCGAAACGGTTTCTGATCGAGCTGTTACGACCAGTACGTTCGTTGACACATCGTTCGCGGTAACACGCACCACGACGCGCTCGCTTGCATCGCGCAGGTCTGGATCGCGCAGCACCACCCCTTCATATGAAACGCGCTTTCCGGCTTCCGACGAAAACGGTTCTGGCGGCAGCGTATCGCGCATATCGGTACGCACGATGCCGAGCGCGAGCGCGCTCAAAAAGAGCGCGACGAGCGTAAAGAATACGCGGCCGAAGCGGAGGCGTGCGACTGTCATGATTGCCGCGAGGAGAAATGCAAACCCGACCGCTCCCCATCCCAGAACAAAAAACGAGCGGAGAAATACTCCGCTCGCTAAGCCAGCCGTTATCGACAGAAGGACGCGCATCACACACCAGCGTATCAGGCAGCCTGCATGGGCCGCGACCGGAGCTGTGCATACTGTCTGCCGAGCTTCGATCGCGCTTCATGGCGCACCCGGTCGGCACTGAGATATGCTGCCCCCGCTTCATCGATGCCGCAGAGAAACGCGAGACCAGAAGCCATGGGCGGGACATGAATGATCACGTCGACCTGCGGTTCGGACTGATCGATGCCGTAAAAACGCAGGAAGAAGACCGTGCCCGGATTTGCGGCAGCCTGCTTACGCACATGAGACGCAACGCTGACCGCTCCTTCATGGCCTGTACCAGATGCGGCAAGCGCGATAAAGATTTCGCGTTCGACCATCTCTGAATCAGCAGTCAGCAGCGCTCGGATGCGATTTTCAATCTCCTCTTTCGAATACACCATGACTCACCTCCCACACCTCATCCGGACCGCCCGGATGTTCTGCTCGACAACCTACTCCGGATAGGGCGCCTAATCAAGCACCGCGGTCCATCGCCTCATTCGCGAGCGCGTCCGCGACCTTGTTCTGCTCGCGCCGCACATGCGCGAATGAGACTGACTTGAACCCGCCAGCGTTCTGCACGAGGCGCGCATACTGCTCTTTAAGAACGGGGTGCTTCACCCGATACTCGCCACGCATCTGCTTCACGACCAGTTCGCTATCCATCTTCACCGCGACTTCCGTTGCGGACACCGCGCTGCCGACATGCGCTATGAGCGCCTCGAGCGCGCGTATCACTGCTTCGTACTCGGCAAAATTATTCGTGCGATGTCCGAGAAATGCAGACACCGAAGCGACCGTTTCGCCGCTCTCATCAAGCACGACAGCACCCGCGCCTGCAGGCCCTGGGTTTCCGCGCGCACCGCCGTCCGCAAAAATCGTGAATCGCATAGTGCCGTCTATTGTACCAGCCGCGCCTCGATGAGCCGCAGCCGCGGAAGACGTGCGCGCGAAAACCCATCTCGCTCGATATGCGCAAATATCCGCGCACGCGCGCCAGGCACATGCGCATCAGCAAATGCGCGCATCGTTCCTTTCGCGAAAAATGCGACACCGTCGATCGTGCGCGCGTGCGCGTCGTGGCCGATAGTGCACTTCACATGCTCTCCGGATTTTCCGAAACGTGAAAGAGAGTGGATGATCGCATCCTCGATCAAAAAGACCGGCTTCTCATTCCGCTCCCCGAACGGCGCAAGCTGCTCGAGCTTCGTGAGAAATGCGGAGGTGATCTCATGCGGAGCGATCTTCGCGTCCGCATGAAGCACGGCTCCTTCCGCGCTTCGCGTGCGCGTGCCGGTCGTGCGTGCATACGCAGCGCACAGTTCTTGCTCCAGATCGAACACCGTGTCTGATTTCACCGTGAAACCGCCTGAAGCCGCATGCCCGCCATACTGCGCGAACACCGCGCTCGCCTCGCGCATAAGTTCCACCACATGCACGTCATCTCTTCCTGCACGACACGAACCTTTGAGCGACTGGTTTGCTTCACGTCCCCACAAAAACACCGGGCGCTCATATTCTTCAGAGAGCGTATTCGCAACGAGTCCGAGAAGCGCCGGGCGCCACGCCGGATCCCCAAGCGCGATCACTTCCGGGAGGATCTGCCGCGCTGCGACTTTCTCGCGAGCCGCGCGCGTAATCGCACCTGCATATGCCTTACGTTCACGATTGAGCTTTTCGAGTTTCTTCGCGAGAAGGTCTGCGCGCGGCTCCTCTGTGGTCGTGAAGAGCTCGAACGCATCACGCGCGTCGCCCATTCTCGACGCGGCGTTCACGCGCGGCGCAAGCATGAATCCGATGTCATCTTCCGAAAGGGATGATTGGGTCGTGCGCATCGTCCGACATAATTTCTGGAGACCGAGTCGCGGCGACTTCCGCAAGACGCGAAGACCATACGCGGCAATCACTCTATTTTCGCCCACCAAAGGCACCATGTCCGCGATCGTCGCGAGCCCCGCCATATCCAAAAGCCACTTCTCCCACCCGACGGGAATCTGCGCGCGCAATTCCGGAGCGACCGCAAGCGTCGCGACGACAAGCTTCCACGCAAGACCAGCGCCGCACAATTCGCGAAACGGATACGTTTCATCGGGATGCGCTTTCGGATTGACGACGATCGCGTCAGGCAACGCCTCGCCTGGCACGTGATGATCGGTAACAATGACATCGAGTCCGCGCGCACGCGCTTTCGCCACCGGCACTACGTCAGCGATGCCCGAATCGACCGTGACCACGAGCGTCACGCCGCGCGCCGCGAGCTTCTCGATGCCCGCCTCATTCACGCCATACCCTTCTTCATGCCGGTGCGGAATGTAATTCTCAAAATTGGCACCTGCCTTCTTCAGGAAGTCATGCAGGATGACGCCGCCGGGAATACCATCGCAGTCGTAGTCGCCCCACACGACGATAGCTTCGCGGCTCTGGATCGCGCGCGCTAAGCGCTCGGCAGCCGCGCGCATGTTCTTCATGAGAAGCGGGTCGTGGAGGTGTGTGTCGTACGACGGGTTGAGGAACGCGTCCGCCTCTTCCTTGGTTAAGATGCCGCGCCGCGCCAGAAGGCTTGCGATGAGGTCATCGTAGGCACGGAGCTCGTCGCGCACGGCAGGCTCGATCGGTTCGTGAAGCATGGGGGCTATGATACGCTACTTGCATGGAAGATACGGTGTTCGCAAAAATAATCCGGCGAGAGATTCCCGCAGAGATCGTGTACGAGGACGATGACACCATCGCCTTTCTCGACATTCATCCGAACGCTCCGGGACACACGCTCGTGGTGCCGAAAAAACCGGTCAGGAATATTTTTGATGTCGATGACGAAACGCTTGCGCGCGTGATGCGCACGGTGCGCCGCATCGCGCCCGCCGTGCGGGATGCCGTGGGCGCGCATGGCGTGCACATCAACTCAAATCACGAGGCAGCAGCAGGACAGATCGTGTTCCATTTGCATTTTCATATCATCCCGCGCCACGATCGCGGCGAGTTCGAATTCTGGCCGAAAGATGCGAAGGCCGAGAAGGACATGGGAGCTATCGCGAAAAGAATCCGCGACGCGATCACATAAAAAACGAACACCGGTTTCATCCTTGAAACCGGTGTTTTCGAAACTTTCATTCAGAGGCTCCTTACCCGGGAGGCAACGAGCCTTCCACGTGGCGTGAGATGTATCACTCTCGGTCCCTCCCGCCGACGTTCGTCCCGCTTGCGCGCTACGACCGTTGCAACTACGACCAGGATTACGCATACGACAAGCAAACCTACCATCAACGTTTTCATCGACCCCTCTCCATCGACACCTGATGAGTAAGGGTAGGACTGTTTACTAGAAAGTCAAGGAACAACAGTGCCGTCCGAGTTTGCCGAAAATCGATGCAGTGCAAGGCATGGGCAGCCGACTTTTGGAGGCGTACTTTGCGGTACGACGGAAAAAGTCGGTGGGGCCCATAACGAAGCAATGCGCGATTTTCGGCAAACTCCTAGCCGAGCGCTTCGATGCCGGGAAGGGTGCCATACGCAAGCAAGTCGAGCATAGCGCCGCCGCCCGTGGAGACGAAAGAAAACGTGTGGAGCGTACCGAGCGTCTCTATCGCTGCAACCGTATCGCCGCCGCCCACAAGCGAGTGCGCATGACTCCCGGCGACCGCGCGCGCAAGCGTGTCAGTCGCATCGACGAATCCGCGCTCATAGTTTCCCAAAGGACCGTTCCAGAGTATGGTCTTCGCTTCGTGTGCAAGCGAGGCGAGATGCGCGGTTGAAACGGGACCCACGTCGAGCACCGCCTCATCGTCCTTGATCGTGTCGTGCGGCGTTGCGCGTGCACGAAGCCGGACCTCAGGTTCTTCGAGCAGGCGGCTCGGTGCGACCACCACATCAAGCGGGAGAACGAGCTTCGGATTCTCGATAAGCGCTTTAGCTTCCTCAAGCGGCGCGCCAGAAACTAGTGAGGCGCCTACGTTGTGGCCAGACGCTTTTAGAAAATCATTCGCGAGCGCACCGCCGACGAACACGTGGTCATACACGGAGAGGAGCGTTTTTAAGACAGGCTCTTTCGTGGAGAACTTCGCTCCGCCAATGACGGCGAGCGATGGGCTCTGCGGAGTAAGTGCTTTCCGCAACTCATTCACCTCCTCCTCAAGCAGGAGTCCCGCGTAGCTCGGGAGAAGTTTCGGCACACCCACCATCGAGGCGTGCAGGCGGTGGCAGGTATCAAACGAATCTTGCACGAACACGTCTGCGAGGAGCGCCAGCTCCTTTGCAAACTGCGGGTCATTCGCGGTCTCGCCCTTGTGACGGCGCAGATTCTCAAGGACGAGAATCTCCCCGGGACGAAGCTTCCGCACCGCGTCTCGCGCTGCCTCGCCGATAGTCGTCTCGCAAAACGAGACGCGCGGCAGAAATCCGCCAAGCGCGTCCGCAACGGGACGGAGCGTCTCGGTCCCCTGCTCGCCTATATGGCTCACGAGCACGACGCGCGCACCGCGCGAGGACAAGTGCTCGATGGTAGGAAGCGCCCGACGCAAGCGGTAGTCGTTTGCGACGACGCCATTCTCAATCGGCACGTTCATCGCTGTTCGCACCAGCACGGGTACGTTATGGAGCTGCGGAATATCGCGGAGAGAACGCATGGATAGTTAGGAAACGGATTTTACGAGCGTAGAGAATATCGCCGGATCGACTGATGCATGACCGACGAGGAATCCGTCGATACCGCTCGCGGCCGCGAGCGCGTGCGCATTAGCGGGCTCGACAGAGCCGCCATAGAGGATCGGTATGCGTGCACCCGATTTTCCCGGCAAAAGCTCGGCAAGCACCTTGCGGATGTAGAGAACCATTTCCGAGAGATCAAGCGGTGAGATTGCGTGTTCCGCGCTCTTGCCTATTGCCCAGATCGGCTCGTACGCGAGCACGAGACGCGTACGCTCCTTTGTTGAAAGAGGCGTAAGTGCGGAGGTTATCTCTTCGCGAATGAACGCAAGGTATTTCCCTTCGGGATCCCGTTCACGTTCGCCAACGCACAGTATCGGCGTAAGACCTTGCGCCTCGGCCCTCCCCAGCTTTTGTGCGATCGACTCGAGCGTTTCCCCTGCTGCACGACGCTCCGAGTGGCCGACGATCACGAAGGAGGCGCCTGCGGCGCTTGCCGCGGCGCCGGTGATTTCGCCGGTATGCGCACCGCTTGGCACCGATGAGATGTCTTGAGCGGCAAACTGTACGGCCGATTTATTCTTCTGCGCAAGCATGCCAAGGAACGGCGCGGGAGGAGCGAGCACGATCTTCGCGCGCGAGGCACGCGCGAGCGTTTTCGCGCGCGCGAAGAGCGCGCGCGCCTTCTCGGGAGCTTCCACATACGCCTTCCAATTAGCAACAATGAGCATGGCCCCATGATAGCAGGCTCAAGGTACCGGTTATACTTGAGCAATGCGCATCCGCAGCAATCCCCATAGAGCGTTCACCCTAGTCGAGGTGGTAGTCGCGATTTTCATTCTCGGGGTATCGATCACCCTCTTTGCGGTTATGGGCGTATTGCTGAAGAACGCAGCCGGCATCCGCTACACGCAGCTTGCGACAAGGATCGCGCAATCAAAGCTCGACGAGCTCCGAGCGGGCGGCTATGACGCGCTCCCCAGTAGCGGACCCTTCACCGTCGCCGAGCTTGCCGACCTTCCGAGCGGGGAGGCAAGCACGACGGTAACGACCTACAACGATAAGATGAAACAGGTACAGGTGGGCGTGTCCTGGGTAGGGAGCGACAATAATGAGCGGTACACCTCGCTCTCGACGCTCGTGATCGACCAAGGCGGACTCTAAGAATATGTACCGCGCTTTCACACTCATCGAGACCGTCATCATCGTGGGACTCACGGCCATCCTCATGAGCGCGGCCGCATACCTCTACGTGAACTTCAGTACGACCTATCGTTTTCTTGATATCTCGCTCGGGGTTACCGGAGGCGCGGCGAGCATCATCGAAGAAGCACGCGAGGCGGGTATGCAGGCATCGCACTTCGTCGCCTCTCACGACTTTTCGGGCACCACCTACACCTCAGGCACGACGACCGCTATCTTCGAATTGCCTTCCATAAATGCGAGCGGCGTCGTCGTGAGCGGCTCATTCGATTACATCGGCATACACGCAAGCGGCACTGAAGCCTTTCGCTTCGTCGATGCTGATGCCGCAAGCAGCCGGGACTCGGGCACGAAACGCCTGACCGACGTGCTCGCCGCGCTCTCGTTCACGTATGACGATCCGAGCATCGTGAGCGCAACGAGCGTCGTCGTCGACGCGACGACGACCGACACGGCATACGGAGAGACGACCGAGTCCCATGTGCGTTCGCACATTTATCTACGCAACATATGACCAACCCTCGTCCGCGCGGCTTCATCCTTCTCTTCTCGCTCGTCGTCGGCGCCGTGCTCTTCACCATCACTACCGGCCTTGCCGGCCAAGTCACCTCCACGATACGGCTCCAGCGCCACATGAACCTCGAAGCGCAGGCGCTCGCGCTGGCCGAGGCTGGGCTTGAAAAAGCGGTGTACGAGCTCAACCAGCTCGCGGCGTTCCCGGGCGACTTTCTGCTCGAGGTGCCGCTTGGCGAAGGCACGTTCATGAGCACCGTTACCGTCATTGACGGCGACACACGCCGCGTTACGGCAACCGGCTACATCCCCAACCGCGCGGATGCGATAGCCGAGCGCACCATCACCGCGACTGTGAGCGTCGATTCGACACTCGTCTCGTTCCGCTATGGCGTGCAGGTGGGTGCAGGAGGGTTACAGACAAGCAATGGTTCGAGTGTCACGGGTAGCGTGTACTCAAACGGCAACATCTCGGGCGGCGGGTCAATAAATGGGGACGCGATTGCGGCAGGCACATCGACCATCACCGGCGTTTCCGTGATCGGCACTGCACGCGCGCATAAACTTGAGAACTGCACGATTACGGGAACTTCAAGGTACACGAACACGGGATGGGACACGTGTACGGGAGTACACGTAGAGATACCCGTGAACGAAGATGCTCCTATTGAACCCCTGCCAATTTCTGACGCGCAGATTGCCGAATGGGAAATGGATACTGAAGCTCCTGATAGCACTTATATAGGGAGTGACCACGTAGTCACCGGAACCGAAACGTTAGGTCCGGCAAAGATCAACGGCAATCTAACGGTCGACAATGGTGCAACGCTCTATATATCGGGACCTATCTGGGTGGTTGGAGACGTGTCGCTTTCGAATAACTCGATTTTTCGCACAGCTGCATCAGCCGGCTCCCAAGGAGTCGTACTCATCGCCGATGATCCTGCGGATCGTGCAAACAAAGGCAAGGTTGACCTCTCAAACAACATCACCGTCGGCGGGAATGGAACTCCTGGAAGCTATCCCCTTGTGGTTTCGATGAACTCGGGAACAAATGCTATCGTCATGACCAATAACGCAAGCAGTGTCCTGCTCTACGCGCCCTATGGCCGCATCACGATCGGCAACAACGCTTCGGTGAATCAGGTGACCGGATATCAGGTGAAGCTCAATAACAACTCGACGCTTGCGTACTTGGCCGGCCTACAGAACGCGAACTTCACCTCAGGCCCTGGCGCCGGCTGGGCTGTCGACAGAGGAACGTACGTAATCCTTCCCGACTAGATGACGGAAGAGAGCGAGTAGATCGGCGCGATCATGGAGACGGCGAATATGCCGACGAATATGCCGATAAACAGGATGAGTGCCGGCTCGATGATGGTAGAAAGATCTTTCGTCTTATCGGAAACGTCTTCTTCGTAAAACTCTGCGGTCTTCTTAAGCATCTCTGCGACGTTGCCCGTCTCCTCGCCCACGGCAAGCATGTCACCTACCAGGATCGGGTAGATTTTCGTGTGTTCCGCAAATGCCGCCGAGAGCGGATCGCCCTTCTTCACGCGAGCCTGGGCTTCGGCGACCACGTGCGCAAACACCGGCGTACCGACCACCTCTTCAGTGATAGCGAGCCCGTCGAGAACCGGCACGCCCGAAGAAAGGAGCGAGGAGAGCGTGCGGCAGGTACGCGCCGCGTATGTCTCGCGCACGAGTTCTCCGATCACAGGGAGATGGAGCACTCCCTTAAGGATGAGGGTGCCGCCGACTTTCGAACGGATGAAGAGGATGGCGAGAAGGATGAGTGTCAGCACGACCGCGATGAACGCGATGAAATTACCGATGATGAAGTCCGAGAGCGCCACGATCACGCGCGTCGCGAGCGGCAATTCGGTGCCGAGCGAACTGAATGTCGCGGAGAGAGTTGGCACGACGAACATGAGCATGAGGACGCCGACGATGGCCACCGCGACGATGACGACCGCCGGATAGATCATCGCGCCTTTCACTTTGCGGATAAGCGCGTGCGTGCGTTCCATCTGAAGGCCGACGATCGAGAGCGACTCTGCCAATGAGCCGGACTCTTCTCCCGCCTTTGCCATCGCGATATAGAGACCAGAGAACACATCCTTATGCGTCCCGAGCGCCTCATGCAGCGAGGAGCCTTTGGCTATCGAGTTGCCGACGTCGGTCATGAGCTTCTTGAGATATTTGTTGCTCGACTGCCGCTCGATGACCGAGAGCGCGCGGGAGAGGGAGAGGCCGGCAGTGAGCATCGCGGCCAGGTTCTTGGTCATGGTGATGATCTCAGCGGACTTGATGCCGGTACCGAAAGTGATGTTGGCCCACTTAGGAAAGCGGGGCCCGGCCGCGCCCTCAACGAGGGTGACGACCGTGCCACCCTCTTTCTCCACCTGCCCATACACCGCGAACCGCGAGGGAGCCTCGATGACGCGCGTTTCTGGTGCCGCGCCTTCTTTCCGAATCGTAACGGTGTATTTCATTTAGACACAATCGTAGCATGCGGGAATGAAAGCGGCCCCGCGCATGTGCGCAGGGCCGAATACTGTGTGCAGACTACTCCGGAAGAAGCACCGCCACGGCGACCGCGCGGGGCCAGCAGTCGTCAATGTCGTGGCACTCGGAATCAAGACGCCGCCCACCCAGGTCTCTGCTTAGAGAGAGCGTCCGCAGCTCGCCGTCAGAGTCGGGAATCGGGTCATGAAGCACGTTCACATGCCAGATGCCCCACTGGTTAAGCTGCCAGTCCGAAATGGTGCACCGCAGGAGCGACGCGAGCTCTGCCTTGGTACGCGCGCAGGTGCCTGCTCCGTACTCATGATCTGCGATGGCCCGAAGCGCGCGGAGCGTACGCTTCTTGTCGTCCGCGATCTCGTCGCCCCGAATGAGCGCAACTCGATACGTCCTTCCCACGGTAAGGCGATGCTCATCGTACTGCGGATGCATGAGGAGCTTTTTTGCATCTTCATCGACAGGAAATCCGGCCTCTTCATGGAAGGAAAGCCACGCGTCGCCGGAAAATCCGAGAGCGGGGATGGTAACCACGACACGATTCCGTTCGTCGAGCGCGAGTGTGTGCTTGAGCGCGGCTTCTCCGCTCGCAAGGCTTGAGGTTTCCACGAGCGCGAGCTCGCCGCGGCCAAGCCGCTGCATAATGTCGCGCGTGAGATGGCGAACCCCAACTGGGTTCTTCATGACAACACCTCCTCCGGCGCGAGCCGGCATAGGGAACACGTCTGTCTTCAACTATCGCAGCCGAGACTCTGCTGTCAAACCAGCACGCTTGATAACTAGAGCGTGTTCAAAAACTTTCAGATGCGAGGCACGGGATGCTGATTTTCGTAGACGTACTCTGCGGTACGGCGGAGGAAATCAGCGGGACCCGTAACGAAGCAGGTGAGGTTTTTGGACACGCTCTATTCGGAGACCGCGCGCAACACCTCCTCGATCGA
>CAYVUT010000012.1:0-253 GCA_964455225.1 uncultured Candidatus Saccharibacteria bacterium
GATCTGATATCCCTTCGGAATGTCTGGATAGAAATAACTCTTGCGATCGAATTCACTAAACTCTGTGGCGAGCTTGCCGCCGATCGCCGCCCCCATCCGCAAGATGTGCCGCACCGCTTCTTTGTTAGGTACCGGGAGCGTGCCGGGGTGCGCAAGACAGATCGGACATACGTTCACGTTCGGACGCGTCTCGTCCGGATCGTTCTTGCAGGAGCAAAACATCTTCGTCTCTGTGCGAAGTTCGGCATGGACC
>CAYVUT010000012.1:263-21758 GCA_964455225.1 uncultured Candidatus Saccharibacteria bacterium
GTGAAGTTGCTTGGCTACGCGCTTAGGTATTTCGCTAGCTTGTCTGCAAACTGCTTGAGCTCTTTCTCATCCTCAACCGTTACTTCAAGCACTTCCCTGCCCGTCTCTCGGCGTAAGAGCTCTGCTTTCGTTTCGCGTTCCGAGGGGTCTACGAGGTCTATTTTTGACAGGACCACGACCTCCCGCTTCGCTCCAAGTTCGTGCCCGAACGACTCGAGTTCCTTGCGCACTTCCCTATAGGCCGCGATGGGGTCATCTTGGGTTGCCGAGACGAGATGCAGCATGAGTCCTGTTCTTTCTATGTGTTTTAAAAACTTCGTGCCAAGACCTCGTCCAGTCGAGGCTCCTTCTATAAGGCCCGGAATGTCTGCGAGGATGCGGCCATGGAAATCGCCAAGTGCCGGCTCGAGCGTGGTGAAGGCATACGCGCCCACCTTTGACTTTGCCCGCGTAAGCGCATTCAGGAGGGATGATTTCCCAGCGTTTGGCAGCCCCACCAGACCAGCGTCCGCAATAAGCTTCAGGGTAAGCAGGACATCGCCCTCCTCTCCCGGCCTTCCGGGCGTCGAGTGGAAGGGGTTCTGATTGGTCGAACCCTTGAACCGAGCATTTCCTTTACCGCCTCCGCCGCCCTTAAAAAGCACGATCTGTTCTCCCTCCTTCGTGATCTCGAGCGTCTTGCCGGTCTCCAGAACTGTCGCTACCGTCCCCACCGGAACCTTAAGGATGAGCGCATCGCCGTTCCCGCCGTTTTTGAGATTATTCGAACCCGCCTCGCCGTTCTTCGCACGGAACTTCTTTTCATAGCGGAAATTCACGAGCGCCGCGAGATCGTGAACGCCCTCAAGGATGACGTCGCCGCCGCGGCCGCCATCACCGCCGCCAGGACCGCCTTTTTCGGTACCCTTGATGTGGATCCAACGCACGACACCATCACCGCCTTTTCCGGCGGCCGCGTGTATTTTTATCTCATCAACAAATGCCATTACTCCCACCCTACCAGACTCTCCACGAAACTCCCAATCCCACCATATATGGTGGGATTGGGAGTTTCGTACTATGCTTACATAGCATGAAGCGACGCTTGAGCGATCTTTCCGAGATTGAGCGCATTAAAACGCTCGATACGCTCTACACTGCCGCGGGATCCGTACGCGGCCGCACTGATATGAAGCTTTTCTTGAAGGATCTGCTTACCGAAAGCGAACGCGTCATGCTGGGACGCCGCATCCTTATTGCACGACTACTGCTTCAAGGAGCATCCCAAGACGAGGTTCGTGAACACTGGCTGAACGATCAGATGCCAGGATATGAACAAGCGATTGCGGGCATGGAGCGCGAATTCAAAGGGAGAACCTTTGCGACGTACTACAGTGCGCGCGAGGTGCTGCGTCGTCTCAAAAAGAAATATCCTCTTCACTTTCTCTTGTTTCCTGAACCTAAACGGTATAAAAAATTGTAATCCAAGATCCCACCATATATGGTGGGATCTTACACTTGGGGATTGCCGACGACGACCCAGCCCTCAGCAAGGAACGGTTCGGCCTTCTTGAATTTGAGCGTCTGCGTCTCTTCTCCTTTTTTGATGGTCACCAGATCGTTGCGTCCGTACTCTGCCGCTTTTACGCTCTGAGCAGCTGAGCCGCCTTCTTCCGCACCAACCGCAACGAGCTTCGCGCGCGTCTTCTGTTCTTCGGCACGGATGCGCGCATCATCCGCGGGAACGATGTTCGGGATCGTGCGGCGCACCGCAAGCGCGACACTCTCCTCAAGATCACGGAAGCGTGCGAGGCCTTCGCGCGGATATTCTATCAGCGGGTCGCGCTGCCCATATGCGCGTAGTGAGACCGAGCGGCGCAGGTAATCCATGGTCTCGAGATGCTCGAGCCAGAACGTGTCAGTCACCTGAAGGAGGAGCCGGCGGAGTATCGTCGCGAACGCGTCCGGCCCATATTCTTCTCTCTTCTTGGCAAATGCCTGCTTGGCAGCCTCATCGCCCGCAAGCATGTCCTGCACGATGCGCTCTACATCTTCTGCGCTCCCCAGAAGCGCGGCGCGGCGCCGCGCATAAATCGCGAGACGCTGCGTGTTCATGACGTCATCGTACGCGAGCACCTGCTTGCGCGAATCGAAATTGAAACCCTCGATACGCGTCTGTGCCGTCTCGAGCGATTTCGTGATCATGGAACTCTCGATCGCCTCGTCTTCAGGGAGACCGAGGCGCCCCATGACTTTCTTCAAGGTGTCCGACGCGAAGACGCGCATGAGCTTGTCTTCAAGCGAGACATAGAAACGGGTCTCGCCCGCATCTCCCTGACGTCCCGCGCGGCCTCTAAGCTGATTGTCGATGCGACGCGCGTCATGACGCTCGGTGCCGATGACCGCGAGCCCTCCCGCATTCATCACCGCTTCGCGCTCGCTTGGTTCTGCCGGATCTCCTCCGAGCTTGATGTCGACGCCGCGACCCGCGAGGTTTGTCGCGACCGTCACCCGGCCCTTGCGGCCCGCCTGCGCGATAAGTTCGCCCTCTCGCTCATGGTTCTTCGCATTCAAGACCTCATGCGGGATGCCGGCATCCCGCAGATAGGAGCTGATCACCTCGTTGTCTTCGATTGACACGGTGCCGACCAGGACCGGCTGCCCTTTTTCATGACGCGCCTTCACATCGCGCGCAACCGCGCGATACTTCCCTGCCGCGGTCTGGAAAATCAGGTCGTCATAATCCTTGCGCGCGATAGGCCGGTGCGTCGGCACGACGACGACCTCAAGACCATACACGGTATAAAACTCTTCTTCGGAAGAGAGCGCGGTACCCGTCATGCCCGCGAGCGAGTCATACATGCGGAAATAGTTCTGGAAGGTCACCGAGGCATAGGTGCGTGTCTCCGCCTTCACCATGACCCCCTCCTTCGCCTCAATCGCCTGATGGAGCCCTTCGGACCATCTGCGGCCAGGCTGCAAGCGCCCCGTGAACTCGTCGACGATGACAATCTCGTCGCCCTGCACGACGTATTCTTTGTCTTTCTTGAAAAGCGCTTTGGCGCGCACCGCGGTTTCGAGGTGATGCGCATACTTCATGCCGCCCTCAGCATAGAGATTCTCGATACCGAGCGCTTGTTCAGCCTTTTTCATACCCGCGTCGGTAAGCTGGATGGCACGCTGCTTCTCGTCGACTGTGAAATCCTCGCCCTCCGCGAAGCCGTGCGCAATGCCCGCGAACCGCTCATAGAGACGTTCGGAGTCGCCCGCAGGACCGCTGATGATGAGCGGGGTACGCGCTTCGTCTATGAGGATAGAGTCGATCTCGTCGACAATCGCGTACGCATGCCCACGCTGCACGATCTGCGCTGCGTCGTAGGCAGTGTTGTCGCGCAGATAGTCGAACCCTAGCTCATTGTTGGTCGCGTAGGTAATGTCTGCAGCGTATGCCTCGCGCTTCGTTACTGGACGCAGATAATCGTAAAACACACGGAACGAACCTTGCGCATCACGCTCAGCGTCTTCCTCTTTCTGGACATGCGTCGCGTCATATATATAAGAACCCGTTGAGGTAACGATGCCGACGGAAAGACCGAGAAGAGCGTATACCTGCCCCATCCATGCGCCGTCGCGGCGCGCAAGGTAGTCGTTCACCGTGACGACATGCACGCCCTTGCCAGCAAGCGCAGCTGCGGTGACGGGGAGCGTCGCCACAAGCGTCTTGCCTTCACCCGTGCGCATCTCGGCAATCTTCCCTTCAGTGAGGGCGAGACCGCCTACCAGTTGCACATCGTAGTGGCGCTGGTTAAGCGTGCGCTTTGCCGCCTCGCGCACGAGCGCAAATACGTGCGGCAGATCGGTTGCCGAAACGCCGTTCTCTGAACGGGCGCGGATCTCGGAAATCTTCCCGGCAAGGTCGGCATCAGCAAGCGAGGCAAGCGTAGCCTCAAGCGTCCCTGCAGCAGCCACGAACGGAGCCGCCTTCTTTACGAAGGTTTCCGACTGGTTTTTTGAGAAAAGCTTGGAGAGGAAACCGGCCATGTTTTCGCCCCGCTACTATACCATTTGGGCCGGAAACGGGCGACGCGGCGCTCAAAAGAAAAACTCCTTGATTTCCATCAAGGAGTTTTTCTTTTGAGACCTTAGCGGCGGCGCTTCGTGGTCTTCTTTTTTGCAACTTTCTTCGTTGCCTTCTTTGCCTTCTTTTTTGCAGCCATGATGGTAGTACGGTGATGGTTGATATATCGACCCATTTGCGCAAAAAGTTTGTGCAAATGTTCCTGCAAGTAATTATCGCGCGATTAAAAAAAAATTGTACGGAAAAAATAATTTCTGTGGATAACTTTCGCGGAAAAATTTTGTGCGTTACGCGAAGCGCACGACCTCTCGTTCGATCGCGAGTCCGGTTACGCTGCGCACGCGCTCTTCTACTTCGCGCGCGAGCGCATCTACTTCCTGCGCAGTCGCTCCGAATTCTGTAGCAATGACGAGCGGCTGCGCTTCGAAGAGTCGCGCTTTACCCATACGAAACCCTTTAAGCCCTAGCGCATGATCAAGTATCCACGCAAGCGCGATCTTTACGCGACCGTCAGCAACCGTGAATTGACGCATGCCAGGAAACTGACCCATGAGCTCGCGCGCCTGCTCTTCTCCTACCAATGGATTCTTGAAGAACGAGCCAGCCGTACCTTCTTTGGTGAGATCAGGAAATTTCCGAGCGCGTATGGCGCGCACCGCATCCGCTACCTGTCCCGGCGTCTCAAGCGGCACGTGCGCCCCCTGCTGGAGCGCCGCAAGATCAGGATACGTCAGTCGAGGCGCACCCGCTTTCTGCAGCAGTAGTGCGACACGCAAAATGACGAGCTCGGGTCGTTTTTTGAAAATGCTGTCACGATAGGCGGGCGCGATCTCCTGTTTTGTAAGGCGGATGATCGTGCCATCCCGGGCATCGAGCGCCTCTACCCATGCGAGCGATTCTGCGAGCTCGGCGCCGTATGCGCCGATGTTCTGCACCGCTCCACCACCTACCGTTCCAGGGATGCCCGCGAGATTCTCGATGCCCCAGAGGTTTTCACTCGAGGTGACGCGCACCACCTCTTCCCAAGAGGTACCAGCCTCCGCGATGCAGGACACCGTATCCGCGCGCTCCTCAAAAGCTACGCCCTTGGAAACGAGACGAGCCACCACGCCGCGCGCACCCGTGTCCGGCACGAGCACGTTCGAGCCGCCGCCAAGCACCACGAGCGACCTCTCTTGCTCGCGTGCTTTCGCGCACGCTTCTCCTATCTCCGCGTCAGTATGGGCTTCAACAAAAAAGTCCGCCGGGCCTCCGATACGGAACGTGGTGTGAGGAGCGAGTGGAACGAGCGTACGGAACATCATTGCTGCGCGCGCAGTTGTGCCATCTCCTTAAGGAACGCATCTCCTCGCTCTTTCACTTGCGGGAACCGTGCGCTCACCTCAGCAACCGTGCGTGCGGCGCCAGACGCGTCGCCCGCAAGGAACTCTGCCGCCGCAAGTCCAAACCACGCATCGGCAGTCGCGTCGGGTTTTGCAATACGCAACCGCCACAACGAAATGAGGCTCGCATAATCCTTGATGCGATAGTACGCATAGGAGAGCGCGGCATGATCGACCGTCGTCGTGCCAAACGCGCCGGTAAGCAATGCATCAGCAGCTGCACGATTCCCGGCGATCAGGTGGCCAGCCGCCGCATACGCCGCAAGGTCTGAAAACTCCGGCGCAAGCTCATACGCCGCACGCGCATGCTTCTCGGCCTCCTCGACCGCTCCAATCTCCCACTCGAGAAACGCGAGCTGCAGGAGCGTGTGGGGCTTTTGCGGCGAGAGCGCGACGGCCTGCTGGAGCGCTTCGCGCGCTCCCGCCACATCACCCGCAACACGGTACGCGGCGGAGAGCTGTATCAGCGTGCGCATATCACCGGGATGCGCCGTATTCTGCGCCTCGAACTCGCGCACGGTGAGCGCTGCCACTTCTTGGCGTATAGCCGCAGGAATTGTTGCCTCTCCTACGACCCGTCCCGCAAAGGAAACCAGCTGCTCGCGTATCTCTTGCGCTTGTGGCGGCGGATCCAGGAGGAGCGCCTCGAACGCACGCACGTTCGTCTCGATGCCTGCGCCTGATGGTGAGATCGCCGTAATGAGATCGCGTGCGGCGCGCGCGCTTGGCGCATTCACTACATACATGAATACGAGAAGGAGCGCTGCGCCCGCCGCAAGCGCTGCCGGAGCATTGTCGCGTGCTACCTCCGGGTACGACTCAAGACGCGCGCTTTGCCGCCCCACCTGGCTCTCGATGAGTGCGAGGATGGCGAAGAAATACACGTATGAATACAGGTTGTCGAACACGAAGAGGTTGTGAAAGGCATACCCTAAGAGCGCGGCAGTGAGGGCGATGCGCTCTGGGCGAGATAATTCGGAGCGGCGCCACAACAGGACGATGGCGCTCACGAAGAGCGCGAGGTATGCCGCAAGTGCCGGGAGCCCGCCTGCCATGAGCCAGTCGATGAACGCATTGTGTGCACGGTCAAACCACGGCTCCTGCGCATAGAGCGATGGTTCGTAATACTTATTGAAGACGTAGTTGAACCCCTCTTGACCCCACCCAAGGAGCGGACGCTCTTTGAATCCTTCCCACGCCATACCCCAGATAGTGAAGCGCACTTCTCCGTCGGCAAGGGAGATCGATGCGATGCGTTCGAGCGTCCCGTTCTCCTGCACGAATGCGCTCTCACGCAGCGCAAGGAATCCGCCCACGAAGACCAGGAGCGTGAGAAGCGCCCCGACCGCCACTGTACGCGCCCGCTTCCCTGCCGTGAGCGCCGTCAGGAGCGCTGAGAGCGCGGCTGCGCCCAGAAGCGCAAGTATGGTACCGCGTGTCTGCGTGAGGAACACGAGGTAGCCCTCAACCACGCCAAGCGCAAGGAGCGCATACCGCAAGAAGCGCCGCTCTTCCGTGAGCGCGAGCCAGAAAGCGATACAGGTATTGAAAAGCAGGTAGATCGCGAAGTATGCCGAGTTCCCGAACGATGCGTCGATACGCGTCGAGCCTTGATGAATCGGAGCGGCGCCAGAGAGCTGCAAGAATGCATGGAACACGAGAATGGTCGAGACCCCGAGAGAAGTGAGGAACCACGCCCGCCACTTCTTCTCGACACGCAGCACATTTCCCGCCGCAAGGAAGAAACCATATAAATGTATAAGGAGCACGAAGCCTTCCATGCGTTCGAAATTCGACCATAACGCCTTCTCCGCATTGACCGCGAACAGGTCAGCGATGAACATCCAGGCAATGAGCGCGAACGCCGCACCCCCGATCCACGAAAAACGCGGACGGTACTCTTTGTCGAAGAGCGCAAGCAGCACCCATGCGCCGACCGCAATCTCCGTGAGGATCCGAAAGAAGAACGCCTTGCCCGTGATGAACGGGAAGAATGAGGAATTTGCGACGATGAGCGGCGTAAACGGAATAAGGAACAGCGCTCCAAGTGCCAGCCACCGTACCCATGCGAGAACCCCATCCCGTGCCATGATGGTGGCTACTATATCACGCGAAGCGCTCCCCTGATTTCTTATCCTCTCGTTAGAACCAAGCAAACCGAGTTAGCGTATATAGAACGGGATGTTGAGCCACGCAAAGCTGGTGTTGCAAGCCCGCTTGAGACGCTCCGTGAGTCGCTCGCGCATTGAAAGCGTCCGCTTCGCCCCTTGCCAGCTCGGGGTGCCAGTCTTCACGTCGATCGGTTTTGTCCGATTCCCCTTCTCGACGACGACGATACTATCGTAGTAATGGACAGATTTGACTGATCGAGTGAAATCATTGGCCGCGAGACGCGGCGTGCGCGAATGGAACGCATTCAGATAATCGATCCAGCGTTTGCTGTACTCAATGAAGCTTCCGCGGCGGCGATATCCGCCGCCGTATTCCGGCCAGTAGGACGTGTGGCAATCCTCGCACAGATACACGCCATCATCTTTGACATGATCGAACAATTCTTCGAAGGTGACGATCTGTTGCCTCATCGTGTGGCCGCCGTCGTCGATGAGCACGTCGACTTTGGGTATCGTCTTCTTCAGGTCTCGGAGAAACTGCCGATCGCTCTGCGAACCGATGAAGATTGAGACGCGCTCTTCTTCAAAACTCTTGCAGCGCGGGTCGACATCGACGCCGAAAATCCTGGCACGATCACCGAAATACTGTTTCCACATCTGAAGGCTGCCGCCATGCGAAACGCCAATCTCGAGCACGACAACCTCCTTGCCTCTGAATCGCGAAAAGTGTTTATCATAGATCTCGAAGTAGTGCTGCCATTTATGGATCAGGCGGCCGGAATTATCGTTGAAATATCTTTCGAGATCGTTCATGAATTTCCATCATACCCCTCTTGCGCCAAGAAGAGCAATTGGCCGTATACTACGACTACATGGAGAAAATCCAAGCGAGATGCGCCGTGCTTGTTGCCGGGAGGGACTCCTACCGAGAGACTTGGGGGCCTTTCTTCTCTCTCCTCTTCCGTTACTGGCCTGACTGCCCCTTCCCCATATACCTCATGACCGAGGAGGAGACGTATCGAGACGCACGCGTGCACCCGGTACTCATACCCGCTGCTCGCGACAGCTCTTGGGAAAAGCAGTGGTCAGTGCGCATGAACCGAGCGCTCGATCAGATCAATACGCCGTTCTTCATATTCATGCACACGGATTACTTCCTCGAGCGCACGGTCGACACGGCGCGACTCGTCAAATATCTCGACCAGCTTGCGACTCGCCCGGACCTGAGCGCGATCCGCCTCATCGCCGACCCGCCGCCGCATGATCCCTGGAGCGAGGATGTACGGCTCGGCGTCATCCGCAAGGGCACACTATTCTCCGCTTCGTTCCAAGCCACACTGTGGCGCACAGAGACGTTTCGCCGCATCCTCGCGCTCGGAGATACGCCAGGAGAGTGCGAGACGCGCGGCAGCGCGGAGAGCGCATCGATACCGGGCCTGTTCCTCGGCGCCTGGAAAAAAGACCCGGTGCTGCCGTACTTGAATGGCATACACAAGGGCATGTGGCGCTATGATGCGCTCCGGCTCATACAAAAGCATGGCATCCACATCGCGACCGATCGGCCGAAAGAAGGATATGGCGCGTATCTGGCCCGAGTGAGCGGCTACGCCACGCTCAAGGAACGATCGTTGCGGGCGTTGCGCCGCTTTCTGAGTCACGCATCCGCCACAAGAGAATCAGAAGGAACGCGACATTAAGAAGATTCGTCGTGCCGCGAGCGACGATCAGACCCCACAATCCGAAGGACGATACTCCCACAAGCATGAGGAGCGTGCCGTATAGCGGATTGGTCATGTTGTACACATAAATCTCCCGCGTCGCTTTCGCCGCGACCAGCGCGGTACCAAGAAGGCCTGCGGCCAGGTTTAACACGAGCACCAACGCATAGGCTTGCGTGTAGGGCACCGCGGCACCATACGCCGGAAAGAAGAGCTTGAATAGGATCGGCGCGCACACGGCATACCCCAGAAACCCGAGCGCAGTCAGTGTTGAAAATTTTAGGGTCTGAGACGCGATGTTCGAACGGATGGCGCTTGGCGAACGTACTGACAGCTTCGGGAGCGCCGCAACGCTCACGTTCCTGAAGAGCGCGCCCACCCGATCCGGTATATTGGTCGCGAACGCATAGATAGCAAGCGGGACCGCGCCTAGGAAGTGAAATACGAGGATGTTGTCGAGCTGGAGGAATATCGTGCTCAACACATTAGCGAAACTCAGATGCGTACCAAAACGGATCGTCTCACCATCCCGCACCTCATTCGGGCGGTAGCGACGAACGACGAGCAGATATAGGAGCGCGGTCATGCCGCATCCTGTGCCGAGACTCACCAACACCAGAAGGAGCGGGTCGTGCGTCAGAAAGAGCGCTATCAGGAGCGCTCCGTAATACGCGAGATTATATGCCTGGCCGTACCAGAATGAACTTCGAAAATCCCCTCTCCCGATCAAGAACGCCGCATACGTATTGAACGCATTCGTCACCGGAATGAAGATGCCGGTCATCAGGATGGCTGCCGCGATCACCCCGTTGCCCATGTAGGCGTAATACCCCGCGGCCACGAGCGCCATGGCAAAAGGCAGTACGGCCCATGTGAGCTGCAATTTGACCGACACGCCGAGCTCGCCCTCGGCATGACGCGAGACCGCGCGGACGATCGCGTTATTCATGCCAGTGAGCGTGAACGCGCCGAGCACGGATCCTATGGAGAGGACAAATTGGTAGATGCCATAGACGTCCTGCGGGATGAGCCTAGCGAAAGCGACGTATAGCGCGAGCGCCCACATCGCCGTCAGGACCGTGCCCGTACCCATCCAGAATCCAGCGGAACCGAAATAACCGATATCAACGCCGCCCCGTCTCCCCAATCGCTCGATGAACGCGCGCATCATATGCAGATGGGAACGCGCGGGAATGGCCTTCGGGTTTCACCAGGCGCACCAGGCCGCTCCCCCATGCTCATACCCGCAGATAGCCGATACCGAACCCGTCTTGCGCCGCATCGTGGACGAGCTCCTGGTGAGGATACCGTTCTTTCACCTCGCGCCAGAATACGGGCACGCCTCCCACCTTCTTCGCGACTCCTTTGGGCGCAATGTCGTGGAACGCAATGATGCCGCCCGTGCGCACGAGCGGCGCATACGACTCAAAATCCTTCTTCACCCCCTCATACGAATGATCGCCGTCGATAAACAGCACGTCTATCGGCTTGCCGCCAAGAACTGTGCGTAGAGCATCAACGCTTTCCGCGGCATGCGAGTCAAGACGCAAAAGCTCTAAACGCTGCTTCGCTCGCCGGAACGCTTTGAAAAAAGGAATTCTCCACTTCTCATACCCGCCGCCGAACTTGCCGTCTGGAAGATCCATGCTGACGATCGTGGCAGTGTCATGCGCAAGCGCCGTCCAACACAGCAGTGTTCCCCCTTTCGCAGTACCTATCTCTACGAGAACATCCGGCCGCACTTCTCGAGCGGCGGTCAGGAGTGCAATAAATTCTTCCGGTATCTGCGACGGCTCGAACAATCCGAAGAAATAACGCTGTGCCCGCGCATATAGAGCTGCCGGGCTGCTTGAATGCTCTGGCCGCTTACTGAGCGCCGCAAAAACAGCCAGCGCCGGCTCCGGCATCGCCCCGAGCAGGCCATCGCGAACCCAGCGTATCCGGTATGCGAGGAATGCACTGCATGCGCGTGCAAATCCGCGTATGCCCCTCTCGCGCAAGAGCGCGGCTGCCTTTGCCAGGTGTCGCGGGGCAGGTTGATCGGTATTCATACGATGTATCCTGAATGCTATCACGCGGTTCGTGGTCCGCTAGCAAATTTACGCAAAACCGGTAGTCTAGATGGAGCCGTATCGGAGGCCATGTCTTAGGGATCTGAAACATGTCCTCCCCCTCCGCATTGATCAGAACTCTTTATACTATTATTGAAAAATGAAACAGGTTGATAAAGATCACTACAGTTCCTTACAGTATGGCGACCTGGCACGGTTCGCAAGCTACTACTATCAGATAAAAAGCGTCACGAAATTAAACCCTGGAAGCATTTTAGAGGTAGGGGTGGGAGACAAAGTGTTTGGTAATTACATAAAAAATAATACTGATATCACCTACACCTCTATTGATATAGCCCGCGACTTAGAACCCGATGTGCTGGGATCAGTAGAACATATGCCCATAGCTGACAATTCGTTTGACGTGGTCGTTTGTGCCGAAGTCCTAGAACACCTGCCTTTTGAAAAATTAGAGGGTTGTCTAGAAGAGATACGGAGAGTTACTCGGAACTATGCGGTCATCTCGCTTCCTCATTTCGGACCTCCTATTAAATTCCTGCTTAAGGTGCCGTTTTTGCCGGAGTTTAAATTTTCAATCAAGATCCCATTCCATAAAAAGCACAGATTTAACGGCGAACATTATTGGGAGATCGGTAAAAAAGGTTACGCTGCCAAATCGGTGAGATCATTGATTTCGGAAAAATTCAAAATACTCGATGAGTTTGTCCCTTTTGAGAATCAGTATCACCACTTCTTCATCTTGGAAAAATGAGTATCCTTAAAAAGAAATACTTCTATTTCAATTACGGAACCATAGGCGACATGCTTATGGCCGCTCCATTTCTCGAGGAAATACATACTCAAGAGAGCGATGCGGTCTTCGTGGTCGGTGTTGCCAATAATTTCAGATTGATCAAAGACATGTCGTCCGAGTACGGTTGGATAGATTTTGTCGATCTCTCAAAAAAGAGGAGCTTCCTGAAACTGCTCCCGCGACTCCTGTTTTCCCGGGTGACCGTGATCGGGCCATTGAGTTTCGGACTACTGCCAACGTTCCTGTTTGTTTTTATGAAGCTCGTGTCTTTAGGTAATTACAGAAATTCTCCGGTCGGCTTCACCATTGGCAAGGAACATGCCGCATATTTCGCGAAAAAGGCTGATTTCAAAAAAGACGAGTCTTTTATACGCAACTTAAGCAAGTTGCTGCCACTCATGAATTTGAAAGAAAGAAATATAACCCCATCTTTTAATTTTAAATTGAACACGGAGGTAGTACCGATGCCGCCACTCAAACACAAAGAGTATGTGGTGTTCCACATGTGCGCGGCAAATGAATCTAGGAGTTTACCGGCTAGTCGCTGGATTTCTCTCTTGGAAAATCTAAAGGACGTGAATAAAGATTTTGATTTCGTTCTCACCGCTTCAAAGAAGGACGTTGAGTTCGTAACGCATGTCCTCCGTGCAAGCGGAGTCTCGGGAGTCGTGGTCATTAATCGCTCCATACACGACATTGCCGCGATCATAAAGAATTCTGCTCTGTATGTCGGAGTGGATACCGGCATTACCCATGTAGCGGGAGTGTTGGGCGCACGGTCTGTCGTTATAGCCAATAACTCTAACCCGACATGGCTGCCTAGCTACAATAAGAACGCCCGTATCCTGAAGAACGATGCGGTGTGTACCTGCGATGGATTAAAAGGGGGTGATTGTTTTACCGATTTCCAAGGTAAAAAATACTTTACCTGCATGCTCTCCCTACCGGACGAAGATATACTACGAGCAATCAAAGATTCATTGTATGGACACGAATAGAAACAAGATCTGCATCTTGATACCCACCATGAACAGGCGCCCCTTGCTTGAAAGGGCGCTACAGAGCGTCTTTGATCAAACTGTCGTGCCTGATGAAATTATCGTCGTGAATGATGGCAGCACCGACGATACGTCCGAGTTTTTAAGAGAGATAGCCGAAGCGCATCGAAATGTGCAAGTCATTACTCAACCCAAGAATAAGGGGGTAAATGCCGCTCGAAATGCCGGTATACGGATATCAAACTCAGACTGGATAGCCTGGCTTGATGATGATGACGAATTCTTGCCTGACGCCGTTGCCATGATACGAGAAGAGGCGAACCGAGCCCCCTCATCGGTCAATGTCTTATCGTTTTGCGCATTTAATGATGATGGTAAGACCAGATTCAAGAGCGGGTATCAATTCAATGAAGGCGAAGAATATCATGACTTAACGTATGAGGAGGTCATGACCAAGAGAAACCTGAAAGGAGAGGGTCGGCTTGTTTTCAGGAGAAAGTTATTTGACGATACGCAGTATCTTTTTGACGAAAGCGTTAACGGTTTTGAATCGTCTACGTTTAGCGTACTGATCAGAGACCATAAGGGTTGGCGCTGTGTCAATCGGGTCTCTACCTTGATACATATTGAAAAGGATTTCGCTCATGCGAGCGACTATGCGTTTAAAGCGGCACCGGCGACTTTTTTAAAAGTGCACTCTTTGCAGCTAGTTCAGCATTGGAGATTTTATGTAACGCATCCGTCAGCAGTCGTTACAAAGGCCAGATACATGCTTAGTCTTTTGGTCGCTAGCATCAAAAAGCTAATCGGGCTCAGATAACGGCCTGACTCCCCTTTTAAGACTTATTTGACCGCATACGCATAGTATCCGGCGGTCGTGACACGGCGAGAGGTCCGGAACACCGTATCGAGGAGGCGCGCGACCGGATCCAAGAGCCAGCGCAGCCGGTGCTGCGCGGGGATGAAGAATGAAAGCGCAAGGAAGTATCCCCCGCGCTTCTCGATCGCGACCGTACTGTACCCCGCAAGCATTTCCCGCACGGTATCTTCAAAGAAGCGCCAGAGGTCAGGGTAGTGCCCCTGGCGAGCATGGTACGGATAGATCGAGGGAACGAAGAGAAACAGCTGCCCGCCAGGCTTGAGGATGCGCGTGAGCTCTGCCATGGCTCTCCGCGGGTCGCGCACGTGCTCAAGGACCGAGCTGCAGATGATCGCGTCGACCGATGCGTCCGCGAGCGGAATGGCATGGATATCGCCGACGACATCTGCACCCGTCGACGCATCGTAATCGAACGTCTGGTATATCGTGTTCTTAAAGAGCGGCTCGTACTCCTTGAGCCATTTGCCGAAACGTTCGCCGCCGCCCACATCGAGCACGCGCGGAGCTTGCGCGATACGTGCCATCGATCGATCAATGAAAGCGGTGTGCATAGGCGCTCTTATGAACCCTTCGGACGCTCCGCATAAAACAGCAGTCCGAACGCGAACGTCTGCGGACACCAGCGCGCAAGCCGGCGGTGCCGGCCAAAACCGACGATCTCGACCTTCTCGAATCGGTGTTCGAGAATCGCTCGCAATTCAGCGATCGTAAAGTGGTTGATGTGAGTCGGGTCTTCAAGCGGCGTCCCCTTTTTGCGCTTCATAAAGAGGCGGAACCGGTTCTTGAGCGAGAACGCGTTCGGTACCGAACCCGCGAATATGCCGCTTGGCGCAAGCACGCTCGCGACCTTCTCGATGACGATCGCCGGATGGTACAGATGCTCGATGACTTCGGCTGCCACCACCGCATCAAATGAACGCGGTTCAAGTCCCCATGGGCCATTCAGGTCGACGGATCGGGTTTCTATGCCGAGCTGCTCGTGCGCGCGAGCGAGGGCCTCTGAGTCTATATCGAGTCCGGTCACCGTGTTCCCTTCAACGAAGGATTTCGTGAGGGCACCGTCGCGGCAGCCGATATCGAGCACCCGCTTCCCCGTTCCAACCGCTCGTTTAAGGAACGCGCCGCGCTCCTCGCCGAGAAGGACGAACCCTTCATTGCGGCGCTCGGCATGGTGCGAACGATACATGCGTTCGAGAGAGCTTGGAGATTGCATGGTCATCGTTGATTGTATCGCACTCTCGAATCCGCGCATTAAGGCTGACGCCCCTCGTACCAAGCCATGATCCTGCCGATGAGCGGCTCTATGCCATATCGCTCTCTCGTCCACCGGGAAGCGCTTCTGCGCGCCTCCTGGTCTCTCCAGAGACCTGACTCGAAAAGCGTCTGGATCGCGTCCGCATATGCCTCTGCCTGCGGCGGGGCGACTATGAGACTATCGCATTCTGCTGCCGGATATTCAGCGTTCGTAGTTACGACGGGGACACCGCACGCAAGCGCTTCGAGTGGCGCCTTATCGATTGAGCCGGTCGCGCTTGCATGTACGAATACGTGCGTCGAGTCGTACAACGCACTCACCTTCTCGTGTGCGAGAGGGCCGAGCAGGTGCACATAGCCGGATACGCTCTCGGATTTCGCAACATGCTCCAACTGCGCGACATACGCCGCATCACCCAGACCCGCAATGCGTAACTCCGCCCCTATGCCGCGTCGTCGAAGTATTCCAAGGACCTCAATAAGGAATTCGATGCGCTTGACTGGGGAGACGCGCCCGACCGTCAGCAATGACAACTCCGCTCCAGCAGGTATCTGCGCGAGCTGTTCACTGATGTATATGCCGTGTCCCACCACCTGTTTCTTCCGCGTGTCCACGCGCATACTCAATGCCGAAGCGGTAAACACCGTATCAACGAAAAGCAAGGCGAGACGCAGGCCGAGCGTTACGCTACCGTGCACATACCATAGCCCCGCACGCTTCCCCATAAGCTTCCAGAGCCATCCGGCAAGCAGCACGTACTCTTTATTCATATGCACGAAAACCGCGTCATAGTCGTGGCGTAAGCGCCACACAAGCAGCAGGAATCGCCACGCATACCCGATGCGACTTCGTGCTCCCGCTTCTTTTCCGAGCGAGTGGACACGCACGTTCCCCGGCAACGAGTACTCGCCTTTACGTAAACAGATTATCTCTATGGAATCCGCGTGGCGCGCAAACTCCTCTATCCAACGATGAAAGAATCCGAGCGTAGGATCAGCACGATCGACTGATTGGGTAACGATGAGGAGCTTCATGCGAAGGGGCTCTATCATTTAGATGTTGTCAGCGTGTGCTGTAAGTCGGCCGCGACGCGCTCAGCAAGGTTTCCGACATGTGCGAGATGAGCCTTTGCTTTCGCTTCGGCATGCATAGGGAGCGAGAGGCGCACGGCGGTATCTTCGATGAGCCCGACCATGTGGTACGAGAGCGCGGTCGGATCGGCAACTGGAGCCGAGAGCACATCTTCATATCCTTGAAACACCTCTCCGACGACGCCGACATCGGTCGTGATGATCGGCACTTTCGCCAGCGCCGCTTCGACGAGCGTCCGACCATACCCTTCATACGCGCTCGCTTGGATGAACGCTTGCGCGCTCCGCATCAAGGCCCATGCATTCTGCCGCTCGCCTAAGAACTGCACATGATCCTTAAGGCCGAGGCGGCGCGCCATACGCACGAGACGCCCGCGTTCCCGCCCCTCACCCACGATCACGAGCCCCACGCTTGGGTAATGCTCTACGACACGCTTCATGGCGGCCAAGATGTCCTCGATACGCTTCTCCGGCTCAAGCCTGCCGACCGCGATCATAGTGAACGTAAACGGACGCGGCGGAAGCGGCGCGGCGTCTGGAACAATGGATGAGACGGCGACCGGAATGACTGCGGGTTCGGGAATGCGTTTGCCGTATCTGCCGATCAGCGAGAGCTTCACGCGTTCCGAGACCGTGCGTATGCCGTCAGCGCGCGGGAGCACGCGGTCAGCGATCAAGCGGCGCAGCTGATTCAGGAATGGCATCCGCACCTTCGGTGCGCGCCAATTCCCGCTCCTTATGAACCAAGGCGAGAGGAAGTCTGTATGGACTTGGATATGGAGCTTCACGGCGGTACCTTCCACCGCTTTCAGCGCGGCAAGGCCGTGCTCAAAGGGGTCCTGAGCAGAGACTATTTCTATCTCGTGCGTCCTGATGAGCGCGCGAGCCGCACGCGCGAGCGCACGTACGCGAAAGAGCTTCCATGCGTAGACAGGGTGGAGATGGAGCACGCCATCATGTACCGCAGATGCGCCCTGCGGCGCAGCAGAGAGCACGTGGAGTTCGCCGATCTGTGCGGCGTATTCTTTCATGCGCGCACGCACGCCGCTCGCTTCATCGAAAAGCTTCGGGTCGTTCGAAATGAAAAGTGCTTTCATGAAGTGTGTGTTAGTACTGCGGCTGTCGCATCGAGCATGCGTGCGAGCGAGAAGTCTTCAGCACGCTCTTGCGCCGCACGAGCGCGTGCCCGTGCGCCCGCCGGATCGCGCTCAATCTCTCCTAGCGCACGCTCCAGTGCCACGCCATCATTGAGCGGCACGAGGAGACCCGTTTCTCCGTGTACGAGAATCTCGCGGTGTGCCTCAATGTCAGTCGCGACGATCGGCGTACCGAGCATCATGGCCTCGATCAGGGCGTGAGGAAAACCCTCATACGCAGAGTTGAGCACGAACACGTCTGCCGTACGCACCCATCCGAGCGCCTCTTCGCGAGAAACGCCCGAGGCAATATGTACGCGCCACCCTCCATGATTTTTTGCTACCCACTCAATCGCCTCAAACCCTTTCCAAGGAACACGACGGCCGGCTGATACGATCAGAAACTCTTCCTCTTTCCTCTCGAAAGTCGGAATAGCAGATGGCAGCTCGATGCCGTTATAGATGACCATGCAGCGTTCCGGCGGAATTGCCCATGCCGAGACGATTTTTTTGAGGTAGTGACTCGGTACGATGACACGCAACGCATGCTGTGCAACACGTGTCTGTATCTTCTGGAGCATGCGTACCCGCGTATGTATCTGTGGCGTACGCACGAAGTCGTCCAGGGTTTGTCTGACACCAAATCGTTGCACGCCCTGTTCCCACGCATAGTCGCCAACAATCTTCACGAGGAGCGGCTTTTTGAGGCTCCGAGCCGCATGGTATGCCGGATATCCGACTGAAACGGGATCAAGGGCGAGCACGGCATCTGCGCTCTTAAGAGCAGCGCGAACCTGCCGATAGTACGCGTAGTGCCGTACGAGCTTAGGCAGGTGCCGCACCTCGCTAAATTTCACCACCGAAACCTCAATGCCCCGCTCGGGCAAGCCGCGCTCTAGCTCGCGAACGTACGTCGCTGGTCCGCCAATTTCGGGCGGATAGAGCGGGGTGGCCACCACCAATTTCATGGCATCATTCTACCCTCTTGCCTGCACCCTGGCGACCACGCGCCCGGTTGTACTGAACATGATAGATTTGGTCGTATGAGGATCGATATCGCGAGTCCGCTGTATCCGCCTGAAGTAGCAAGTGCGGCAGTGTATGCCAAAGAATTGGCGAGGCGCTTTGCACGAAACCATGCAGTGACCGTCGTGGCATACGCCCACCTGCCAGAAGAGGTGCCCGGGGTCAGGGTCGTCAGCATTGAAAAACGCCAGTCACGCCTTAGGCGCCTCCTTGCTTTTCGCCGCGTATTTGACGACGCGGTTTCGGATGCAGACGCGGTACTTGCCGTAAATGGCGCCTCCGTCGAGCTGCCAATCCTGCTTGCGCCTCCGCGCCGCCTTCCTCTCATATATTGCGTCGCGGACACCGCCGCACACGAGCGTGCCGGACTCATCGAACGTATCGCCTTCGCGCGCGCAGAAGCGGTGATCAAATCCATCCCACCGCCACGACCTGAAATACTTCCCTTTGCTCCAGAGCCGACAGCGGCGCGCGCTGCATATGAAGCGGCGTGGACGGAGCATGTACGCACGCTGGAGACGCTCATCACCCGCCATGACTGACGCAAAACGCGAATGGAACGAATATTGTGCGCGCGAGCTCCCTCGCGCGAAAGTTCTCTTGCGCGATCTGGGCTATACGCTCGACCCCGAACAGCCCCATATCGGCGGGGAGCGCTACCTGATGCAGGCAGTTACGACCACGAGCGGGCGGAAGCTTATCCTGCTTGCACACCGCGATACCGATCAGACGCGCGCGGTCGTGAAGATCACCGATGACCTTGCCGGCAAAAGAGAACTCACCCATGAGCGCGCCTGCCGCCTGATCCTATCGCGCATCAAGTTCGCATATCGCGTGTTCCACTCGCCCGAAGAGCTTTTCTTCGGAGAACGCGACGGGAGGCTTATTTCCATACAACGATTTATCCCGCAAGAACGGGCGTTCCTTGAACGGCCCGTGACTGAACAGTTCGCATTCGCGCTTGCAGCGTTCAAGGCCCAGGAGAGCGCGCATGCCACGACGTATGAACATGCGCGCCTCATTGCTTCTACGTTCAAGACGATGCGCGCGGACGACTATCGCACGCACTTCGAACAATTTCGCCGGAATATCATCCGCGAATCCCCCTCCAGCCCAGCGCTCACAGGAACGCTCGAGGAGGGTGCGCGCTGTCTCGAGGCAGCGCATGGCGAGATCGAGCGGTACGCTCACTTCCTCACGCACACAGACTTCGTGCCGCACAATTTCCGCATCAATCAGGGCGTACTCTATCTCCTAGACCATTCATCGCTCCGGTTTGGCAACAAATATGAGGGGTGGGCCCGATTCATAAACTTCATGACGCTCTACAACCCAGAACTCGCGCATGCACTCATCCGCTACGTGGCCGATAACCGGACGCCCGAGGAGTCCGTGGCGCTGAAAGCGATGCGGGTCTATCGTCTTGGAGAGATTATCTGGTATTACGTCCGCACCCTTTCAAAATGTTCCGGCAATCTCTACGCGCTCAACGCCGCACGAGCAGCCTTTTGGGCACAAGTGCTCTGCGCCACACTTGACGATGTGCCCGTTCCCGAATTGGTCCTAACCGAGTATCGAGCACTGCGCGAGAGACTACGCGATGCTGATGAAAAAAAGCGTCAGCGTGGCCTTCATTAGCCCGGGAGCGTATTCATCTCGTCAACCAAACGCGCGTACTCCTCGACCAGAGGATGCATCCATGTCTCCTTCAGCATGGCGCACATCGCATTCTCAAACCATATCTTCTTGTCCCTTCCCCGATTGAAGTGGCGCCATACCGCGGTACCCTCACGCGCGTATGCCGCAAGCAGACTGTGCGCATTGGCGATCTTATCTGCAACCGACACCGCTTTCGCCGCCTCTGAGGCGGCACGCACCGCTTCGATGTACGCTCGTTTTTTATCTTCCCACGAGAGCGTGTCGTCATGCGTTACCGGAGCGACGATTGCCGCGACCTCATCGCCAAGCTCGCGCCGCACATCCTCGAGCGTCACCGGCGTATCCTCGACCGTGTCATGCACGAGCGCTGCGGCGATTACCACGTCTGAAAACCCGTATCGCGCGAGGATCAGCCCGACTTCAAACGGATGCACGATGTAGGGCGTCGGCGCATCCTTGCGCGTCTGACCCTCATGCGCACGAAACGCCAGCAGCATCGCTCGTTCCAGAAGCGCATGATTGCGGGTGTCTACCGGCATACCTTATCAAATACCTCCGTCTGCATCTGCACCGCGATCTTGTCCCAGTCATACTCGCGTTCGACCATCGCTCGCGCGCGTTCCGAAATCTCGCGCGCCTTATCGGGATTGGCGATAACCTCCTTGATCTTTTCTGCAAGTGCGACCGGATCATCCGGCGGGACGATCCAGGCCGTCTCGCCATCCTCCGCATAATCGGCAATGCCGCCGACGCCCGAGGTGACGAGCGGGAGCTTCGAAGCGAGCGCTGAGACGAATGCGTTGCCAAGACCCTCCGAACGCGAAGGTGCGACGAAGATATCGGACGCCTTGCGATAGAGCGTCACTATCGAGCGATCAACCCGGCCCGTGAATATGACTCGAGCGCGCACGCCGAGCCTCTTCGCGAGATCCTTGAGCTTCCCCTCGTCTGCCCCATCCCCAACCGCAAGGAATTTCACCCGTTCTGGGAGATGCGGGAGCGCCTCTATGACCGTATCGAAACCCTTCTGATGCACGAGACGTGACGTGTTCACCAGGAAGATGTCGCCCTCCTTCTTCCCGAGTTCCTTTTGTATCTCGTCAACCTCGGCTTGCGAGAATGTCTGCTTGAGGTCGTTCGGGTTCGCCCCGTTCTTCACGAGAACGATCTCGCCCGCATAACCCATGCTGCGCGCCCAGTCCGAAAGATACTTGGAGATGCTCTGCACGATAGTCGCAGAAGTGAACGCGCGCCGGAAGAGCGGCCACACCGGCCGCATCACTTTCTCGATATGTTCGACCGGATCGCCCTCCTGGA
>CAYVUT010000012.1:21768-22928 GCA_964455225.1 uncultured Candidatus Saccharibacteria bacterium
GGGAGTCCTCGGTGAAAACATCTTGAAGATCGCGGCTGGTATCCCCGACGAATGCGCCATCATCGCCCAGATGCCGTCATAGTGGTACCGAGCATTGAGCGAGAGGCCTTTCAATCCGCCGAGGAGCTGAAAAAGGTATTTATTGAGCTTCAGCTTCCATTTCTTGCCGTAATCCTCGAAACGCGGATCAGGGAGTCCGAAGCCGATACGATGCACCAACACATTGCCGTAGCGCTCAGTGCGCGGCAGATTTGAATTCCAGAGGCATGTCACCATATGAAATTCGATGTCATCAGGAGAAATGCGATCAGTGATCTCTTCGATCGCAGGCTCTGCGCCTCCATGGAAATTCGGATAGTACACCATGGAGAAGATGAGTACGCGCTTCTTAGGCTTCAGGGTCGCGAAGTCCGTGCGGTGGGTTTCCATGGGCGTCTCGTTACGTTTGATATCAGCAATATACCCCGAAAGCGTGTGGCGCTGCTTCCAGCCAGTCGATTTTATTCTCGTACTGTCGACCGGTTCGACGGAGCGTGTCGATTTGGTTGGCGAAGAGTACTCGACGTGTCCGCCTAACATACGCGCGACATCAAGAAGGCTGTAGGCTTCATTCGCGCAAATGCCATACTCGTCCCCGACCCCCTTCTCGCCCGCCAGTACGATCCCCTCGACCGTGTCGAGTACGTGCGTGAATGGGCGTTTCTGATTCCCCGCCCCGCTGATCCTGTGCGAGAGCCCGTGCAGCCAATTCTGATGCAAGATCTCGACGAACGTGCCGTACTGGTCCCCGCGCTCGTGCGGGCCATAGACATTGTAGAAATAGGTTATGGCGTACGGGAGCTCTTACCAGCGACCGTATTGGACAACCAGGTCGCTCATTGCCGCCTTTCCCCACGCGTAAGGTGCGAGGTCCTTGCCGGCAACGCCGTCTTCTTTTCTATATGCGAATTTGGTGGATGAGCCCGCATACACCAGCTTGCAGCGCCGGTCGCGCCAATACTCAAGCACGCCGAGCGTGCCATGAAGATTCAGGTCGAACGTAACTTCCGGCTCCGCGAGCGAGTGCCGCACGCGGGAATACTCGCCGAGGTGGTAGATGAGGTCGGGCGTTTCGGGCACATGCTTCTCGATGTCTTTGGTGTGCCCTTCCCGATACTCGA
>CAYVUT010000013.1:0-11627 GCA_964455225.1 uncultured Candidatus Saccharibacteria bacterium
GCTCTACCTGGCACGCATCTCCGACAACTTCTCGACCATGATCATCTCGGGCGTGCGGGCGATCGAGGCGCTCGGCATCACCGCGTCGGTGGTGGGGAACGAGGTGTATGCGAAGATACTCAATCAGGTAAGGGACGAAGTGAAGGGTGGTTCGCCGATTTCGGCAGCGCTCGACCGTCACCCAGAGATTCCCGGCATCATGGTGGCCATGGTGAAGGTGGGAGAAGAGACCGGAGAGCTCTCTAAGATCCTTGCGACACTTGCCAAGTTCTATAACCGCGAGGTGACGACCGCGGTTGATACGCTCGTGGGTCTTATCGAGCCCATCATGATCGTGCTCCTTGGACTTGGGGTGGGCACCCTGCTTGCGGCTGTCCTGCTTCCTATCTATAACCTCGCCGGCACCTTCTAAGCGAGGTGTAGAACGAGGTGTGGCGTCCGGGCTTATCCACAGGCTCCTAAGGGGCTGGAAAATGGGTGCCGTACAATGAACAGACATTAGGAAACTTACCTTATATATGCACAAAAATCGTTTTTCAGGCTTTACCCTCATTGAACTCTTGGTCGTCATCGCCATCATCGGCGTGCTTTCGGCAGTCGTGCTCGCATCTCTCAACACCGCTCGTAACAAGGGAACAGATGCGGCGATCAAGGCAAACCTTTCCGGTGCGCGCGCAGAGGCAGAAATCTTCTACGATAACGGCAATACATATGATGGCGTGTGTGCCACGACTGGCAACAACACCATCGGTGATAGCGTTGCCGCGGCAGACCGCGCATACGACGGCTCGGTTCCGACATACGCGGATGCGACGGCTGCAGCCGCGGGTAGCGGTCAGTGCCATGACAGTGCAAGTGCATGGGCAGCCATGGTCTCTCTTAAGGCGGGTGGATACTTCTGCGTTGACAGCACGGGCGAAGCGGCAACGACGACGACTGCGCTTGCAGCAAGCACGTACGTCTGCCCGTAGTTTCTCAATCGTAACCTACACACGCAGCCATGAAACGCGGCTTTACCCTCATTGAACTCTTGGTCGTCATCGCCATCATCGGCATCCTCTCGTCTGTCGTGCTTGCTTCTCTCAACACCGCTCGCAACAAGGGCAACGATGCTGCGGTAAAGTCGAACCTCGATAACCTCCGTGCACAAGCTGCTCTCTACTACGATGACAATGGGGGGACGTATTCTTCAAGCGGCGCGGCGATCAGCTCCTGCGCCCCTGGAAGCAATAACAACCTCTTCGACGATGCGACCGCGGCGGCGCAGATTGCTGCAGCAGAGACGGCAAATGGCGCCGCAAGCAACGTCGTCTGTAACATCGCCGCAGATGGTTCTGCATACGCGGTTGCTTCACCGCTCGTGACCGATACGAGCACGTTCTTCTGCGTAGATAGTGTTGGTGTTGCTGCAACGACCACGACTGCTCTCGGTACGGACACCGTCTGCCCATAGGTAGAGTCCTCGATGTGCGACAAAAACGACCCGCTGGGTCGTTTTTGTTGTGCTACGCTGTGCATCAATAACGTATGGAAGCATTGCTCGCGCTCGCATACTTTTGTCTTGGTGCGGTCCTCGCCAGTTTCGCGGGAGTTCTTGCTTCGCGCCTCCATACTGGTACTTCGGTCGTTGTAGGGCGTTCGCGCTGCGATGTGTGCGATCGCGAACTTTCCGCCCCTGCACTTATACCCATCCTATCGTTCATACAGACGCGGGGAAGGGCACTCTGCTGTGGAGCACGCATACATCCCGGATCGACGCTCGGAGAGGTGGTGCTTGGAACGTTGTTCGTTCTTACATACCTCACACTCACGCCTGGCATAGGGTTCGCTCTGTTTCTGGTCGCGCTTACGCTCCTCCTTGCGCTCGTGCTCTACGATCTGCAGCATGCCATCCTCCCGCCTGTGCTCCTCGGGTTCTTTGCGCTCGCTAGCCTTGGTGTCGCGCTCATGGTGCACCAGGCGCAGCTTCTTGAGACCATGGTCGTAGCAGTCGGTGTTGCCGCGTTTCTCGCACTCATCCATGTCGCATCGTCCGGCAGGGCCATGGGCCTTGCGGATGCGCCGCTCGCCTTCTCGCTTGCGCTTCTTGTCGGTCCTGCCGCGCTCTCCGGCTTCATATTTTCATTCTGGATCGGCGCGCTTATTGGGATAACTTTGCTGGTTCGCGAAGCGAAAGGAGCTACAATATCTCATGAGGTTCCGTTCGCGCCGTTTCTTGCGGCCGGCTTCCTCCTCGCATACTTCACCTCGTGGAACCCTTTCATCATCGTCGGCGAACTGCTGCTACGCCTTTCGGGCGCGTAGCACCGCACTACTCACGTGGCTTCACCCTGGTTGAGATGATCGTGGTAACCGCGATCATCGGGGTTGTCACGACAGTCATCTTTACGAGCCGCGCCTCGTTCAATAGCAGCATCATCCTTTCGAATACCGCATACGACGTCGCGCTCACGATTCGTGGCACCCAGAATTACGGCATCGGCAGCCGTGCCATCTCTGGGGCGGGGAGTGCCGGCTACGGCGTCCATTTCGCCGAGAATACGCCTGATCGCTTCTCGGTATTTGCTGACACGTATCCGGCGCCCTCAGCGTCCAGTTGCCATCCTGCCCCGCGTGGCGACGCGAGCGCTCCCGATGCACACCCGGGGGACTGCATGTTGACCGCAAACGATGCGCAGGCAGCCGTACAGACCTACGAGATGGGCAACGGCGTTACGGTGAGTAATTTCTGTGCTCGTCGTACCGATGGCAACTGGTGGTGCGCGAATACCGCGCCGCTCCTCAGTGATCTGTATGTGACTTTCGTGCGCCCGAATGCCGATATGACCATCCGGAGCGACCGCCCCTACCCGGCACATGCGTATACGGAGGCGTGCATCGCGTTTACTTCACCCCAAGGGGGAGCTCGGTACGTGCGCGTCGAACAGTCGGGGAGGATAAATGCAGGAAATTCGTCATGCATGCCATGAAATCACGTCGCTTTGCTGCTGGATACACGCTGGTCGAGCTCATCGTCTCGCTTGGCGTGTTTGGCATCGTGGTCACGCTTGCGGCAGGATCGTATTTCATCGTCCTTTCTGCGAATCGCTACGCGCAGGCGACATCGACCTCGATCGACAACTTCTCGTTCGTGCTCGAGAAGATGACTCGGAGCATCCGCACCGGCTATAACTATGAAGTTACCGGCGACACATTCACCTTCATTGATAGCGCGGGCGTCGCGGTCGAATACGATCGGACAGTGGACGCGGGCGGGAGAGGATACATAACCGAGCGCAAAAGCGGCGTACTCACGACGGTCACCGATCCTGCGATCGATGTGGACAGCCTCAACTTCGCGCTTGTCGGCGCGAACGCATCTGACGACAACACCCAGCCACGCGTGACGATCACCATTGCGGGTACTATTTCAGCGGGTCCAGGTACGACTATTCCATTTAGAGTCCAGACGGGCGCCACGATGCGCGGTATCGACGGAAACGACCTATGAACATCACGCGCACATCAGGGTTTACGCTCATAGAAACGCTGGTAGCGGTTACCATCATTACCTTCTCGATCGTGGGACCGCTCACAGCAGCGAATACGGCGCTCGTCGCCGCGTATGGCGCGCGCGACAAGATGACCGCGGGGTATCTCGCACAGGAAGCGGTCGAATATGTGCGTGCCCTGCGTGACGATGCGTACTACCGGAATCCGGGAAATGCATGGAATCAGTTCCGGAGCGATCTCGCGCAGTGCGATGCTGGGACGACCTGTCGCATCGACTCGGTGACAGCGACGATCGCTCCTTGTAGCGGAAGCGGGTGTGCGGTGGTGCTCGATTCATCAGATCGTTTCCGACAAGGTTCGGTCGCCAATTCTTCGGCAACCGTCTTTTCACGCACCATGACCATCGAGACCGTTTCTGGTCTCGAAGACCGGGTCGTATCTGTCGTCAGTTGGACGGCGCGGGGTACCACGCGTTCGGTCACCTTTACGGATACTCTGAAACCATGGCAATGAAAAAATCGATTTTCGTTCCTCGCTCTCGCGGCTTCGCTCTGCTCGTCGCGGTCATTTTCATGTCAGTGATGCTTTCGCTCGGGCTCACGCTCGCTTCGCTTGGGTACAAGCAGGTGCTTCTTGCTTCTACTTCGACCGAATCGCACTATGCATTTTATGCAGCCGATTCTGCGCTCGAGTGTGCGCTCTATGCGGACCAGAAACAAAACCTGTTTGCAGCACCGCGTGGAGGCTCACCGCTCTCATGTAACGGCAGTACGTTTGTTGTTTCCACTTCGACCCAGAGTGGCAGGCTCATCTCACGCATCTCGAACGTCTCCATCGGTACGGGTGCGACCGCGCGTTGTGCCAATATCACGGTGTACAAGCCGCTCGGGTCCGGCTCATCCTATTTGTTTGCAGAAGGGTATAACGTTCCATGTGCGGAGGTCAGTACGAACCCCCGGGTTTCTGCCCGCGGCATCTTCGCAACTTATTAGTACTTTCCGGTATGATACGGGGTATGGCTGTCCCCGCATCAAAGCGCGCTCGAGCCGCGAAACTTCGCGAAACGATCGCGAAGTACCGCTCACTCCAGCATCTTAAGGACGAGACTCCCATCTCGCCAGAGGCGCTCGATTCCTTGAAAGCCGAGCTTGCCGCCCTCGAGGAGCAGTATCCGGAGCTGGTGACGCCCGACTCGCCAACACAAGTGGTTGCCGGCGGAGTTTTGCCGGAACTTTCGAAGGTGCGACATACCGTGCGGCAGTGGTCGTTCAACGATGCGTTTACCGAGGATGAGCTCCGCGCTTTTGATGAGCGCGTACGTCGCGGTCTGAAGGATGCGGGTATGCGAGACGCTCGTCCGACCTACGATCTTGAGCTCAAAATCGATGGTCTTAAGATCGTACTCACGTACCGGGCAGGCGAACTGGTTACTGCCGCGACGCGCGGGGATGGGGAGGTGGGGGAAGACGTAACACATAACGTGCGTACCATACGAGAGATTCCCGTGCGTCTTTCGCGCTCGGTTGATTGCGTGGTTGAGGGCGAGATCTATCTCACTCGTTCGGGACTCGCCGCGCTTAATGCGAAGCGCGCGGAGGCAGGCGAGCCCTTGTTTGCGAATCCTCGGAATGCTGCCGCAGGCTCTATACGTCAGCTTGATCCGAAGATCGCGGCAGCGCGCCCTCTGGCCGCATTCATTTACGATCTCTCGAGCGCCTCTTTTCCGCTCCCCGCTACGCAGAGCGAAGAGCTTGCAGAGCTTGTCTCGCTCGGACTTCCCGTCGAACCGCATCACACGCATGTTTCTACGCTCGAAGAAGCGCAAGAGTTCTGGCGCGTGTGGGGTGGAGCAAAGCGTGATGCGCTCGACTACCAGCTCGATGGCGTCGTGCTCAAGGTTGATGAGCGTTCGTATCAGGAATCGCTCGGGTATACGGGGAAAGCGCCGCGCTTTGCGATCGCGTACAAGTTTCCGCCCGAGCAGGTGCAGACGATACTGGAAGATATCGCGCTTCAAGTCGGACGGACGGGGAAGCTCACTCCCGTCGCACACTTGCGACCGGTTGCTGTCGCGGGCACTACGGTCGCCCGTGCCACGCTCCATAACGAGGATTTCATAAAGGAAAAAGATATCCGTATCGGCGATACGGTCATTCTCCAGAAAGCCGGCGATATCATTCCTGAGATCGTCGCGATCATTCCTGAACTTCGGCCCGAGGGTACGAAGCGTTTCGTCTTTCCGACGCACTCTCCGCTCTGCGGCGGCGATGGCGCTATCGAGCGCGTGCCAGGCGAAGCGGCACATCGGTGTGTCGTGTCAGGCTCATTCGAGCAGCAGTCGAGGAAGCTCGCGTACTTCGCGGGGAAGAGCGCTCTGGATATCGATGGGTTAGGGAAGGAGACGGTACGGCTTCTTATGGAGCACGAGCTCGTTTCCGAGCCAGACGACTTCTTTGATCTCACGAGAGATGAGCTTCTCGCGCTTCCTTCGTTTGAGGAGAAGAAGACCGACAACCTGATTGCAAGCATCAAAGCCGCACGGAAAGTGCCGCTCGACCGTCTCCTCATAGGCCTCTCCATTCCGCACGTGGGTGAAGAGAATGCGTTCCTCCTTGCCTCGAGAATGAAGACGCTTACCGCGCTTGCGAAGGCAAGTGCGGATACGCTCTCGCGCATCGAGGGCGTGGGACCGATCATCGGTGAGGCCGTACATGCGTGGTTTGCGGATACAGGGAACAAGGCGCTTCTTGCGCGTCTTGCGAAGCATCTTCGAATCTCTCGCGTCGAGGCACCGACGGGCGGTGTGCTTGCCGGGCAGACCGTGGTGGTTACGGGCACTCTGCCCACGCTCTCGCGGGATGAGGCGGAGGCGATGGTACGGAGAGCTGGGGGGAAAGCCGCAGGGTCGGTTTCTAAGAAGACCGCATTCGTTGTCGCAGGAGAAAACCCGGGGACGAAGCTTGCTAAGGCGAAGGAGCTCGGGATTCCGGTGCTTGATGAAAAGCAGTTCCTCAAGAAATTAAGCTCGTGATACAGTACCCGCATGGTATCGACCGAAGACGTTAAGAAGCTTGCGGCCCTCGCGCGTATTTCCATAGACGAGAGCGAGCTTGCTGGGTTTACCAAGGAGTTCGACGCCATCCTTGCCTATGTGGGCGAGCTTGACGCACTTGCACTTCCTACAGAGCTGCGCGAGACGAAGCTCGCGCTTCGCAACGTATTTCGACCCGACGAGAACCCGACACCAAGCGGGACGTGGACTGATAAAATTGCGTCGGCGTTTCCCGAACGCGAAGGCGCCGCGCTCGTGGTGAAAAAGATCATCAGTCATGACTAAACCGCTCAACGAACTCTCAATAACCGAAGCGGCGCGCGCGCTTCGTGCGCGCGAGTGCACCGTGCGTGAATTGTGGGACGCGTGCGTTGCTGCGGCCAAGGCGCGCAACGGTGAGCTGAATGCCTATATTGAGCTTTTTGATGCAGATGAAGCCGCTATTGCGGCCGCACAGGCACGCATAGACGCAGGCGATGCCCCGCTTCTCTGCGGTATTCCGCTTGCGATGAAAGACAACATCTTGATCGACGGACAGATAGTAAGCGCAGCCTCAAAGATGCTCGAGAAGTATCGCGCGTCCTATGACGCAACAGTCACCCGGAAGCTCAAAGAAGCGGGCGCGCTCTTCTTAGGACGCACGAATATGGACGAGTTTGCGATGGGCAGCTCGACCGAGCACTCGGCATTCGGTACGACGAAAAATCCGTACGACACCACTCGCGTCCCAGGCGGCTCTTCAGGCGGTTCGGCATCGGCTGTAGCGGGGAATATGGCAATTGCGGCGCTTGGTACGGACACGGGCGGTTCTATCCGTCAGCCAGCGGCGCACACGGGCCTCGTGGGTCTCAAACCGACATACGGAGCGATCTCACGCAGCGGCCTTATCGCCATGGGTTCCTCGCTTGACCAGGCCGGGCCTCTTACGAAGTCAGTTGAGGACGCGCGCATTCTCTTTGAGGCGATGCGCGGAACGGATCCGCTTGATGCCACCACTATCGCAGACGATACGTATCCTGCGGTTTCTGTACCGAAGCACATGCGCATAGGAGTACCCCGTGCGCTTCTTGAGAAGGGTGTTGACGCTGATTTGCTTGCTGCGTTTGAAAAAACGCTTGCAGCGCTTACTGCAGCAGGGCATACGCTTGTGGATGTGGAACTTCCCGGAAGCCGCTATGCGCTCCCTGCGTATTACGTCGTCATGCCTGCAGAAGTATCTACGAACCTCGCGCGGCTCGACGGCGTCCGTTATGGGCACGCTGCACGAGGAAAGACGCTTCTTGAGGACTACCTCCTCTCACGCACTGAGGGCTTCGGTCCAGAAACGCGCCGCCGCATTCTTCTTGGCACCTTTGTCCTTTCTGCGGGCTACATCGACGCGTATTACCGCAAAGCACAGGCAACCCGCACCCTGCTTCGCGAGGAGTATGAGCGAGCGTTTAAGGATGCAGACGTAATTGCGTTTCCGACCACGCCGTCCCCGGCCTTCCGTTTCGGCGAGAAGAGCGACCCGGTGTCCATGTATCTGGAGGATGTGTTCACCGTAACGGCAAACCTCACCGGCATGCCCGCGCTTTCGGTGCCCATGGGCACGGTTGTGCGTGATGGCGTCTCGCTCCCGATCGGCCTGCATCTCACTGCTCCGCACGCGGGAGAGGGTCGTTTATTTGCACTTGGGGAAGAGATTGAACGGGTTCGTCCGTAAAAAGCGTTATACTGAGAGTGCATGAATGAACAAGACGTACAGCTAAACGTCGAATACTGGTTCCGCAAGCTCTACGAAGTCTGGGGCCAGCTTCTGGGAGTAGATTTTTCCGCTATCCCTGCAAAGCTTGCCTCGATCTGGCTCTGGATCAGCGTCGTAAGCTATCTGTTTTCTGCAATCGGCCTGGCCATTATCGTGTACACCACGATTCGCATTTTTGACCTTCGCAAACGTGAGCACGAAGAGTTCGCGACACTCATCGGCGCGCCCGAGAAGCGGCGGGACGACCAGCGTTTCGCACATATCGAGTCCTTGATGGAAAGCGCGACGCCAAGCGACTGGCGACAGGCCATTATCGAGGCAGACATCATGCTTGATGAGGCGCTCCAGCAAGCCGGGTATCGTGGCGCAGACCTTGGTGAACGACTCAAGTCAATCAGTACCAAGGATCTGGCGACGCTCCAAGATGCGTGGGAGGCGCACAAGGTTCGGAATCAGATCGCTCACTTGGGATCCGCGTACCCGCTTTCACAAACAGAAGCGCAGCGCACCATCGCTCGCTACAAGGCCGTATTCCGCGAGCTGGGCGTGATTTGAGCGTTAAAGTCGAAGGGTTGCACAAATGCGCCGAGAAGCGTACCCTAGAAACGTGCATACATAGCGGGGTAGAGTAATGGTAATTCGCGAGGCTCATAACCTCGAGATGCCGGTTCAAGTCCGGCCCCCGCAACCAAAGGAAGAAAAATCCGGCACCTGCCGGATTTTTCTGTTGTATACACAAATGCGTCTGAGCTAGCGGTCGCGGCGGAATTCGATGGGGAGTTTGAGGAAGCGGGGCGATTCATGCGACTCATCCGAATCGTCTTCGTCGCGAGTATCATCATCCGATTCGCGCATCTCTTCGTTGCTCACATCCTCTTTCTCGGATGTGGTCGCCGCGTCATCATCGCCTTCTTTCTGTACTTCCTCGCGGCCACGGTCATCGCGACCGCTCTCGTCGTCTTCGCGCGGTACGGATGACTTCGTACGCACCGACCGGTCTTCATCGAACGGATTTATCTTGAGCGTTGCTGCCGCTTTGGTGAGCACGCCAAGGCGCGTCGCGGTTCGGAGTGATGCCTCGAATGCTTCTGAGGCGCCCTCTTCATCATTTTCCTCAAGTCGTGCGCGGCCTTTTTGCGCGAACTCCTCGGCTTTTTTAAGCTCCTTGCGCGCAGTCTCTACGACGCCTTCATCAAGATCCTCTTCGGTCGCGCCGATGATCGTCGCGGATTCGTGGAGCGCTGCGTCAACGGCTTCCTTGAGGCGGGATGCGGTCGCAACGCGGGCCGGACGCTGTGGCTCCTCCTCGGGCGCGGTGGCGCTTAGCGAGAACGCCATGGTGCGCACAGCAGAGGCAGCGGGTTCTGCTGCCGTGTCGGCAAGCGCGATACGGCTCTCGATGGTTTCGCGCAGATTCCTCGTGGCATCCGTGCGCTTCGCACGATCGAGTTCCGACAACACCTGCCCATAGGCGATAAGGCGTGTCGCGAATTTATTTGACGAGACACGCGCGTTCTCTTCGTCGGTCTCGGTTTGAAGGGCGATGGTCCCTGCTGCTTCGTCGATGTGTGCGGCTGCTTGTGCGGCGAGCGTTACCTCGGTCTCTTCGGGGAGCCGTTCGTCTTTGGCGAGCGCGGCCGCTTCGCTGATGCGCCGTTCGGCGAGCGCGATCTGCCACTCTGCTTTTGCCACCGGCGTCCCGGCAAGCGCGGTCCGAAGCGGCTCGGTCACCGCGATCTTGAGCGGATAGAGCGTGTCGCCAGGAAGCGCGCCTTCTGCGGCGTAGGCGACGCCGCCTGAGGTGAACGCGAATACGGCGACGGCCATTACGCTTGCAAGCGCGGGGCGCCCTAGGAGGACGAACAGGCTTTCCGTGAAAAATGTAGCTTGAACGCGTGAAGAGGGGGCGACACGCGGTTTGAATGCCATGTATTCGGAAATAAGCGTGCGCATGCGGTCGCGGCGATCCGCAGGAAGCGCTACTTCCTGTGCGGCGACTCGTATGAGTTTTTCGAAATGGTGGTCTTTCATGGCTGTTGACGATTGTTGCACAGTTCCCGCAGGCGCACGACGGCGCGGTGGATGCGTACCGAGGCGACATTTTCCGACACGTCGAGAAGCGTCGCTATTTCTTTGGGCGAGAATCCATCGATGTAGCGGAGCGTGAGCGCGCTTCGGAGTCCGTACGGGAGCTCGGGGATGAAGGTCTTGATGTGCTCGATCATGAGCGCGTCATCAAGACGCTCTTCGGTCTCGCGTCGCCCACCGGTCGCTATGCGCTCTGCCAGATGCGGCTGGTCGTCTTCAAGGAGCGCGTCGAGCGACTCCTCTTTGGTGCGTCGGTACTCGTCGATGATGAGATTATTGAGGATGCGATAGAGGAAGCTCTTCCATGCGCGCACCTCATTCCCATTTCGCGCATAGTCCCATGCCTTGAGAAAGGTTTCCTGGGTGAGATCGGCAGCGCGCTCGCTGTTTGAGAGCCGATAGCTCGCGTGCCGAAAAAGCGCATCGGCATGTTCGTCGAAGGCGGCAAGGAACGATTCTTCGTAGGTGGCCATAGAGGGGGCCGCGAGAGCGGCCCCCTCTATAGTACCTCGTCCGAAGTATGCGGTCGCCACGGCGTACATTGCTTATTCCGTGGTCCCGACTGCACTCACTGCCGCTTCGCTTTGGAGTACGGCATGGAGCGATTCGACCAATTCGAGCGCTGCTTCCGCTTTGATCGAAGCGTCCGCGCCTGCTGACGCGTCGACCTGCTCACGTACGAGCGCATCGACCCGGGCTTCAACGCTCTCCTGATTCGTCGCGAGCAGGAAGCGGTACCACGGATAGCGCACCTCGGCTTTTCCGGACGCCTCGATGGCTACTTTTACGGGTACCGTGATCGAGATGAACCCGAACAGTTCCGCCGGCTGCTGATACGCGAGCATAACCTCGCTTTCCGACACTGAAACCGCAGATACGTTCGCATCCTCTGCGGCGATCGCGTTCACTGCGCTTCGCAGGCGCGCATCTGCCGAAGTCTCTACGCCCGCATCGCTCTTGATGGTGGTTGCCGAGTCTCCGAGCGCGGCGTTGTCGTTGTCACGCTTGATGCTAAAGGGCAGTATGCCCGTTTCTGCTTCAACTGAGACGGTCGCTGTCGCGTTTCCGGTAGAGGTTGATCCTCCCACGGTCACGCCTACGCTCGTGTCTTGTGAGAGTGAGGCGCCAAATGCTGCTGCCGGCGCAAATGTGACGCCAAGAAGCAGTGCCATAAGGGTGAATGGTTTCATAGGTAGTTAGGTATTCGATAGAAAAGCCCTGAATAGGCTTACAACTTCAGACGATTCT
>CAYVUT010000013.1:11727-19845 GCA_964455225.1 uncultured Candidatus Saccharibacteria bacterium
TTACGGGCATATTTCAGAGCGCGAACACCCTAAAATCCTTGAAGAGCACGTCCATGAAATCGGTGCGGACGCCAAGCGAACCCGCCTCGGTGATGGGCGGCGTGTTCCCGAGAGATCCGGTATCCGCTGCTGCGACCAGTAGTGTCCACGGCCCGCCGTCGTCTGTCTGTCTGTAGAGCCGGAGCGCCACGGATCCGTCCGTATTCGTTTCGGTGTGCAGTGCAAGCCGAAACCATTCTCCCTTCGGGAGGAGGGAGGGTGCGGAGTCTCGGTGATACGTACCAGGGAACACGGCTGCTTGCGCCATGGTGTAGTACGTCCCGCGATATTTTTTCTTGATGACCGCCGTGCCATCGACGCGGAGTCCCGCGTAGTAGAGCGTATCCTGATCCTGGTGACGGCTCATCAGGAGCACGCCATTTGATGCGTTGCGGTTCGGACTCGCTGAGAGATTGTCCTGCTCGATTTTGAATGATAGTTCGACGCGCGCATCGGACCACGCATCCTTCGTATGGAGTCGTAGCAGATTCTGCGGACGATAACCGTTATCCGTATCGGTCGGATTCCGGCGTGCGTATGCGAGGCGGAAACGGTCGGTCGCAGGGAGTTTCCCCTGGAGAGTGGTGCCGATGCCTTCCTCGATGAGGACGCGACCGCCGGAACTTAAGAACCAGTATGGGCTTGCGCTTCCCGCAGCGCCGCTGGCTTCCGTGATGGTGCCAGGCACATTGAACGAATACACGAATGCGGCGCGCGGCTCGGTGGAGCCTTGGGACACCGCGGTGGCAGAGGGTGTAGGAGTCGTAGGTGCTTGTGGGGGAGAGGATTGGTGCATTTCATACGGCGGATCCTCGGGGAATGATCCGGATTCTTCTGGTGCAGTAGGTGTCGCCCGGATCGCGGAGGTAATCGCTACTCCTCCGAGCGTGAGCGCAAAACTCGCGAGGAATATGGTCCCAATGACGAGCGAGGCGATGCGCAAAGCGTGCATAGGAATCAGTAGGGCTCCACAGAAAGCCTAGTGAGTGCCACCTCTGCGCTTCCGGTGCTTGGTGTCCATACGGTTGCACCGACACCGCCACGCGTTGGTATGCCGGAGACGTTCGCGCTGACGGCGATGCCGTATGCGCTGCAGCTTGCAGTGTCGCCAGAGACCGTCATCGACACAGTGCGGGTTCCCGGTGCTGCGGGTGGATTGTACGGGCTGCTCGCGAGCTTCGTGAGCTCGGTGCCAGTATGCTGCTCCAGATAGATGCGGTCATCTGAAAATGCGCATACCGCATAGGGAGCATCGTTTCCGGTATACCGCGCGATGATCGAGAACGTGCCGGAACGCACGGCAGTAGACGCACGGACGCGATAGTCTTCCCACCCACCGGTTCCATCAAGGAACGCTGCGGCGCCGGTCGTCTCGTTGTTGGCTGCGAGCGTGAGCGCGTCGCCGCGTAGCACGATTCCCCAATTCGTATTCCAGTCCGCACCGAATGTTTCCGCCTCATACGGGAGCGCTTTCGGCCGGGCGCCAGAAAGCACCGCAAGGAGGTCCTCGCTCGACCATTTTTCTGTCGGCTCGATACGTTTTATGAAATAGGCATCGGGATCCGGATAATTTGCAGAATCACCATCTCCCGCCCAGGTCTGGTAGAACGCGAAGGTGTAGATCTGCGGTACGGCGCGGTCGATGAGCGCGATCGCTTGCGGGTTATTGACCGCATCTTGCCCGAAGTCATTCAGCGGATAGGCGAAGCCGTGCACGTCGATATTGAAAGTTTCTTCAAGGATTCGTTTCGAAGTCGCGAGATCTTCCCGTATGCGTGTCGAGAATTCTTCGGTGGTTTCGATACGTTCCTCCTCAGGGACCCAGAAACGATTTGAGAGGAAGTGTTTGCCTGGGAGAAATGCCGGATCTTCTTTCGTCGCTCCCTTTGCAGGGACTTCGTAAAAACGATGATCTTGATCGCCATGACTCTCGAGTTCCCATCGTCCGCTCTCGAGCATATATGCAAGTTCGGTCTTTGAGAGGTAGAAGTCCTGTATCGGCCTGCCGCTGCCATCTGGCAGCGAGAACCCGGTGATGACGAACATGACCGCCGTATAGCCGAGGTCTTTCAGCACAGGGTCAGTCTCATAGAAAGCGTCGCGGCGTCCGTCGTCGAACGTGAGGAGGAAGGACTTGTCGGGCACCGAAGCCTCTCCCTTCATGAATGCACGAAACTCTTTCATGGTGATGGTGCGCCACCCCGCATCATGCAATGCGTGCATGTGGCGTATGAATGCGGCGGTCGGGGGATTCGTAGGCGCATCTCCTTCGCCGTGATACACGAGCACCGGAACATTTTTCGCTACTCCGGCATTTCGATCGGACGCAGCCGTGGATGCCGCATAGTTAGCGGTAGAGACTGCCGCAAGCAGCGAGTAATATGCTTCGCGTGGCGCTTTGTGGATAAACACATACTGCGCATCCGCTTTTGCGCGCCGCACGGCACCGATAATCGCGTGTGCAAATGCGGAATCCGTATGTTTGACCAACGCAAGCGGTGCCGATGCGGCGCCAAGCACGAGCGCAAGCGAGAGGAGGAGGATCACCTTATGTCGCGCGAATTCGAAGTACATGTTAGTGGTTGTTAGCGAGTCCCCCAACGCGTGTCGGCGATGGTGACGAACGCCCAAGGCAGCTGCCACATGAGGATCACGGTATAGAACCAGAAACTCAGGACCGGGAGCACCCAGCGCTTATCATGCGTCTTAATGCGGTAGTAGATGCCGTGAAGCAAAAGCATGAGAAACAGGCCGAACAGGTAGAGGAAGGGGAGTATGCCGTGGACCAGCGGACTCCAGAGCATGGCGTGGATGAAGACGATGGGCGCTGAAAAGGCAAGGAATACGTAGATGTAGAAGAAGACCGCTGCGACCGGATCTTTTCGCCAGATGAACGAGGCAGCGATGAATGTCTCACGTACCCACGACTTCTTCCAGCGCTGCTGCTGTTTCATGTATTTCGAGAACGTGTCTGGTACCACGGTGTGTGCTTTCGCTTCTGCCGAATACGCGGCGCGATACTCGCGCAGCATGTAATTGGTGAGTGATCGGTCGTCCCCGAACGTGCATTCTTTTCCGAGGAACGTCTGATGGAGCCATTCGTCTATGAATGTGTCGAGATACGTTTTGCGGTACGCGCTGCAGCAACCGGGGCAGCAGGTCACGACGCCGAAGATGGATTCCGCAGCCTTGTAGACCTTGAAGGCGATGTAGTAGCGCAGCGCCTGCATGCGCGTGAGCAGATTCGTGTCGCGGTTGTAGACATCCGTATGGCCGGACACGGCACCGATGCGCGGATCGACGAAATATTTCACGAGATGACGCACGCACGACGGCTCGATAAAGCTGTCGCTATCGATGAAGATGATGATCTCGTGTCGCGCACGCTTCACGCCCTCGTGCATGCCGTGGCGCTTCCCGCGGTTCACGGTCCAATCGACTACTTCGACGCGTGCGATGCTTCGCCCGATATCTTGCGCCGCACGCTGCATTTCAACGAGCGTGTCATCTCTGGATCCATCGTTTATGGCGATCACCTCGATCTTTTCTTTCGGATAATCGACTTCGCCGAAACGATGCAGCGTTTCATAGATATTGTCGCCCTCATCCTTTGCGGGCACCACAAACGTTACGCTCGGTTCATAGTGTGGTGCGAGCGGCACTCCGCGGTGCAAGTAGCTCAAGATGAAGCGAGAGAAGATGTAACCCGCGATCGTGACGCTATAGACGCCGAAGAACAGATTGCGATTCAGGTAACTGCCCGTGCCGATCTTGATGAGAAGGACGACGTAGATGATGAAGAAGAATGCGAGCCAGAGCCCGAGATCGCTCGGTTTGCGGCGGACCATCGTCTTTGCTGGAATGGTAAGGGTGTAGGACATGGTGAGGATGCATAGGCTTTCAGCGGCCGATGCCGCGGTAGGTGACGCCTGAGCCTGCAAAGGCCTCTTTAGGAAGGCAATTGCGCCCATCGATCACAACGCCGACTCCGCGCGCGAGGAATTCGTCTGGGGTGAGGGACCGGAAAATGCTGTGGTCGGTGGCGATGATTGCCGCGTCAGCTTTTGAGAGCGCAGCGGCCAGTGTCGGTACGTCCGACATGCCAGGTACGAGCGGATCGAAGACGCGTATGTGTGCGCCGCGTTCTCGAAGCTCGTCGCGTATGGCAAGCGCAGGGCTCTCACGCAGGTCTGGTACGTCACGCTTGTAGGCAAGGCCGAGGAGGGCGACCGTCTTTTGTGTGAGCGCGCCGAGCGTAGCCTCAAGGAGATCAACGGTATAGCGAGGCATGCCGTTGTTGATTTCGCGGGCGGTAGCAAGAAAGCGATGTTCGAAGCCGTTCTGGCGTCCGTAACGGATAAGATAGTACGGATCGACCGGGATGCAGTGACCGCCCACGCCGCAGCCAGGCGTATGCGGCATGAACGCGAATGGTTTCGTTGCCGCACCCTCAAGCACGTGCATGATGTCGATACCGGCGCGCCCGAACGACATGGCAAGCTCATTCACGAATGCGATGTTGACGTCGCGGAAACTGTTCTCGACCATCTTCACCGCTTCCGCTTCCTCGATGGAACCCATGGCGACAATCGGCGCGTCGATGAGCGAGCGGTACAGTGCTCGGGCGCGCGCAAGACTCTTCGGACCCTTCCCGCCGACGACGCGCGGGATAGTGCGCACGTCCCACTTCGTGTCGCCCGGATTGATGCGTTCTGGGCAGTGCGCGAAGAAGAAATCGCGCTCCGCCGTAAGGCCTGAGATGCGCTCGAGTATCGCAAGCGAAGACCGCTCGCAAGCTCCAGGGCTCACGGTCGACTCCACTACCACGAGCGCGCCCGGCGCAAGGTGTCGTGCGACGCTCATGCTTGCCGCTTCGAGCGGCGCGAGGTCTGGCTGATGCGACTCATCGACCGGTGTCGGCACGCAGATGATGAATGCGTCCACGCCCTCAAGCTTTTTCTGGTCATCTCCAAGCTCGAGAGTGCTTGCACGGAAGGCGCGCGCCTCCTCTTCGGAGAGGTACGGCGCATGGCGACGCCTAAGTGCATCAATCTTTTTTTGGTCGATATCAAAACCGCGGACGGTGTAGCCGCGTTTGTGTGCGAGCAGTGCAAGCGGCAAACCGACGTAGCCGAGTCCTACGACCGCAACGGTGCGTATGCGCGTTGCGGTCGTTGTGGTGCGAAGGGAAGGATGATGCATGGTTCTGGTACATAAGCGTTGGGCGCCTACTACTCTCGACGCGACTTGCCGATCTCATTTACGAATATGAACGTTTCCTGAATCAGTGTGGCGAGATCAAAACGCCGAGGGGGGCCGCGACGCTCGTGATTGAAGCGTGCGCGGCCCCCTCGGCTATGCGCTCCCTCTCTCAAGGAGAGCGAGCGACGTGACCTCCTGTGTGCGTTCCATGGACCAAATATGCTGTCCTAGAGCTTGTCTTAAAACTCCGTCTCGCGCATGTCGCGAGAGGTCGGGTTTTTCAACAAGCTCTAGGCGCCCAACCTAGTAATCTGTGTCACCCGCATCTCGTGCAGGCGAACGCGTTTGAGCAAAGAGCCATCTGCTAGCTATGCTAGACAAAGGGTGGTGAAGAGTGGGTGAACGGCGTCGCTAGCTACGCGATCTGCGATTCCCGTTGTGTGAGAAGTCCGCCACCACTTCGTTCATAGCCTCTTCGCCGTCAACTTCCTCCGAGTGCGTTTTTCCTTGTGGGAGCGTCACAATGACGTTCGTGCCGCGTCCTGGCGCGCTTTGGATCACGACGCGTCCCTTGTGGAGCCGAACTAGCTCGCTCACGATCGAAAGTCCGAGACCGGAGCCTGCGCCGCCAGTCCGCGTGCGGGCCTGGTCGCCTCGATAGAACGGTTCAAAGATACGGAAGAGATCGTGGCGCGTAATGCCGGTACCCGTATCGCGCGTTGAAAACTCGAGCATGCCGTGCGCGCTTGGACTTATGGTAACAATGATCTCCCCGGTAGGCGTGTGGTGAATCGCATTTTTGAGAATGTTCGTGGCGACCTGTTCGAGCGCAGCGGCGTTGCCCCAAGCGACACGTTCCTTTGCTGCCTTTATCCTGATCCGGATCGGTTTTCGGTGTACCAGATGCGAGAGTCGTTCCACGGCCCGATGTACCACCTTGCTCATGTCGACGTTTACAAACTCGATCCGCTCAGGGCGCATGAGCATGTTAAGGGAGAGGAGGTTGTTGATGATGTCAGAGATACGATCGAGCTCCTCCAGATTGCTTCGATGTATGGTGCGGCCTGTTTCAGAGACAGAGGGGTCTAGAAGACGCACCTCCGTATTGGCTTTGATGATGGCGAGCGGGGTGCGGAGTTCATGCGCGATATTCCCGATAAACCGCTTTTGTGTCTCAAGCGCGCTTCGCGTTGGCGCGAGCGCGTGTCGTGCAACCAGGTATCCAAAAAGTATGGTCGACAAGAATACGACCACGCCTACGCCGAGCATTTCTCGCTCGCGCGCGCCTTCGAGCGCCTGCATCGCATCCTCCGGAGATGCGGCAGTTGAGGTGGCGACGAGTGCGGTCGCGAATGCGTCGATGACGTCGTCGACCGTGTTGCGGTAGAGAAGGGTGAGCGAGCCTATGGTTACGAACAAAATGAAAATACCGTAGGCGACATGAAGCGCGATGATATTGACCTCGGTATTGAGGAAAAAGTCGCTCTTGTATCTACGCGCGAAAGCGGTAACCGATTCCACGCACTGTTTCCAAAAGCCCTTCACGATTCCCGGGATCCAGCTTTCTCCGGAGGTTTTTGACATGGACGTCGATGACGTTACTGAACGATTCGTAATTGAAATCCCACAGGTGGGACAAGAGGTCCTCGCGATTGATGACCTCGTTCGGGTGGCGCAGGAAGTACTCGAGAAGCCCAAACTCTTTCAGGGTGAGCGTGAGCGGTTCACCGTTCTTGTGTGCGGTGTGCGCGCCGGGATTAAGCTCGATCGTTCCGACGCGTATAGTCTCTGGGAGCGTCTCGGCCGGGCGTCGCAAGAGCGCCTGTATGCGCGCCACCAGCTCCTCAAAGGCGAAAGGTTTGACCAGATAATCGTCCGCGCCCGACAGCAAGAGTTCCACCTTCGTCTCCGTTTCTGCGCGTGCAGTGAGGACGAGTATGGGGAGTACGATGTTGCGGGCACGCATCTCTTTGCATATTGCATAACCATCAAGGGAGGGGAGCATGAGATCGAGCACCACGAGATCGTAGTCCTTGTGGTGAAGCGAGAGGCGGGTGAGCGCCTTCTCGCCATCGTCGATCGTGTCGACGGCGAACCCCTTTGCGGTGAGGCCGCGCGCAATCACGTCAGCAAGCTTCTTTTCGTCTTCGACCAGTAATATTCGCATGGCCATGTCGGTTATGAGCAAGGAGCTTCAGTAAATACGAGAGGCCGTGAAGGCTTCATGAAGCTATTCATGAAGACGGGTGTCTACCCGGTCACTTACGTGCAGTTGTCTCCAGGTGCCGGCTTTGCTACTGTGACCCTATATTGTCGGGGTATGTGGGCATACCACTTCCTCATTCGCTCACATGAGAAAACATGCTATGTTTTCTCATGTTCGCTCATTCGTCGGGGTAGCTCAGTTGGTAAGAGCGTGGCATTCATAACGCCAAGGTCGTGGGTTCAACTCCCACCCTCGACACCGAAATAAGCGAAGCGCATGAGGTGTCGAGGAGTACGACGCCTGCGCGTCGTACGTGTGGGAGTTGAAGGGCGCAGGCATATCGCGAAGCGATGCCGAGCCGGGGTCGAGAGTGCGAGATGGATTGCGAGTGCTCGGAGCAATCCGTCCGCAACTCGTGACCAACCCCACCCGAGAACCCCGACCACCCCCACCCTCGACACCCTTGTAGAGAAGCGGCAATAACGCTATAGTGCCCTCACGTTCCGCGGGTGACACGCGAGTAGTCTCCTAAGGGCGTATTGCGGGAGTAAGTAGGCTTTCTCCCGCTGTATTCGTTCGGAAAAGAAAAGAGAAAAGCCTTTTCTCTTCCTCTCATTTGCGGGAGTAGCTCAACTGGTTAGAGCGCCGCCCTGTCACGGCGGAGGTTGCGG
>CAYVUT010000014.1:0-18877 GCA_964455225.1 uncultured Candidatus Saccharibacteria bacterium
GACGACCAAGAGCTCGATGAGCGTGAAGCCGCGTTTGGATTTAGTAGCAGGCATGGGTTGATGTGTAAACCGCAAACGTGTTGTCATCGCAATAACTAGGTGCGCAGCTCGCGGGGCACCGTGCAAGTGGGGTGCCTTTAGGAATGATGCCTTGTTCAACGGAGTTATGCGCCATGATTTTGTATCCTTGTCCGTCGGAGCGGTAGAGAAATCCTGCTCCTGGAAGGTTGTCTCCAGAAGGGTCGATTGGGAGTGATGGCATGTAGTTGGCTATGCCAGTTATATAGTTTGTGTTGCAGTCACCATAACTGGTCGAGTGGCCGCTCCATTGATTAGAGCCGCGGCATCCTAGCGGATAGGAGCCGTTATCATGGTAATAAAATTCCACAGCATTTTGAAGCTGGCGTATAGTGGCCGCACGTTGCGCATCGCGCGCCTTTGCTCGTGCAGTGTTGAGTGATGCCAGCACCACGCTCGATAGAAGGCCGATAATCGCGATGACGACCAAGAGCTCGATGAGCGTGAAGCCGCGAGGCGTGCGCTGTATCCCGCTCATGGTGCTGGGAATGTGCCGTCCGGAGAGTTGATGGCGGGGCCCAAATCAGGCGAGGATGGCCAGTTGATCCAGATAATGAGAATCACCACGACCACAAGCACCATAAGGAGTACTTTCTGTGCGCCCGCATCGTCCTTTGCGAGTCCAGTTTTAATGAGCAAGCCCGAGAGCTGCGAGGGTTTTTTCACGGACTCCGGGCTTTTTGCGTACACGGGTTCTTCGAATTGGATGTCTGCCATAGATTCACCATACCTCGTATCCTCGATGACACAACCCCGCGCGAAGCGCGGGGTTGTGGATTGGCTAGGGGAGCGTTGTTGCGCGGTAGTTAGCGGGGGCGTTGCGGAGGTGTTCTGCAATCGCTTCGCGAGAGAGGAGTCCTTTCTGTGCGCCGACTTCCTGCACGACCGACATGGAGTTTATCGGTCCCCAAAGGAGCGCTTCTTCTATCGGCTTTCCAAGCGCGAGCGCAGCGACGAATGTGGAGGTGGTGGCATCTCCTGCGCCCGTGCGATCGATCGGGGGTTTAGGGTCGGGGTACATGGGCGTATGGAGCATCTGTTCTCCATCGTAGACATAGGCACCTTTCGGGCCGTCGGTAATAAGGGCAATCTTTGGTCCAAGCGCGCGCATGTCGCGTAGGAGATTCTTGATGTCGTCCGGTTCACGCTCGAGGATGCGCTCTGCCTCCTCCTTGTTGCAGGCGACTACTTCGCTATGCGCGTAGAGCTTCGCAAGCTTCGTCTTTCCCATCTTCATCTGGAACGTGCCAGGCTGGAAAGCGAGCTTGGTTTCTGGGTGCGCCTCAATCCAGTCCGCGAGTTCTAGGTGGAACGCTTCTGAATTCTCTCCAGCCGAAGAAAGGTAGATCCAACGCGGAGCTGCAAACGGCTCAGGCATCGCGTAGGGGTAGTGCTCGTGCTTGATGAGAATCGTGCGCTCCGCCTCATACCACAGCACGTAATGATGGTTCGTCGGGATGCCGTCGTGCACGCGGACGCATGACGTATCAACGCCTTCGCTCTTGAACGCAGCGAGCGTTTCTTCGCCATAGCGATCGTTGCCCACATTGGATACGAAACCCGCCGAGAGCCCGAGGCGCTTTGCGGACACCGCTGCATTTGCGGCGTTGCCTACGCCCGGCACGAGCACCGAATACTCGAAGGGGATCTTGTCACCCCACTTCATGGAGATGGTGCAGTTCTCGTCGTTGACGTCGCAGGTGATGCGCGCGTCCTTGAGACGGATAAATTCATCGACTGCCGTGTCGCCGATGGCGACGAAATCCAGAGTTTCCTTCATGCGAGGATTTTAGCATGCCCCTGCATGCTAAAATCCTCGCATGACTGATCTTCACGAGATTGCGCGCACACTCGTCGCGCCCGGCAAAGGAATCCTTGCTGCCGATGAGAGCGTGCACACGGCAGATACGCGCCTTGCCTCGCATGGCATCGATACGACGCTTGAAATGCGGCGGAAATACAGAGAAGTGTTTCTCTATGCTCCTGGCGTCGAGCAATATCTCTCCGGCGTGATTTTGTTTGCTGAGACATTCGCGCAAAGCGGCGAAGATGGTGTGCCCTTTCCCGAATCGCTCGCAAAGCGCGGCATACTCCCAGGGATAAAAGTGGATGAGGGAACGGAGCCCTTGCCCGGGAGCCAGAACGAACTCATTACCAAAGGCCTTATCGGCCTGCCCGAGCGTCTTACCGGACTCGCAAGTGCCGGCGCCACGTTTACCAAGTGGCGTGCGGTCATTCGTATCGACGGGAATCAGACGCCGACCTCGTCTGCGCTTCTTGAGAACGCGAAGCGGCTCGCAAGCTATGCAAAGGAGGCGCAAACTGCGGGACTCGTGCCGATCCTTGAGCCCGAGATGCTCTATGAGGGGACGCACTCGCGCCTGCGCGCGAAAGAGGTTCTCCAGGAAACGCTCGGTACGCTTTTTGCGGTGCTTGCCGAGCACGCGGTTGATCTCAAGGGCGTGCTGCTTAAGACCGCAATGGTGTTGTCGGGAAGCGAGAGCGGGAAAGTGGATACGCCTGAAGAAGTGGCAGAGGATACGCTCACGGTGCTCATGGGTTCCGTGCCGAGAGAGGTCGCGGGCATCGTCTTCTTATCTGGCGGACAAACGCCAGACCAGGCGACTGATAATTTGCGTGCGATCGCTAAGCGCGCCGGCTCCGCCGGCGCGCCCTGGCCGCTTACTTTTAGTTACGCGCGCGCACTCCAAGAAGAAGCGCTTGTCGCGTGGAAGGGCATACCCGGCAATGTTCCGGCGGCGCGGCAGGCATTCATGGAGCGGCTCCGACAGGTCTCGGCTGCTTCGCGCGGTGAGTAAGTAGTTTTGAATTTCCACAAAACGCACCTGGAGCGTAAGGTGCCTCGTGCAATACTTGCAGGTATGAAAATGCCTTTGTATCTGCGTCTCGCACAACCCCGCGTCCTCCTACTCGTGTCTGCTGTTTTCCTGGGCAGCTTCTTTCTCTTTGCGTCGCAAGCTGACGCTTCTACTCCCGATACAGGAGAGTCAAAGTCCGTAGCGACGAGCGCGAAGAAAGGATTTGGCATAACGCGCAAAGCGCATTCCGCGCCTAAGCTCGAAGCGCTAAATGTCGCCTGGTATTACACGTGGGGTCCGTATCCGGTCTCTGGAACAGTTACTGCCGAATTCGTGCCGATGATGTGGGGAATTTCAAGAAAATTCTCTACCCATCTCGCCGACATTCAAAGCCTGGCCACGAACAAAAAAGGGGGACTCGCGCCAGTACTGCTCGGATTCAATGAGCCCGATAAGCCGAAGCAGAGCAATCTGAAGGTTGCTCGCGCGGTCGAGGCGTGGCCAGAACTAGCGAAACTCGCTTGGCGGGTTGGAAGCCCGGCAACCGCCCAGGCCCCTACTGGCAAATGGCAGTCGGTATTCATTGCGCGCACCAGTGCGGCTGCGTTGCCGGTCGACTTCATCGCGATGCATGTGTACCAGAAGGATCCTGACGCGGCACTCGCACTCATTGATGCGACGTGGAATGCTTACCACAAGCCCATCTGGGTTACGGAGTTCTGCCCGGCAGATTTCTCAGGAAAAAACGATATGACGCCCGAGGCAACCCTTGCATACATGAAGCGGCTCCTGCCAGAATTGGAAAAGAGGAGTTATATAGAACGATATGCCTGGTTTGGACCCCCAACCTACACCAAGATGCCGGCGCAAAATTGCCGTCTCTTCGATAAGAACGGAAATCTCAATAATCTAGGCAAGTACTACGCAGACTTTAAGCCGTAGGCTCGCGTGGCGTTGCATTTGGGGAGGATATCCCGTATATTTGCCGCACTATGATTACTTTGACCGCAACCAAGCGGGATCCGGCACTTTCGCGCGCTGCTGTAGAGCAGGCGGGGTCGGTCCTGGGCGTCGTGTATGGACCGAAGCAGGAAGCTGTTCCGGTCGCTATTGAAATGCGCGCCTTTCAGAAGGCGCTTCGCGAGGCTGGAGAATCCACGGTCCTTTCTCTTGCGGGCGTGACCGCAGAGCCGCTCCAGGTGCTTATCCACGAGGTCGACCTTGAGCCGGTGAAAAACACGCCGCGCCATGTGGACTTTTATGCGATCGAGAAGGGCGCAAAAGTCGAAGTCGCCGTCCCGCTTACGTTCGTCGGCGAATCTGCAGCAGTGAAAACGGGTGCAAACCTCGTGAAAGTGCTCCATGAGCTCGAGATCGAAGCTGAGGCTGCAAACCTCCCGCATACGATTTCTGTCGACATTTCCGTACTTGCGGCCGTTGGCGATCAGATCCACGCAAAAGACATCGCGCTCCCTACGGGCGTCGCGCTCGTGACCGATCCGGAGGAGGTTGTGGTGCTTACCCAGGAAGTTGAGGAGGTGGTTGAGGAGGCTCCGGCCGCAGTCGACCTTTCTTCGATTGAGGTGGAGAAGAAGGGCAAGGAAGAGGAGGCGGGCGAAGCAGAGAAAGCTGCATAAGCCAGCGCTACTTGTTTGTAAAAGACGCCCAGGTCGGGCGTCTTTTGCTATGATGGGTGTTATGAGACGCGTGATTTTCTGTGCCGCACTCGCACTTTTCGCGGGCCTCGGTCTTATTGCTGTGCCCGCAGGGGCACAGACCCTGACACCCGCAGAGCGTGCGCGGCTTGAGGCGCAGTACGCCGAGCTCCAGGAGGAGATCGCGCAGTGGCAAAAGGTGCTCACCGAGACCCGGAATAAAAAGGGGACGCTCCAGGGCGACGTCACGCTCCTCAATGCGCAGATCAAGCAGGCAGAAGCGCAGATTCGGCAGAAGAATCTGGCGATCACCAAGCTCGGAAACGAGATCAACGCAAAGACCGCGCATATCGGGGCGCTTTCCGAGCGCATCGAGCGTGGCAAGGAGTCGCTCGCCTCTATCATGCGGCAGAAGAGCCAGCTCGAAGCGCTTTCCGTCGTCGAAGTCGCCCTCTCCTCGAAAGACGTTTCGGAATTCTTCTCGGATCTCGACTCCTTCGCGTTCATCAAGCGTGACATGCAGGAGCTGTTCGTCGACATTCGCGCAGCGCAAGACGAGACGGAGCTCGAGCGTGCCGCGCTTGCTGATCGGCAGAATCAAGAGCTCGATGCGAAATACGTCGTCGAGACCAAGAAAAAACAGGTCGCCAGCGACGAGGCTGAAAAACAGCGACTCCTTGCGATTACGAAAAATGAGGAGGCGCAGTATGCGAAAGTGCTGGCAGAGCGTGAGGCAGAGGCTGCAGCAATCCGCGCTCGTCTCTTCCCGCTGCGAGATACGGCGGCAATTCAGTTCGGCGAGGCGGTGAAGTACGCCGAGGAAGCTTCCGCGAAGACGGGTGTGCGCGCAGCGTTCATCCTCGCGATCCTCAAACAGGAGTCGGATCTGGGAGGCAATGTCGGCAACTGCTTGGTGACCGATCTCACGACTGGAAATGGGAAAGGGAAGAACACCGGTACGCCGTTTACGGGCGTCATGAAAGTGCCGCGCGATACCGAGCCATTTGCGCGCATCACGGCAGCGCTTGGAAAGGATTGGTCCACCACCCCAGTCTCCTGTCCGCAGCCAGGCGGCTACGGCGGCGCGATGGGTCCGACGCAGTTCATCCCTTCCACGTGGGCGCTCTTTGAGCCACGACTCAAGGTTGCGCTCGGAGTACCTGCGACCAACCCCTGGAACGCCGGGCACGCGATCATGGCCACCGGCCTGTTCCTTCAGGACGTGGGCGCTGCGGCGCAGACCTATACTGCCGAGCGAGAAGCGGCAGGCCGCTACTACGCGGGCGGCGCATGGGCGACACGCGGCCTCACCTACGCCGCGTCTGTGCTCGCGCATGCCGAGAAGTTCCAGCGTGATATCGATTTCTTGAAGGACAATTAAACACGTCACGCGTTCTCCACAGTGTACTTTTTGGGCGTGCCAGGCTCCGTGCGACAATGTGTGCATGAAAAAGCTACCCCTCGACTCCTCGCGTGCCCTCGTTCTCTCGTTCGTCCTCGTTACTTTTGTGGGAAGTTTCTTTGCATTTGCTCCCCAGGCTGAAGCGGGTACTTATCAATTCATTCAGTCTTGGAACGAGGGGGAGTGCATAAGCTTTAACTTTCCTAATCAATGTCCTTCAAGCCCTGCAGGTAAATCCTGCACTACGGGTTGTTTTCTAAATACGACCCCAGCCGGCGGATGTCCTGCGGGAAAAGCTCGCTATTATGACCAGTACGAATGCTATGCGCCAGAGGCATTCGCTGGTTCTTGCAGCATGAACCCCAGCAGTGGACCGTACAATACGGGTCAGACCATCACGCGCTCCGTTTCGGTATCTGGAGGCGCGGGCACTTATGCGTACACTTGGAGCGGCACCGACTCGCTCTCGGGCTCATCTGCTAGCGTTCAGAAGTCATACTCGACTACCGGCAGTAAAACCGCCCAGGTCAAGGTTGTGTCTCCTCCGCCAAGCAGGGTCTTTCAATATGACAGCGAAGAGGAAATAGACAGCTGCCCAGTAACGCTGCAGCATCGGAACAATCCGTGCCCCTCGTCCAATCCGACCGGGCAATCTTGCAGTAGGAGTTGCTTTGTCATCACAGCAAACGGATGTGCCCAATCACCACAAGTTGATTATTACCGCGTCAAGGAGTATTCGTGCGTCCCCGTAAGCACGCAAACTACTACCATCTCATGTCCGGCAATTAACGTGGTTGCACCAGCACAGCCCGACCTCACCGCCTCCGGCATCACCCCGACGGCAACCACGGTGAACGCGGCAACCACGCTCGTCACCACGGTTTCCAACGGCGGAAACGCAAGCACCGGCGCATCCTTCACCACACTCTTCCAGCGCGCCACCTCAGCAGCCGGCGCAAACGCCACCGACATCGGCACGGCGAACACGGCCGCCATCGCCGCCGGCTCATCGCGTACGCCCACACTCTCATACACCTTCACATCGACCGGTACATTCTATGTCCGCGCTTGTGCCGATAAGTCTTCCGCCACCAACAACGGCGTCATCAGCGAGTCGAACGAGAACAACAACTGCGGACCGTGGACCGCTATCGGCGTTGGGGCAGCTGGAGGCGGTTCCGCCCCCACTGTCGCGCTCTCTATAAACGGCCAGAACTCCTCCTCGTCGGTGACACAGGGCACTCAGTCCACGCTCTCTTGGTCCACCACAAACGCCACCTCCTGTACCGCCTCTGCAAATCCAACGAACTCCGGTTGGAATGGCAGCAAGGCAACAAGCGGCTCGCAGACGACCGGTGCCTCGCTCTCGCCTGGCACGTACCAATACACCCTCACCTGCAGCGGCGACGGCGGCTCTGCGTCTGATACGGTCACGCTCACGATCACTTCGGCGCCGTCCGCTCCAACCGTCAACCTCACCATTAACGGGCAGAACTCCTCATCGTCTGTCGTTCAAGGCACCACCTCCACGCTCGGTTGGTCAACCTCAAATGTAACTTCCTGTACCGCCTCTGCAAATCCAACGAACTCCGGTTGGAATGGCAGCAAGGCAACGAGCGGTTCTCAGAACACCGGCTCCTCGCTCTCACCTGGCACCTATCAGTACACGCTGACCTGCTCGGGAGACGGCGGCTCTACTTCTGACACCATCACGCTCACGATTACTCCAGACTCATGTGCAAACGGCGCCACGAACCCTCCGAGCTGTACCACCTGCCCAGGCGGATACTCGATGGTCGGCGGCGTCTGCGTGCAAAATCAGCCAGACCTCATCGCAAGTGCAACCACTGCCTCTCCAGGTTCCGTCACGGCAGGCAACGCCACCACGCTCTCCGGCTCCATCACGAACCAGGGGAATGCGGCTGCTAATTCTCCCGATCGCACCCCCACCTTCAACAACTGGTTCCAGATCACCCCTCCTGGCACCGCGAGCGACGCGAATGACGATACCTTCGTTAACGTCACTGTCACCACTCCTCTTGCGGCGGGCGCGAGCCAGAGCGTGAGCAAGTCGAGTTCCGAATACTCGAATCCCTTTGGGGCCGCCGCCCCCTTCAGTTCTGCCGGCAACTGGCAGGTACGCCTCTGTGCCGACACCTATTCAGGCGGCCGGGTTACCGAATCCAATGAGAACAACAACTGTGGCACCTGGCGCACGGTGACCGTCTCCGCCCCCCCCGCCTCCGGTGTCGACCTCACCATCACTGCGCAGCCCACGATCGCCTTTGCCGACACGCCAAACTCTCGTTTCGCCCGTGTCGCCCACGCACAGGTTCAGGGCGAGGTATCCACGCTCACGGCCACCATCTGGAACTTTGGCGACACCGCCACCCCCACCTGGTACAACAACATCTTCCAGGTGAGCCGCCAGAGCAACTTCTCAAGCTCATCACTTCTGCCTGCAACTACGGGTCCCGCGGGCCATGCGCCGAACGCTTCGACGCAAGTCACGGCAAACTGGTCGCCCACAGGTACAGGTACCTGGTATGTCCGTGCCTGCGCCGACAACAACGACACCTGGGTCGATCGCGTCGATGAGTCGAACGAGGGAAACAACTGCGGCCCTGCGCGCACCGTCTCGGTTTCTGCGCCGCCCGCAAGCCCCACCGTCTCCTGCACCAGGAGCCCCGCATCCGCAAACACCGGAGCGACCATCACCTGGACAGCAACCCCCTCAGGCTTCTCCGGCACCCCGACGTATTCCTGGAGCGCTCCCGGAGGCTCGCCAAGCTCTGGCTCCGGAAGCTCCTTCCAAAATAGCTACTCTTCTGCAGGTTCGTATGCGGCAACTGTGACCGCAACCAGCGGCGCCCAGTCTGATTCTGCCTCCTGCGCCCCCGTCACCATCTCGGTGCCCGGCTCCTGCGCCGGCGGTCCCACCGGCTCGCTTGCGGCAAACCCCGACCGTGTCCGCTCCGGAGAGACCACTACGCTCTCCTGGTCTGGTGTTGCGAGCGTCGACACCTCCTGTGTGATCAGGAACTCCGTGAACGGCTCCACCATCCCGGTGACCGCTCCCGACGCTTCCTGCAACGTGACCAACGGTTCCACCCCCTCGCCCGCGATTACCCAGCAGACCACCTTCACCCTCCGCTGCGACGGCGTGGATGTGGACTCGGTGACCGTGAATCTTCTTCCTGGGTTTACGGAGTTCTAGGAACTCTAGGCGACAGCATGTCTCAAACGTTCAAATGGTTCTTGCTGACAAGCCTGCTGTTCCTCTCTCCTTCGTCCATCGCGTCTGCACATGATGAAGAATCGTTGGGGCTGAGCGATGAGATGCTCATTTCCGGAAACGTCGCAAACGCTCCTGAACCCGCGTCTGTCTCGATCTCGTTTGAATCCGATATGAGTGAGAGGGAATCACAGGTCAAGTCCATCGGATTTCTGGAGCGTATCTTCACAAGCACAGCCAACGCGTTCCGCGCAGCGTACGAAAACCTCTTCGCCCTCACTATCGGTTTGAGCGGGAAGAGTCCTGACCAGAAGGTCAGTTCGCTGAACACGGGGATACTCACGCTCGCGTCGGATGCTGATGTCGCGCTTGATGCGAAGCGGGTGGCCGCCCTCGAAGCGAAACTCGTTGCTCGTAAAAAGGCCGTGCAGACGCTCATAACGCAAAACCCAGAGAAGGTGGAAGAGCTTTCCTTGGCAAAGGTCCGTAACAGCCTGCCTGAACAGCTTCGCAGTTACGTAGAAGAGCAAGTGACGCTTCCCGGCGACCTGGTGCTGTCCCATGCTGACGATTTGGAGCTGGTACGTGCGACGACGAAGTATGGGTGGAGGTCCGCCAAGGACGTGGGCAATGGAAATCTCGGGATGTACGCGGTTGTCTTCCCATGGAAGACTAAGAGTCCCGCTACCGCTCCGGACTCGACGCTTACGGCACTACGTATCGACAATGTGCTCGTGCCACTTAGTAGTGAGAAGGACAAGTTCCTCTACGTCCCTCCTACGACCAGTCCCGCTACCGCTCCACTTCAAGCGGTTCCCGTCACGCCTACGGAAAAGGATCTCGACGATGCCATACAAGCGAAGATGACGGGTGCTGTGGCGGGTGACAGTAATGTGAGCGTGCTCCCATATGCACGCTTGTCTGTTGCTGCGGCAGCAGAGAGCGGGTCCGGAAAAGGTGGCGGACCAACGAATCCGGTGCCGAACAATCCGCCGGCGCAGGCCACGCAGATGCTTAAGTTGGCGATAATTCTTCTGAATTTCCCCGATGCGCCCTCTACCCCCATAACGCCCGAAAAGGTCGAAAGACAGGTGTTTTCAAGCGCCTCCTCCGTGAATGCGTTTTATCAAGAAGCGTCATTCGGAAAGGTCGGATTCGAAGGTAGGGTGTATGGCTGGTATACCGCTCCGCAGGCGCGTGGGAAAAATTGTGAGCCGTACAAGGATGTAACGGCGTGGATGCAAATGGCAAATGATCAGGCGGCGGTAGATGGCTTTTCCCCGAGCAGCTATGACAAGGTGGTGTATGCGTTTCCTAAAAATGACGCGTGTGCCTGGGGAGGCTTGGCGTACGTTTACCCATCCGCGAATTACACTGGAGCGCCGGTGACTACCAATGGAGGACTTGGCAAATGGTGGTGGCCAGAAGTCGTAGTCCATGAGCTCGGGCACACTTTCGGTGCCCCGCACGCCTTTTCCACGCTCTGCACGCTCGGCGATAACGGAAAGGAGGTGTGCAAGAAGGGCGGTGATCCCTATGATCCCATGAGCAATTGGGGGCTGCCGCACTTCAATGCGTACAACAAAGAGCGATTCGGCTGGTACGACGCCGGAAAAGTCGTTGCCGTAGCGCCCCCCGCTCCGTCCATGAGCGGGAAGTATGCTGCATCTTCCGCGAGTCTCGCCTCGCAGTATCCGGCATATTACCAGTTTGTCCTCGGTCCTTACGAATACGAGACAAATGACGTGCAGTCGATCCGTGTTCCGTTTGGTGTCGATGAGAGTGGTGAACCGCGGTATCTCTATATGGAACGTCGGGAAAAATACGGGTTTGATGATTTTCCTACGAATGCGGACGTGTTCAAGGGGCTTTCGCTCCGTATCGGACCAAACGCAACAATCTATAGCGATGGGTTTCGTTTAATCGATGCCGACAGGAAATCGGACGGGTTCACGCTCCGTGAGAAGGGCCGATTTACCTCAAGCGCTAATGGCGTGATAGTAGAGAATCAGGGCGAGGGGTCGGTTGGAGTCTGGCTTGATACGCCCGGCTGTACGCGCCGCAACCCGGCGGTTCGCGTCACTTCCACTGCCACCACGAGTGACCCCTCCGTGTTTTTGGTCTCTGCGCAGCTTACCAACAAAGATGGTGCGCAATGTGCGACCGGGCTATTTCGTCTAAAGACGGTTGCATTGAGCGCCACCAACCCGCCCATGGAACAGCCGGGGCCGGTGGTGGATAACATCTCGCTGGCACCTGCGGCGAGCTCGACAGTCTCGTTTAAGGTGAAATCACCAGTTGCGTCAACAACGGCACCGTGGAGTATCAGGCTATACGGACAGAATATGCAGATACCTCCGTTTGTGGGGAGCACGACGGCTCGCGTGAAGCGTTGATCCTGCGGCACGAATCCGTTGTATTTGAAAGAGGGTATCGACCACCACTCCCGGTGGTTCTGGCATTGCGAGAGCAGGGCGCATCCGGTAGAGTGCTTCCCACATGAAAAAGGCAATCCACCCGAACCCCTAACGTCAGGTCCTCTTCGAAGACCTCGCTTCTGGCGAGCAGTTCCTCATCAGTTCGACAGTCTCGACCAAAGAGACGGCGAAGTGGAAAGATGGCAAGGAGTACCCGAAGCTTTCTGTCGAAATCTCCTCGAAATCCCATCCGTTTTATACGGGTGAAGACCGCTCGCTCGACACGACTGGCCGAGTTGAGCGCTTCAAACAGCGCGCCGCTAAGAAAGCCGCAAAATAAGTTCATCTGCTTTGTTGCGGGTCCCGCTGATTTCCTCCGCCGTACCCCAGAGTACGTCTACAAAATCAGCTTCCCGCGCCTCGCATCTGAACCCATTTTGCGGCTTTCCTGCTATCCTGACTCTCATGGAATACTCGCCGGATTTTAAGAAGAACCACGCCACCGCATACCTGGCGGAGGAGTATGAGCGTCTTACGGAAGAGGCGGCGGACGCACTTGCGGCTGCCGGCACTGACGCGGAATTAGTGCACATGGCAGAGGAGGACCGTGCGCGCATCGAGGCTCGCCAGAAAGATATTCTCGAGGAGATCGAGCGCATCCTTTCGAAAGAAAAAGAGGAAGCGGCGCGCCCGACGGCGGTGGTGCTTGAGCTCCGGGCTGGCGCGGGCGGAGACGAAGCGAACCTTTTCGCGAAAGAGCTCAAGGAACTGTATGAGAAATATGCGGAAAGCAGGCGCTGGAAAACGCGCATCATCGATGACCTGACGCTCGAGATCGCGGGCTCGGATGCGTACGACGCGCTCCGCTATGAGATGGGCGTACACCGCGTGCAGCGCGTCCCGCTTACAGAGAAGTCGGGTCGCATACATACCTCAACGGCTTCCGTGGCGGTCTTGCCGCTCCGTGCTAAGTCCAAGGTCGTGATCAATCCAGCCGATATCCTGATGGAATTCTCGCGCGCAGGAGGCGCTGGCGGTCAGAACGTGAATAAGGTGGAGACGGCCGTGCGCCTCGTACATAAGCCGACCGGTATCGAGGTGCGCTCGCAATCGGAACGCAGTCAGCTCGCAAACCGCGAAAAGGCCATGCAGATCCTTACTGCGAAACTCGACCAGCTCCATGAAGAAGAAGAGGCAAAGAAGCATGCGGCCGAGCGCAAGAGCCAGATCGGTACAGGAGACCGTTCCGAGAAGATCCGTACCTATAACTTCCTCCAAGACCGGGTGACCGACCATCGCTTGAAAGAGTCATGGCACAATCTGCCAAAGATCATGGCAGGAGGCATAGATGCCATCGTCGATGCGCTTCAGGCGGCTTCCGCCGCGGGCGGGGTGGGGCCGGCTGAAGAAGCCGAATAAGACACGCTCGGGCGCTTGCTCTAGGAAAGGGTATCGGGTATAGTAGCGCGACATGAAAACCGCAAGCGGTACGGCAGACGTACAGCGCCTCTTTGAAGCAGGGGCGCATTTTGCGCAGGTGAAAAGCCGCCGCCACCCATCCATGAAATCCTTCATGGTAGGCACGAAAGGCCGCACCGAGATCATTGACCTCTCAAAGACCCTCGCACAGCTTGAGGAGGCAAAGCGCGTTATGGAGGCGCTTGCGCGCGACGGCAAGACCGTCTTGTTTGTCGGCGGGAAGACTGAAATCGCTGCATACGTAAAGGAGGCAGGAACGACGTCCGGTCAGCCGTATGTCTCAACTCGCTGGCTCGGAGGCACCATCTCGAACTTCTCGGAGATCAAGAAACGCATCGATCGTCTCGCATCGCTTGCGGAGGAGCGCGCAAGCGGCGCGCTCGCCAAGCGTCACACCAAGCTTGAGCTCGTCTTCCTCGGCCGTGAAGAGAATCGGCTCGTCGAGCGCCTGGATGGTATTGCGGGACTCGCAAAGCGTCCGGACGCCCTTGTCGTCGTCGACACGAAGCGTGAACGCCATGCGGTGAAAGAGGCAAAAGATGCGGGTATTCCGATCATCGGTCTCATGAGCTCCGACTGCAACGTCGCAGACGCGGTCTATCCGATCGTCATGAACGATACTTCGCGCGAAGCGGTGAAGCTTGCGCTCATGGAGCTTGCCGGTGCGTTCGTGCGCGGTCGCGAAGCCTAAGCGGCGGTTTTCGGTAGCCACGCGCTGCCGATTCGCGCTATACTTACCCTCTAACCTTTGATCAAGGATCTCAAATCGTCGTATGGAAATTTCAATGGATGTCGTGAAGGAGTTGCGAGATAAGACGGGCATTTCAGTCATGCAGTGCAAGAAAGCGCTTGAAGAGGCTGGCGGCGACATCGCAAAGGCGGAAGTCATCATCCGCAAGCGTTCTGCGGCAGCGGCTGAGAAGAAGTCGGATCGCGAGCTTGCGGCGGGCGCAGTCGGCAGCTACGTCCACGAAGGCGCTATCGGCGCGATGGTGCTCCTCTCGAGCGAGACCGACTTCGTCGCAAAGAATCCTGAATTCGCAGCGCTTGCGCGCGAGGTGGCGATGCAGGTGGCGGCTACGAACCCGAAGTACACGAGCATGGACCAGATTTCTCCTGAGGCGAAACAGGCGGCGCTCGCGGTGTTTGAGGAGGAGGTGAAAGGGAAGCCGGAAGAGATGAAGCAGAAGATTCTCGACGGAAAGATCGCGAGCTATTTCCAGAGCCAGGTCCTGCTTGAACAGCCGTTCATCAAGGACGAGTCGAAGACCATTCGCGATCTCCTCAATGAAGCGACACAAAAGTTCGGTGAGCGCGTCGCCATTTCTGGATTCTCGCGCCTCTCACTGCGCGGATAAACGATAATGTACTACCTGATTGCCATCGGCATCTCGAGCCTCGCGTTGGTCGGGTTCCTGGCACTCACACGTTTTGAAGCTGCGCGCGGCGTACGCTATGCGGCAGACCGTCGTGCCCATCTCGACCGATTCGTCGAGCGGATGGGGTTCATCATCGCGCATGTCGATTTTGCAGCGTGGGCGAAAGAGGAGACTCGGATGCTCGGGCATCGCATAAGCCATGCCGTAGCGCATCTCTCATTGCAGGGTATCCGCATGCTCGAGCGGCTCCTGACACGTGCGGTGAAGCATCTGCGTGCCAAGGAAAGCCTTCGTGACGCTGCGCCACGCACCACGGAACGCCCCTTCATTGGCACGCTTGCCGAATTTAAGACGGAACTGTCTGCAGCGCGGACAGAGGTCACAAGCGAGCAGCAATAGGGTAGAGTACAAAAAGCGCCGCCTTAGCTCAGTTGGTAGAGCAACACTTTTGTAAAGTGAAGGTCCTCGGTTCGAATCCGAGAGGCGGCTCCAAGATTATTTTGCCTTCGTGCTCGTCGCTGTCGTCGTGGCAAGCGCTCCTTTGGGGAAGCGGCTTTCGAGGTCCTCGAGGGTCGTGAAGCCATATGAGGTCTTATCCTCGATGACAAATGCAGGAAACGTCTCTTTGATGCCAAGGAGCGATTTGAGCGTTGCAAGCGCGCCAAGCTTGAGGTGGTAGTCGAACGAATAGACGCGCAGGTTCGGGTAGGTGTTGTGGAGGTAGGAGAGCGCGTAACCGGCGCGATCGCACTCTTCGCAATCTCCGGCATTCGAATAGAAATACAGGACAGTGACCGGATTCGTGCGGCACTCTTCGGCAAGACGTTTCGTGATGAGGTAGTCGCGAATCTCAAGGAGCGTGTACTGCTGCTTGAGCCGAGTTACCTGCTCATTGCCGCTCCCAAGCTGGCCCTCCGCATAGGAGAGACGTTCGCCAAGATCAGTGAGCTCGCCGGAGAGGCCTTGGCGTTCGCCGGCAGCATCGCAGGGTGCGGTTTCAAGAAGAGAGAATTGCGTATCAAGCGAGAGGGTGTCGATAGAGAGCTGGCTCTCGATAGCCGAAAGCTCTCGGATGCGGGCGTTGTTGAGGTAGTTTATGGCGTACGCGATCGTCCCGGTAATAAGGAGCGTAATGAGGAGCGCAATCAGGGCATTTCGGGCGAATAGCGGCATGGGTATGCGCCGACTCTAGCGCCAGGAACGCTTTTTGTGAAGCGCTACGTCTGCAACCGAGCGCATGAGCCAGAGCGGGGCCATGAAGCCGTAGAGCAAGAGATACGAGATGAGGCCGGCCCGAAGCGACCCCGGGGTGCGGGACAAACGCTTGCCGACGACGATGAGCGAGACGCTTGCGGTGATGGTGACGAGCGCGAGGAGGATGTAGCCGCTTGCGGGCAGGTAGAACCAATCGAAACTTGCGCGAGGCATCTGGAAGACATAGGAAAGCGGCATGCCGGCGCGGACTTCGTATGCCGCAAGCGCGTGATTTGCAAATGAAAAGAGCGCAATGCTGAAGAGCAAGATGCCGCTTCCGATCGCGAGGATGCCGATAGGAAGCACGATCGTTCCCAGTGCGCCGTAGCGGCGGTTGCCGATGAGGCCTCGGTATTCATTCAGGATATTGCGGAGGAATCCCGTGGTCCAGCGCGTACGTTGCTTCACTAGCTTGGGAATGGTGCGCGGTGCTTTCGTATAGACCCGGGCACGCGGCGCATTCTCTATCTCGTATCCCGCCTCCTGGAGTCGGAGCGCCATTTCAAGGTCCTCGGTTTGGTGTCCGTTCCGGAAGCCGCCGAGCTCCTGCACAATCCTGCGACTGTAGAGCGAGAACGGTCCTGGCGTTACATAGAGGCCGTTTACCGACGAAAGGATGTGGCGGAGCGCGATGCCGAATATGTATTCCATATGCTGCATGTGCTGGAGCATGTTTTGCGGCTCGTGGACGGACATGGCCGCGGTCGCCGCCGCGACCTTCGGCCGTTCGAAGCAAGGAATGATCTCGCGAAGCGCATCTGGCGCGACGAATGAATCAGCGTCGAGGCAGCCGATGATCTCGGCATCTGTTGCTGCGATGCCCGCATTGAGAGCGGTGTGCTTTCCGCCGTTCTCTTTGTGAATGATGGTCACCTGCGGATGGCCTGCAAAACGCTCCATGGCAGCGCGTGTGCCGTCAGAAGAACCGTCGTTCACGAGTACGATAGAGAGCTTTTCCTTCGGATAGTCGAGCGCAAGCAGCGATTCGCAGGTGCCAGCGACCGTAGCGGCTTCGTTGTAGCAGGGGACGATGATGCCGACCGTAGGCAGCGATTGGCTGGGGGTAAGCGTCCGGCTGCGCGCTTCACGGGCAGGTTTTGAGAGGAGGGTTACGAGCAAGAACGATTCGAAGAAAATCGTTACGAAGAGAAACGGATACGCGAGCAGCTCCGGGCCCGTCATCGCCAAAGTCTAGCATATTCTGGTATATTTTCCTGATGAATCCGGCACCGGGCAGGCTGCATCCTATGACTGTCGCCATACGCGATATTGCGGAAATCTTCGGCCGCATGGGGTTCGGTATCGCATTCGGCCCTGAGCTCGAAGATGATTTCCATAACTTCACCGCGCTCAACATTCCTCCGCACCACCCTGCACGGAGCATGCAGGACACATTCTGGGTCAAGGGCAAAGAAACCGAGCAGCTGTTGCGCACGCACTGCACCTCCGTTTCTGTGCGCGAGCTTGAGCGCATGGCACATGAAGGGAAGACCGAGCTTCGTAGGATCAATCCAGGAAAAGTGTTCCGTAATGAAGCGACTGACGCGACGCATGAGGCGCAGTTCTACCAGCTCGATGGTTTTGCTGTCGGACCGGCGGGCACGGTGACACTCGCACACTTGAAGGGAACACTCGAACGTTTCTATAAGGAGTATCTTGGGAAAGATGCGAAAGTACGGTTTCGTCCGAGCTTCTTCGGGTTCACCGAACCGTCGGTTGAAGTTGATGCATGGTATGAAGCGCCTGGGAAGGAGGGTCGCTGGCTCGAGATGTGCGGCGCGGGCATGTTCCACCCGAACGTGATTCGTAACGCCGGACTTGACCCAGAGAAGACCGCCGGGTTCGCGTTTGGCGGCGGCCTTGAGCGGCTGCTCATGGTGAAATACGGCGTCCCGGATGTCCGCCTGTTCCACTCGGGTGACATACGCTTCGCGTACGGGTTTCCGCAAAAAGAAGTATGAAAGTGACGCACGCGCAATTACAGGAGCATTTTGAGACGCCGCTTCCGAGTGTGGCAGAAATCGCCGATGCGTTCACGTTCCACTGCTTCGAGATCGAGGAGGTCGCGGGAGACATGCTCGATATCAAAGTGTTGCCAAACCGTGCCGCGGACTGCAACACCGCGGCAGGCATTGCCGCTGAGCTCTCCTCGATTCTCGATGTGCCGCTTAAGAATATGCCAGCTCCCGACTATGCGAATGCGCCGATCGTCAGCATTTCTCTCGCACGCATTAATGCAACACTCGGTTCTGATTTCTCGGCAGCAGAAGTTGATGATGTGTTTCGTCGCTTGCGGTTTGAGGTCAAGAAGGCCGGCGATGCGTATCGCGTGCAAGCGCCCGCCCCGCGCACGGATATCGTCATTCCAGAAGACGTGGTCGAGGAGGTGGGTCGCCTGCTTGGCTACGAACGCATCGCTCCGACCGAACTAAGCGCACCCCCTGAAGCGCCAGATCAGGCCCGGTATCGCGGCATGGAGCGCATGAAAGACGAGCTGGTAGCGCAAGGATTCATCGAAGTTTCCACGCAATCATTTGCTAAAGAAGGAGACGTGTATCTCGCGAACCCGCTTGATACCACCCGCCCCGCGCTACGCACCTCGCTTACTCAAAACCTCGAGGACGCGCTCGCACGCGCAAAACTCACCGCACCGCGCGTACTCCTGCCAGGACAGAAGCCGAAGCTTTTTGAAGTAGGGAGCGTTTTCCCTGCGGCGGGCGAGTACCTTGAATTGCGTATGACTGAGACTGCGTGGGAGGGGGTGCCGACGCACGACAATCTTTCTAAAGCAAAGCTCGAAGAATACGGCAAGGACTACGCGCCCAAGCGCTACACGCTGGGAACGTACCAACCGTTCTCCATCTATCCGTTTGTAACACGTGACATCGCGTTCTGGGCGCCCGCTGGCACCGACGCGGAGCGCGTCATGTCCTCTATGCAAGAGGCGGCAGGGAACCTGTTGGTGAAGATCGATCTGTTCGATACGTTCGAGAAAAATGGCCGTGTCTCCTACGCCTTCCGGCTCGTGTTCGAATCGAACGAACGCACGCTTACCGATGAGGAGGTGAATCCGGTCATGGAACGTGTCGCAGGAGTACTTACGGACGCGGGTTACGAAATCCGTTAAAGCATGGAAAAGCACGTTTATTTCGTGCGGCA
>CAYVUT010000015.1:0-13773 GCA_964455225.1 uncultured Candidatus Saccharibacteria bacterium
GGCGTTTCGGGCACATGCTTCTCGATGTCTTTGGTGTGCCCTTCCCGATACTCGACGCCGGGGACATGGTTCTCGCGGCTTCCGGTGAAGTAGTTGTCGAGCGAGATGATCCGATGACCATCCGCCGCCAAGCGTTTACACAGATGTGAGCCGACAAAGCCGGCACCACCGGTAACGAGAATCAGTTTGCTCATGGATTAGAAAAGGATAAAGGCGCCGGCGGAAAGCGCAAGAAGACTCGCAAAGCCCCACGTCCACCCGGACTTGAGGACGGATACCTCCTCCTCAGTAGACGCTTCGACTACCGCAGCGACTCCCCGCGGGACGGCGGTAACGCCAGTCTCGCGGGGAGCCTCTAGTTCTTCAGTCTCATGCGCTGTGGCGGGAGCGTTGTTAGTACTCACCTCCGCTTCCTGTGATAACGGCTCTAGACGCACCAAAGGTTTCGGCACCTGAGGCGGCGCCGCGCGTTCGGGACCGACGAGCGCGAGCGCGCCGCTTGGAAACGAGACGCGAGCGATCGCATCGCCCGAGAGGTGCGTAACGCTTCGGGGAAACAATACCGTCTTTCCGGGAAGGAGATAGGTATTCTCTGGCACGACGAAAGACCCATCGCCCGAGCCGAGTTGCCAGCGCGAGAGGTCGACCGATTGCGCACCATCGTTTGCAAGCATAATCCCGCTCGACCCGACTGAGACAATGCGCACCGGTGACGGGATAGCCTCCACAACAATCGAAGCGGTCGCGCTCTTCCCTCCCTTGAGCCGCAATTCGGCAACGACAAGGTACTCTCCAGGTGCAGCGTACGTATGAGTTATTTTCTCGCCACGACCGGAAGCGCCATCACCAAACGACCACGCGAGATGTGCGCCGCGCGGAAGGTTTCCGCGAGCGGTACGGATGTCAGCAAGGAATTCAATGGGAGCGCCTGCGACGACTAGGCGATCTTTGCCGATTGAGAACGGCGGCGGCATTGCGTCGGGATCACGCCGATACGTGGCCTTAGCTGTTTGAGACTGATCCGTTTCGTTTAGAGCCCCTTCGAGAGATGCGATTGTCTCTGGTTCATCTTCAACCTCTACCGGTTCGTTCGTGGTGCCGACCGTAATGAGCGCTTTGATATCAGCATATGTGGCTTCCCCGATTCCACTCACATCCTGTATGTCTTCAATACGCGCAAAAGAACCATTTTGGACGCGATAGTCGATGATCGCCTGCGCTTTCGCAGGACCGATACCGGGAAGCGTGTCGAGTTCAGTAACCGTAGCGGTATTGATGTTTATCAGCGCCGCCTGCGCCGAGAGCGGTATCAAAAAAACGAAGAGGAGTGGCAAGACGATTGCGAAGCGCATATCACGAGCTATGCATCACCCTTAAGAATTCTTCGAAGCTCCTCTTCGGCTATTTCGTAGGGAACGGATTTGTGGCCCGGTAGTGCGCTCGACGCCGAGCGTGGCGCGGTTGCGGCTTCCGGTCGAGGGTTCGGCGCAGCCTGACCTCCCTGCTTACCGCCCTTCGCAAGCACATCGGCAAGTGCACCCTTGAGCGACTGCTGATTCGTGCTCTCTTTCTTCTGTTTTGCGTCAGCATGCGCGCCAGTAACGGAACGGAGGATTGCGCGCAAGTCGTCCGCGCTCTTCCCTGCGACTCGTGGAGGCTCCTGCCGCGACGCTTCGCGACGCGGTGGTGGTGCCACATGCCGCTCCTGTGGTACGTGCGCCGCGCTCGGCACATTCGGCCTGCTGGCCCACATTCGGCCTGCTGGCTTCAGTACTTCCTCACTCGACGCTCGGTCGCTCAGTACTTCCTCACTCTCGTTCGGTCGCACGTTCGGCCTACTGGCCACGTTCGCCGTGCTCGGCTCAGTACTTCCTCGCTCCATACTCAGTCGTTCCATACTTCCTCGCTCAACGCTCGGTCGCGGCATGCGACGGTCACGCGGGCCCTGAGGACCGATATCGCCTGTTCTGCGGCGCGGAGGCTCTGGCTCCGCTTCACCTGCGGTCGCTGCCAGTTCGGCAAAGATAGCCTCTTCAACGCTTGCGCGTGTGTTCCCAAATACGGTACGCGACGCCTCGAGCACCTCCGGCCGATACGAGCGTGGAGGTGGCTCGATGGGCGGGATGGTGAGCGCAGAGAACGGACGCGAGCCGATACCGTCGATCATGAGCGTGAGGTAGATCTGCGCGAACCCGAGATTCACCAGATCCTCCTTCGTGAACTCGGGAAAGAATATCGTTTCCAGAACTTCGGCATCAAACGGCCCGACGCGGAACGTCACCGTCGTACCCACGTTGCCGAACACCGCGGCGCGCACCTGCTCCTCCATCTGCTCCACGTACTGATGCGCGATGATGAGGTTCAGGTTGTATTTGCGAGCCTCGGAGAGAATCTCTGCAAACGTGTCGTTCGCGAAGTTCTGGAACTCGTCCACATAGAAGTAAAATTTCGGTGCTTTTTTGAGCTCGGCCGCGGGCAGGTTCGCGCGGCTCATCGCTCCCAGGAATATGCGCGTGGTGAGCATGGAACCGAGGAGCCGCATGTTCGTATCGCCCACGAGGCCTTTCGACAAGTTCACCAAGAGGATCTTCCGATTATCCATGAGTTCACGGATATCGAATGAGGACTTCGGCTGACCGATGATATTCCTGATGAGCGGATTGCTGGTGAACTGACCGATCTTATTTTGTATGGCCGGAGTCGCCTCTTGCGTGTAGCGGTCGGTGTAGGTCGCAAACTCTTTCGTCCAGAAATCCTTCACGAGCGGATCCTTCACGTTCTCGACCACCTTTTTCCGATATGCCTTATCGGTGTACATGCGATTCACGCCAAGCAACGTCGCGCCCGGATACTCGAGAAGCGCGAGGAGCGTGTTGGAAAGGATGTACTCCATACGTGCGCTCCAGGCGTCGACCCAGATCTTCTTGAAGGTGGCCATGAGGCCGGACACCACGAGGTGGCGCTTGTCGTACCCCACATCCTCCATCACGTTGAACGCGATCGGCTGATCCAGGTCAAAAGGCGCGAAATACACGACATCTTTGATGCGATTTTCCGGGATATAGTCGAGCAGCTTGTCGACCGCGCTACCATGCGGATCGATGAACGCGAATCCTTCTCCATTCCGGATATCCTGAATCGCCATGTTTTCGAGCAAGGTCGACTTGCCCATGCCCGTCTTTCCGATCACATACATGTGACGCTCGCGATCTTTCGCTTTGATTCCGAAAGGTGTCCGCTTCCCTCTTGAGTCAGTCGCGGCAAAGTACGTTACCCGCTCTGGGTTATCCATGCGGGAAATTATAGCAAACGACTACGCACTAGTCTGATTCTGTTTGCGCCACGACTTTCGGAAGCGCTTGTCGGAGCGAGGCGTATTTATTTCCCGCATCCCAGAAGATATAGGAATTGAGGCCGCTGTCATATGTAGCCTTTATCTGCGCGGCGACCATGGCAGACGTGTATGGTACCGGGTAGTCAAACGATTGGAGCCACGGAACGATCTTTGCCGCGTCGTACGGAGTTTTCGCATATGAACCCGTTGCCCGGGTCGTGGTCGTCGTTCCCACGCCACCCTGTGCAGGCACAGTCACGGTTTCCGTGATGGGCGTATGAGTAAGCGCTTCGACTGAGGTCGTCGTTGCAACGGTACGCTTCACCGCCTCTGCAAGCGATACGTACACGACCTTGTAGGGGTCTTTGTTCACATCGGCAAGTCCGGCAAAGTTCTTGTTGTAGTGCGAGGGGTACACCATCGGGTACACGTAATCGAAATGCGGCAGGGCGCGCTCCAGCACCTGGCCGATACCCAAATCGTCCGTAAAGACCGCGGTATACCCAAACAGGTCTGCGGACATGACTGCCCCGGTCGGCCGCACGTGCGCCGCAAGATATTCCCAAAAACGCTCGATCGCTTCAGCGCGCGAGACTGCCGGGTACGCAACATCTTTCATGTTCCCGTCCGAAGGCCAGCGGATATAGTCATAATTCAGCTCATCAAACCCGACCTCTTCATAAGCGACACGGGAGAGTTCCACGACGTATTCCCAATACGCTTTTGCGGACGGATCGATGAATGAAAGGCCTTTGTGGTCCTTCCAGGGCTCGCCGGGGCGCGACTTGCTCTGCACCGACTGCTCCGGATGAAGCTTCGTATAGTACGGATCCTGGAACACCGTGATGCGTCCGATAACATAGATGCCCTTCTCGTGGAGCATCGCGACGAACTCCTTCATGTCATGCGCGCCACACGCATCGGACACGGAGTCCTTAAGCAGAGGATTCTCGGTCGGAAATGCGATCTTCCCGGTGAAATCTTTGATATCGATGACGATCGCATTGAGCTCGGTCGTATCGACGAAATCGACGAGTGACTGGCGGAACGATGGTGTACCCACGACACACTGCGTCATGTAGATGCCTTTCAATGCTTCGGGACGCTCGACGTGCGGAAGACGCTTAGTGTCAGGCAGTATGGACTCGGGTGATGATGTCGCTTTTTGCGAACCATTTGCGGAACTTTCGTAGGTCGTTGAAAACACATAGGGCGCGACACCGAACATCCCGATGCCAAACATAAGCGCACCGCCTGCAAAGACGAGGCTATGGCTCCCTTGTTTAGATGGGCGAGACGCCATGAGGCATGGCCGCAGGTTCGTCGGCCGCAGCAGTGAGAGGTGCTGCTCCACGCTCCTTCGCTTCGCGTACCTGCGAGGCGCGAATAGCAAAACCTATCGCTGCGGTGGGAAGCCCAAGCAGGGGAAGCAGAAGCGGGAACCATGAGGATGGGAGCCCGGAAAACGGCATGAACGCCGTTACTACGCCAAGGAGTATGAGTAGGCCGGAGCGCGACATACGCACAGCTTATAGCGGATGGCGAATCGCTGCAAGAAACGCTAGGAGTGGACAACGACGACGAACTCGCCACGCACCCGGTCCTTGTGGGCCCGAAGCGCCTCGGCCACCTCGTGTGCAGAGCCCGAGAAGACCTCTTCGTGGATTTTCGTCAGCTCTCTGCAGAGCGTGACTTTTCGCGCTCCCGAGAGGACTTCGGCAAGGGACGCGATTGCCTTCTCAATGCGGTGCGGCGATTCATAGAAAACGACCGTCCGCTCTTCCGCAGCGATGACCTTGAAAAGGGTCTGACGCCCTTTTTTGTGCGGCAGAAATCCGAGAAAGACAAACTCATGCGACGGGACTCCGGCGATGGAAAGCGCGGCGGTGAGCGCCGAGGGGCCAGGTATCGCCTCGACGCGCGCGCCCTGGGCGCGCGCGTTCGCGACGAGCTCCGTCCCCGGGTCTGAAATGCCCGGCGTACCCGCATCCGTCACCAGCGCCACACGCTTCCCCTCTTCAAGGAGCGCGAGTATGCGCCCGACGCCGGCGGTCTTCTGGGCACTATATATGATGAGAGGCTTCGAGATCTGGTACCGCTGCAACAATTTCGCAGTCACGCGCGTATCCTCGCACGCGATTGCATCAGCATTTTTCAACGTCTCAAGTGCCCGGAGCGTTATATCTGCGAGATTTCCGATTGGCGTTGCAACGATTGAGAGTGTTCCCATACTATTCTGTAAGCGCTGCGACTACCTGTAAAACCACAACTCGAGCAGGCAAGTGAATATCTGGCAGCGTCTCCACTTCTTTGAGTGTATAAAACTTTCCGTATTGACCCTCGTGCACGACAACCGATCTTTCAAATTTCTCAGTCACTTCCTCAATAAAAACGTGGCTGATAAAGTTTGCAAATTCATATCGAGTAAAATAAATCGGTTTGGTAGGAATATACTCGAGCTCCTCTTTTATTTCTCGCATCAGTGTTTGTTCCATCGTCTCACCCTCCTCCCGACCACCACCGAAAAGACCAACTTTATTCGCCGACCATTTTGCATTCACCGACCGTTTTTGTAGGTAAAACAAAAATTCCCCACCACGGCGAATATACGGAATGAGGTGGGAATTCATTCGTTTGTCTTTTTCTTTCTTGAGCGGTTCCATATCAGTTTTTTACCAGCGATTCGGCGACTTTATAAATATCGCCTGCGCCCATGGTGATGATGACGTCGCCCTGCTCCGGTTCGGTAGCAAGGATGCGCTCAATCTCCTCGAACGTGCCGGGGCGTGCGTGCCGACCCTCGAGACCTACCTTCTTGGCAAGCAGGTAATTGGAAATCGTGCCGTCGTCCTTCTCTCGTGCCGCATAGATGGGCGCGATCAGGACTTCGTCCGCGTCGCGAAACGCTTTCGCAAAATCATCGAGGAGGTCGCGCGTGCGGCTGAAAAGGTGCGGGTGGAACGCGACGAAGATCCTCGCTGCGGTTTTCGCGCGAAGGGCCTGCAAGGTCTCCCTGATCGCGGTCGGGTGATGGGCATAATCGTCATACACATCTATACCGCGCGCCGTCTTTCCCTTGTACTCGAAGCGGCGCCACGAGCCTTGGAAGGCAGCGAGTGATCCCGAGATGCCGTCGTTCGTGACCTTCTCTGACGCGACGCGCGCGGCGGCAGCCGCCGCGCGCGCATTCATCACATTGAAATGACCCACGAGCTTGAGCCCGTATGCGGGCTCGGTCGTGTAATCAACGATGCGCGCCTTCGCGTCGGTGAGAATTGCCGCGATGACCGGATCGTTCGGGTTGGTGACGATGGTACCGCCCTCAGGCACTTTCTCCACCGCTTTCCGGAACGATGCCTGCATTGCCTCTATCGAAGGGAAATAGTCCGTGTGATCCCACTCGAGGTTCGTGATGACAAGGATCTCGGGCGAAAGCTCGAGCAGATGATCGCGATACTCGCATGCTTCCACCACAAAAAGATTCGGATCACCCGAGACGTAGTTTGACCCGAAGTCTCTGACGATCGAACCGATGATCGCTGTCGGAGCCGCACCCGCATCAACGAGAATCTTCGTGAGCATGCCGGTCGTGGTCGTCTTGCCATGAGTTCCCGAAACAGCAATTGTGCGACGCCCGACTGAAATCGAGCCCAGCATCTCAAAATAGGAAAGGTCGGGTATGCCGCGACGCTTCGCCTCCCTCCGCTCGACATTGTCTTCATGCGCTGCGTCGGTATGAACGACACACTCCGCGTTAGGTGGCACATTCTTCGCGTCGTAGCCGATGGTAACGGGTATGTTAAGACGCTCCACTGCGTCGAGCGTCGGAAAACGCGCACCATCAGAGCCGGTTACCCGCTTCCCTTCGTGCGCAAGAAGCTGTGCGAGCCCTGACATGCCAACGCCGGCGATGCCGACGAGATGGACGTTCTTGCAGTTATTAATAGCGGAAGTCATGCGCGAGTGCGACGAATTGGTCATTCCGATCATATTCGTTCTTGAAGTATTTGCCAAAGGATGAGAACGACGGGCTATAGAGGATAGTTTCTCCAGCGGAAGCGACCAGGAACGCGCGCTCGACGGTGCGCGAGAGGCCCTCCTCTTCGTACACCTCTATGCCTTGATCGCGAAGTGCAAGAACCTGGTCTCGGATGGTATCTGTACCACGCTCCTTGAAGAGAACGACCTTTGAACACCACTTCGGTATTTCAGCAACGAGATGGGACATATCAAGCTTCTTGTCGTCCCCTCCCACAATAAGCACCACGCTCCTCTTCCCCGAAGTACCGATCGCGCGAAGCGCGACGACACCTGCTTCTGGCGTGGTCGAGTTGTTATCGTTGTACACTTTTACGCCCCGAAGCTCGCGAACGAATTCGAGCCGGCCGGGCAGTCCCTTGAACGCCTCAAGTGCCCTACGGCTTGTCTCGTCCGGAATGCCGTACGCGCGAGCGGCGAGAAGAGCGAGCGCGGCATTGTAGCGATTGTGTTCGCCCGGTAGTAAAAGCGCCCAGTCCTCGGGAAGATCGGCCGCGCTTCCCACCTTGATGCGCGACTCGATCTGCTCACCATACCGCTCGATGATAAGCGGCGCGCACTGTGCGCCAAGCACAAGCGTATCAGTCTCGTTTTGGTACAAGAAAATGTTTGCCTTGTCGGCGAGATACGCATCGAGATTATTCTTGTAGTAGTTAAGGTGGTCCTGAAAGAAGGTCGTGAAGACCGCAACGTTCGGACTCATACGCGCCTCGCCAAAACCTTGGCACTGCCAAGAATCGAGCTCGAGCACCGCCGTATGTTCAGGGGCTGCCTCTTTCAAGAGTTCGAGATTCGACACGCCCCGCACATTCCCCCCAAGAAGCACTGGCTTCCCTGCCTCTTTGAGGATTGCTGCGATCATGTGCGTAACGGTCGATTTGCCGCGAGTGCCCGTGATGCCGATGGTGGGCACACCGGAAAGCTCGACCAAGAGATCCGCGCTCATGCGCACCGGGATGCCGTTCTTCTTGGCCTCGGCTATGTAGGGGGAATCGAGCGGCACACCAGCCGCCTTAAGGATGAGGTCGCGATCGCGAAAATCCTCCAGACGATGCTCGCCCAGAACGAATTCGATGTTTTTAAAGTCGGCAAGCTCTGCGACCGAAGACGCGAGCTGCTCTTTCGTTTTCAAATCAGTCACGATAAGCTCGGCACCCCGAGCAGCAAGAAACCGAGTGTCCCCCACCCCGCGCCCCAAAAGGCCCAGGCCCATGACCGTAACCTTCTTACCGCGAAACGCCGCTGACGCATCCATACGGATGCATGGTAACTCAACTCACTAGAGACAGCTAACCGTCTCTTCGGTATCTCTGTGCGTATGCGGGAGATCGGTCTTCCGGACTTGAATGATCTGATACGGCGCCGACTCACCGGCAGCGGGAGCGCAGCTTGCGCCTGGGTGCGTCAGGACCACTTCTACCATGCGCGCGGTTTCCGTGTCGGCAACGCGCGAGACAGAAATAGCGTAGCCGCCTGTCGGTACATTCCCCGCAAAGACTGCCACGACTGCATACTGGTCGAAATCAATGGAAGGGAGCGTCTTCCGGCTCTCAATGAGACGCCAGAGCTGCACGAGCTGATCTTCCGAGCTGATGAGGTAGTTCACGCGCATATGCACTTCTGACGAGGCGCCCTCGTCCAGAGTCTCGAAAATGATTGGGCGGCCAGGACTCGGGGTAGCAATCGTATCGGCCCCCTCTTTAGAGCCAAACAACAGAAACGTGCCGCCGAGTACGACTGCCGCGAGCGCGAGACCCGCGATGACTAGTGCATCTCTCATGCAACTAGTATGCCACACATCCCAGGCAACACACTCCTTTGGTGTGCAAAAATCTTGGTGCAAGTGCCAGGGATCGAACCTGGGACCGCTCGAGTATCAGTCGAGTGCTCTACCAGCTGAGCTACACTTGCAGGCGTCTCGATGGTAACAGAAATCTGGGAAGAGTTCCAGCATGAGGTCCGATGCCTGCCACCAAAGACCAGCTAACGCGTAATGGTGCTGGTCGCGATCGCGCCGCTATTTTGAACGGCAATATAGCTTGATTGGATCGGATGACTCCCATCCTGGGTATACCCCGCCTTCCAGATACCTGAATTGCGCGCCGTTTCCATGACGTCAGCCGTCTCAAAGTACGCAGTAACATCGGGTTGTCCGGCTCTGATCCAATCATTGATGGTGGTTCTCGTCGATTCGCCAGTGGTCGTTGCCTGATTGGTCGTGGTGACCCACCCGTCAGTCGATGTCGTTCTTGGTGTTACCGTAGTCTGATAGATCGGCTTACTGAAGAGGCCCCAGATGGTTTCCAAATCACCCTGCACCTGTGCCACCGAGCGAGCGGCGCCAAACATGTCATTAAACCCGAGCTCGTTGATGATATGTGAGCAATAGCTCGTGAGCGCAAGACGTTGCGTGTGGTTGCTCACCCACCAGTTAGCCCTATCTGATGAAACGCTCATATTGAGATACGCGAAATTTGGACCTAGAGAACGTGCCACCATGCCCATATCTCCTGAAGCGTCAGGCGTATCGTCATATCCGAAACCGATGCTGTCGCCTATCACACAGACACTCGGTTCATTCGTTACCCCAATGATCGCCAGTGGCGAAAACGCGACATGAGGAGTATCTGGGCCAGTGATAGTGCCACCCATGGTCTGATCGACAATGCCCGACGCGCCATAATTAAACGCATCTCCACGGGCAGTGTCTTGCAGTGGCTTGCCGACCACCGCCGTTGTACTGAACACGATGCCAGCAGTACTTGTGTAGTAAATACGGGTATAAAACGTCGCTCCGCTTGGGATACTGACACTTGCGTAGTCGGAGGTAAGACTTGAGCCGTTGGCAATGGTGCCTGTCGCGGAGCCTGAAAAAGTGACCTGCGTAAACACTCCTGCTGGATACTCAATGGATGCCGTAGTGGTGGCGCTTGCGCCCACGCCAAGCTCAGTACCCGATGCGCTAATAGTGACATTCCAGTTAGGAATGATTATCTTGAGCGCGGAAATATCGACGCTTGCCTTGTGCCATCGGCGTGACATGAGCTGTTTGTTTGCAGCGGCTCGACCATTCGGGATAATGTTGCGAGTCGCTACGGCACCCACATATGCTGTTATGACGGTTTGATCGCTCGACACCGTGAGATTGCCTTCTCCGTCGGTGGAGCGAACCCTGAAATGGTACGTGGTATCCGCCGTGAGTCCAGAGATCGCTACCGAATGCGAGGTGGTCGCGGTCGAATCGAGCGTCGTGCTTGCCGTATACGAACTCGTGAGCCCGTAGTTTATTTGTGAGGTAGCGGGCTCATCGGTAGTCCAGGTTATGGTCACGCTTGTTTCTAGTGGCGTACCTGAAGAGATGGACGAGATCACTGGTCCGGTATTATCGACGGTTACCGTAATAGCGGTTGAGGTTGCGCTGTTATTATGCCCATCACGCGCGACTGCCTCGATAGTCTTCGAGCCGCTTGAGGTTGCAGTCGTATCCCACACAACCGAATAAGGTTCTTGCGTGTCTTCTGCGCCGATCTGTACACCACTCACCTTAAATGTCACGCCGGTGACCGCGACATTGTCGCTTGCGGTAGCCGCGAGGGTGACGGTACTTCCAGAAACGACCTCAGCATCAGTAGGAGACGTCAACTGTATCGAGGGCGCTATGAGGGATCTCGGCGTGCCGCTCCCGCCGCGCTGTGGAGTTTTCTTCACCTCGGTATCTGACGATGTATCCGTTCCCGTTGATGTATCCGTGCCCTGCTCCACCCTCACCACCACTTCCGCCGTTGCCGAGTCGAGCGTACCGGTAAGCGGTAACGTGTGTGCCGCCTGGAAGGCAACGAGAGCTGCAAGCGTACGTTCTCCAAAAAAGGAGGTTTCATTCCCTACCGATCCGGGACCACTGCCCGCTACTTCAAATCCGTTCGTATTGAGGAATTTTTGAAGAAGCCGGACGTCTTCCCCCGTCATGCCTAAAGAGAGTTGGCGCATAACTGCAGTGCCAGGAAGCGCATTGAGTGCCATGCGCGTGCGCGGTCCCACTACGCCATATCCGGTCGTTTGCGGGGTGCCAGTAGACACGATATTTTCCGCGCGCTGAAAAGCCTGAACCGCGGTTTCAGTGATTGAACCGAAATAACCGGTTATGGAGTATGTATAGAGCCCTTGATTCGCGAGAATCTCCTGCAGCGCAGTCACTTCAGGGCCAGAGGATCCACGCAAGAGCACGCTCGTAAACGCGGGACTGGGTGCTTGGGCGTGAGCAATACACACAACGCCCAGATTAAGCATTACGAGAAGAAAGATTGAGTGAGGTAATCTGCGCTTCATAGAGCCGGACCCGTTGAACGTAGGTGTACTCTATAGTACCTCCAATATACAGATTTGCCGCACGGAACAAATCCACAGGGGTTCTGCTAGCCGGCAAACCGTGCGCTACAATACACAGTACCGATGGTCCATCGTGGAAACACGCGGGAACCGAAAGGGCTCTTTACACGAGCCTCCTCTACTCCTCTCGCGAAGTGGCGACGACACAGGAATAAAGAACGGATCTGGCGGCGCGCGATCAAACGCCTTGCGCGCGAGCTCCGGTATGAAAGCGCCGCTGGGTTCTCCAGCGGCGCAACTGTTTACACTGAAATTCCTCCCTACTCCCCCGTCTCCTTCGGAGCACAGAACACGAACCAAGCATCCATGAGTGCCCAGCCACGATCCTGGTAAACCGGAACCCGGCCGTTCTTCTGCGAGAACCAAATTCCCGGAAGAATCGGGCTGTCTCCGCTGTCCGGATGAGTCGGCACGAGCGTCAGGAACTGGAAGCTTGGCATGTTGACGATGCCGGGCAACTCACGAATACGCTCCGCGATCGCAAACACGGCACGCGGACTCGCTGGCATGAGCGCGTAACGACGCGCATATTCGCTCACCACCCGCGCAGAGGAAAGATGGTGTCCAAAGTGGCACGCAACAAGCTGCTCCGGCGTTCGCTTCGCCCCCTTCGTTCTCGGATACTGCTTCGTGAACTTCTTCTCGCACATGAGATCGATGCCTGCTTGAGCCTCTTTCCCACGACTCGCCGCAGCCCGTACCGCCACGTCCCACAAACGACCCTCGTGCACTGCGCACGAGAGCGAGAGGATACGCCCACCGTGGGGAGCGAGGACCGCCCGTACCTCATTTTCCGCAACGACCGAACCATCGAACATAGAGAACCCTCCTTGCTGTTTTGCAAAAAACCTCAGACCAAACCTCTATCGACACTATGCGCCTCAAAACTGTAGCGGTCAACCCATGCACGTAAAAAGAAAATCGCACGTCTCTGTGCGATTTTTCTTTTTGTGTTGTGTGAAAAGAAGGTGCGGGCTCTTTTGTTCCGCCTATTCATTGCTTCAAGACGTCAATTGAGCGTCTCGAGACAATCCCGGAATACGTTATCCCAACACACGCGAACGTGTGACGGGCTTGCCGGTCCTTACGAGTGCCAAGTTTCGGATAGGCACTATCTCCTGTAGTTCTTTCGAACCGCATCGACTTGCTATGCCTTTCGGGCGATAGCGACTCCAATTGGAATTGTTCCACGAGCAGGTTCCCCTACCCGTGCCTTGTTACGACTTACTCCCTGTCACTGAATTTACCGTAGTCCTACGCGAGGTAGGCCTTTGGGTATCCCCAGCTCCCTTGAGTTGACGGGCGGTGAGTACAAGACTCGAGAACGTATTCACCCCGGTTTAGCTGACCCGGGATTACTAGCGATTCCAGCTTCATGAGGTCGGTTGCAGACCTCAATCCGTACTGAGGACGGTTTTAGGGATTGGCTCCACCTTGCGGTCTTGCATCCTGTTGTACCGGCCATTGTATTATGTGTGCAGCCCAAGGTATCAGAGGGACATGCTGATCTGGCGTCATCCCCACCTTCCTCTCCCGTGAGGGAGCAGTCTCGCCTGATCCGAAGATAACAGGCAACAGGGGTTGCGTTCGTTACCCCACTGAAGGGAACAGTTCAAACCACGAACTGACGACGACCATGCATCACCTGTCCAGCACCCTCGAAGGCTTCTCTCCTTTCAGAAAGAATGCAGCTGGATTTCTAACCTTGGTAAGGTTCTTCGTTTGTCGTCGAATTGAGCCACATAATCCACCGCTTGTGCGAGTCCCCGTCTATTCCTTTGAGTTTTAAGCTTGCGCTCGTACTACCCAGGCGGCTCGCTTACCGCGTTAGCTTAGCCCCACAGAGGGTCGATACTCCGTAGAGCGAGCGAGCAACGTTGAGGGCCAGGACTACCGGGGTATCTAATCCCGTTCGCTACCCTGGCTTTCGTGTGTGAGTGTCAGAAACGCGCCAGTAGAGTGCCTTCGCCTTTGGTGTTCCCCATGATATCAACGGATTTCACCCCTCCACCATG
>CAYVUT010000016.1:0-1014 GCA_964455225.1 uncultured Candidatus Saccharibacteria bacterium
CGGTTTCGGCCACGAATAATCTACTCGTCGTCACTCGTAGATTTTCTCGACCCCGTCTCACGGTTCGGCTTGCTAGCCGAACATCGCTGCGACTTTCGATTCTCCACGCACGCTCCCGCGTGCTCATCCCGCACAAAACCTCACTTCGTTCAATTTTGTGCGGGATGGGAGAATCGAACTCCCGCTAACAGTTTGGAAAACTGTAGTTCTACCATTAAACTAATCCCGCTACGGGAGAGAGGATACCACACTAGGATGGTTCCTGCTGCGCCTTTTGCGGCGAAATCGAGAGACTAATGCTAGGATGGGGCGACCGGGCCGGCGTATGCCGGTAGTACGCTTGCTTTGGGAGCAAGATGACCGAGTTCGATTCTCGGCGGCCCGACAAAGAATCCCGATGTGCGGTTCTAGAGGATCTGTGGCAGGTGTTGCACCCGTGCCATGCCGTCTCGTTCCCGGAGCCACACCAGGACCCCGTCTACCTGCCAATCCCCTTCCCAATCCCGCTCGGCTACGTACCACTCAGCCGTCCGTGCAACCTTATGAATCTTGTAGGCATGGAGATTTGCCGAGGGGTCATAGGTGTCCGACCCTTCTTCTTCCTTCGGAAACTCCCTGCAAACCACGGTTTTGACCTCAATGATGTAGAGCGTGCCGTCCTTGGTCGCCACCCGATCGAGCTCCCCCGTTTTACGCGCGATGTTGCGTCCTTCGATACGGAATCCGTGACGCTTCAGATACTCTTCAGCTATACGCTCGCCAAGAGCCCCCACTTCACCTCGCGTTAATGAACGAACATCCATGACCCATAAGAATACCGCATACTTTATCCCTTTCCTTAGGACACGCAGCAATTGCACGAAAGGTCATTTGTGTCCTTTATCCCCACTGTAAACACCTTTATCCCCATTTCAAAACGACTTCAAAATAACACAAAAACGGCTCATATGAGCCGTTTTTGTGTTATTTTCACGCGAAACCTTCTCTGCTGGACCTTGGTGCGGATACCGGGAA
>CAYVUT010000016.1:1024-13530 GCA_964455225.1 uncultured Candidatus Saccharibacteria bacterium
TTTTTGACAGGCATCCAAGCGGTGTTGTGTCAGAAAGAGACACTTGACCGAGCATCATGATCACATAATAAGATGAATCACTCTTTGTGCGGGCACCGGGAATCGAACCCGAATCTCGTCCTTGGCAAGGACGCGTTCTACCACTAAACCATATCCGCGTTAGTCGAAATCATAGCATAGACTTAGATATTTTTTCCAGTGCACCCGCCAGGACTTGAACCTGGAACCCCTTGCTTCGAAGGCAAGTGCTCTATCCATTGAGCTACGGGTGCTTTGAGGCGTTACCTTGCGCGATCGGTCCCCTGCCGTCCTATAACCTTACTGTTTTTCTTATATTCATCAAGGAACAGGCCTAAGAGAAACTGCATTTTCCGCAATGCAAGCCCCTTCGTAACCTCTATGCGAAGATAGCCCTTGTATTCTGGCTTGCTTTTGAAGGTTTTATTTCCTGGCTTATAGATGGTCTTCTTGAATTGAGACACTCCCACTCCGATGGCGCGCGCCCACTGCTCCTCACACCTTTCATGGGCATAAGGCTTATGGATATAGAGGCGGACGGCGACCTCCCTACGGGGCAATAGAAAGTAGGTCTCAAGCCAGTCGAGCATCATGTTTACCATCTCCGCGTCTGAATTCACGAAAAGAAAGGCCGTCCCCCGCTTCACTCCCGCCGCCCAGTACAGCGTTATCCCAAGCTTAAATAGCTCCTCATTTCTATGAGCCGTAAACAACTGCCGCATTGCCGATACAAGTGCCTGGTCACGGGACTCCCTGTTCGCCCGGTGAACCGCAGCAGCTTTCGCTCTCCCGCCCACAACCTTGGCATCAACGCGGTTTTTGAGTAATCGTTTTTCTTCTGTGGATAGCGGCATTTCTTTAAACCACAGTGAGAGGCTGCTCTTTGAAACGGGCACCCGCTTTACTATTTCGGCATAGCTATGCCCCGCTTTCCGCAAACGAACCGCAAACGCTCGCTCTAGAACCTTACTTTTCATGACAGTTTCATAATAACATAGTTCGATAAATATAACCTATGTTTTATGCTACGATTCGGCCATGAGCCCCCATGTTCCACATGAAATAAAGGCGGTAGCAGATGCGCTTCGGGGAGCGGGATTCGAGGCGTACCTGGTGGGCGGCTGTGTGCGAGACATCCTTCTCCACAAGAAGCCTAAGGATTGGGACATCACGACGAACGCGACGCCGGAACAGATCCAGGGAATCTTCCCGGACTCTTTCTATGAAAACGACTACGGGACCGTCGGGGTAAAGACTGGCTCAGAAGAGGAAACGACCGCCATAGTTGAGGTCACTCCGTACCGGAAAGAGGCGGGTTATTCGGACAGGCGGCGCCCCGACGCGGTCGAATTTGGGGTTTCGCTTGAAGAAGACCTCGCACGCAGAGATTTCACGATAAACGCTATCGCGTACGATGAGTCTAAAGGACAGCTCGTAGACCCGTTTGGGGGTCAAAAGGACATAAAGGACAAAGTGCTCCGTGCCGTGGGGGACGCCTCTCTCCGTTTTAACGAGGATGCGCTTCGCATGGTGCGTGCGGTCCGTCTTATTTCTGAACTTGGCTTTGCCATCGACTCAGAAACTGCCCAGGCTATCAGTCAAAATAGCAAGCATTTAGGCCATGTTTCACGTGAAAGGATCCGGGATGAGCTCTCAAGGATATTGCTCTCCGATCAGCCGATGATGGCACTCTCGCTCTCGCAAAGACTCGGGCTGCTCGAATTTATGGTTCCTGATCTTATCCGCGGTATGGGAGTCGAGCAGAACCAGGCGCATTCATATGACGTTTTTGAACACAATCTCCGCACCATGCAGCATGCGGCAGATAAGAAGTGGGGATTTGATGTCCGTCTTGCGGGCCTTTTCCACGATATTGCGAAGCCGGAAACCAGGCGATGGTCAGATGAGAAGAAAGATTGGACGTTCCACGGCCACGACGTTGTGGGTTCACGTGTAACAAAGCGCGCCCTCCAGGATCTGCGGTTTTCACGCGAAACTATAGAGAAGGTCTCAAAACTGGTCCGTTGGCACATGTTCTTCTCCGATCCTGACGTAGTAACTCTTTCGGCTGTAAGACGAATAATCCGAAACGTGGGCGAAGAGCATATTTGGGACCTACTCAACCTGCGGGTCTGCGACCGCATAGGGACCGGGAGGCCGAAAGAACAGCCATTCCGGCTTCGGAAGTACATAGCGATGGTAGAGCAGGCTCTCCGCGACCCTATCTCTGTAGGAATGCTGAAGATAGACGGGAACCAGATTATGGAAAAGTTTCGTGTGAAACCGGGGCCGAGTATAGGCTGGACACTGAACGCGCTCCTTGAAGAGGTTCTTGAAAACCCTGACCTGAACACAGCGGAGTATCTCTCTGGCCGAGTCGCTCAACTGCTCGAAATGCCTGAAGAGGATCTGAAGGCGCTGGGGGAGTCTGGAAAGAAGAAACGAGAAGAGAAGGAGGATGAGGAGGTGCAGAAGATCATGGAAAAGCACCACGTCTGCTAGCGGCCGTTTCTCGTGTAACAAGCCCTCATGAAGGTCTAACCTTCATGAGGGCTTTAAAATAGTGTTACACGCGAAACAGTAGCATCCGGACTCTGTGAAGGTCTGACCTTCACAGAGTCCGGATGCTTTAAGGTTGTATGGGAAATAAAAGAGCCCCTTGTTCCGGGAGCGGAAAAGGAGCGGGCGTTTGTGATGATGCCCCCGAGGAGAAAGCGGGGCCCTTTTTATTGAGGCGCCGTTTCGCGTGGAACCATACCCAGATATTTTATGCGGATACACCGCAAGCTGTAGGCAGGGCCACTAAGGCGCACTACTGATGAAAGATCTCCGTAAAGAACTCCGTTTCCTTTGTTAAAGATAGAGCATTAAAGGACAAAGTAAAGGACATCATGTGTGGCTCAATGTCCTTTAGAGTGTGATGGCGAGTGGGCAGTGGTCTGAACCGTACACTTCAGGATGGATTTCCGCTTTCTTTATTCGGCCCATAAGCTCGCTTGCAACAAAGAAGTAATCGATGCGCCAGCCCACATTCCTATCGCGCGCGCGCGTTACCAAATCCCAATACGTGTAGGCTCCGGTGCGCTGTGGATAAAAATGCCGGTAGCTATCCACATACCCCGCAGCGACCAGCTCATCGATCCAAGCGCGCTCCTCAGGGAGGAATCCGGTTGTTTCTGAATTCTCTTTAGGTCGGGCGAGATCGATTTCCTCATGAGCGGTGTTTACATCCCCACAGAAGATGACCGGCTTCTGCTCGCGCAGCTTCTCGACGAACGTAAGGAATGCGTCGTAGAAGCGCAGCTTGTAATCGAGGCGGTGCGGACCCTGACCACCATTGGGGAAATAGACATTCAGGAGCCAGAAATCATCGTATTCGGCACCCACGAGGCGACCCTCATCATCAAACTCCGGTATGCCCATGCCATAGATGACCGAGAGCGGTTCGATCTTTGAATACAGAGCGACGCCGCTGTATCCCTTGCGAACTTTCGAGGAAGAGAAGAATGCCGAGAAGCCCGCGACGTGGAGAAACTCTTCTCCAAGCTGTTCTGGAGATGCCTTTGTCTCCTGAAGGCAAAAAATATCCGGCTTCGTGCTCTTAAGAAACTCCTGCCAGTACCCATTCTTCGAGAGAGAGCGGAGCCCGTTCACGTTCCATGAGACGATACGCATGCGACTTATTGTATACCGCACGAATACTTCCTAGCGACCACGGGAGTGGAATTTCTTGTGTATCTCGCGCAAGTGGGCATCCGTGACGTGGGTATAAATCTGCGTCGTATTGATTGAGGCATGGCCGAGAAGCTGCTGCACTGAGCGGATATCGGCTCCATTTGAAAGGAGGTCGGTTGCAAATGAGTGTCGAAGGACGTGGGGCGTAACCTTTTTCGTGATCCCGGCTTTTGCCGCGTAGTGCTTGATGATGCGCTCGATGGAACGCGGCGTAAGGCGCGAGGGGGCACGTTTGCCAAGCGGAATATTCACAAAAAGCGCTTCTTCCATGTCTTTTCTGCCCTTGAGATACGCGGCGACAGCGGCTTTAGCGGCAGGGGAGAGGAAGACGACCCGGACCTTGTCTCCTTTGCCGCGCACCGAAAACTCGTCCCGCGTGAGGTCGAGATCAGAATCGAGCGAGCAGAGCTCTGAAACGCGAAGACCGGTCGAGAAGAAAAGTTCGAGCATCGCCTTATCGCGAAGGGATTTTTCATCAGTGCCCTCCGCCGCATCCATGAGCCGGGCGAGTTCGGTGGGAGAAATGAGATCGAGGGAACGTTCTGGAAGCTTGGCAAGCTCAATGCGCTCAGGAGAGACGCTCTCAATCTCACGTTTGCGCAAGAACTTGAGAAAAGCCCGGAGCGCGATGAGATAGTAGTTTTGCGTGCGCCGCTTCATCGAGCCGCCTACGCCCTCCTGCCGATTGAGCCAGAGCCGGAACTCGCGGATCTTCTCTTCGGTGATATCCCTCGTCTCCTTGATTCCCGCGTGCGCAAAAAAACGCGTGAGGTAGTGGTCGTAGTTTTCGACCGTCTTTACCGCGCGTCCGCGCTCGATCTCGATATATTCAAGAAATTGACGTTTTGCGGCTTCCGCATTCATGCGCATAGTATACTGTGGTGGATGGAGTATCAGGTACCGCAGTTCATTGAGATCGAGAGCAAGGTCATCGGCCCGCTCACGCTGAAACAATTTATCTATCTCGCAGGCGCGATCGGCATTGCGGTCGCCTGCTTCTTTTATCTGCCGATCATCGTCGCACTCCTCATTTCCGCGCCAGTCGTAGGGCTTGGTGTCGCGCTTGCGTTTTACAAAGTAAACGGAAAACCCTTCATCGAGATCCTTGAGGCGGGCTTCCGGTATTACGTCGGCTCGAAGCTGTTCCTCTGGAAGCATCATGCGGCATCGGAAACGCCGTCTACCGCACCTGCCGGGGAGCGCGCTGCCATGACCAGCCGCGCAGGAGCCACCGCACGGCTTACTAAAGGCAAGCTCACAGAGCTCGCGTGGTCGCTTGACGTGAAGCAGCATGAAAAACGTGCGGAGGACGAGCGTGATAACGCATAACCCGTATGGCCACCCCGAAATCATCATCGACACAGGCCTTTGTTCCAGTCAAAGAAGTTCGCAATGGCATCATTACGCTCAAAGACGGCGGATATCGAGGCGTACTTATCTGTTCATCGGTCAACTTCGGCCTCAAGTCCGCTGATGAGCAGCGCGCAATCGTGACCGGATTCCAATATTTCCTCAATACGCTCGATTTCTCGGTACAGATCGTCGTGAACTCGCGCAAGATGGACTTGCGACCCTACCTTGAGCTTCTCGCGAAACGCGAGGCTGAACAGAAGACTGAACTTTTGCGCATACAGCTGCGTGAATACATCGAGTTCATCCGCTCATTTGCCGAGCGCTCGAACATCATGGCGAAAACCTTCTACGTTATCGTCCCGTATAGTCCATCCGGCCAGACAAAGATTACGCAGGGTATGGATCTTTTTGGCGGAAAGAAAGAGAACGGGCAGGTTGTCGATAAGTTCGAAGCAGACCGAGCACAACTCAAACAGAGAATGCTCCTCGTCGCCGAAGGCATCTCGCGCACCGGCGTGCGCGCAGTGCCGCTTGGTACCGAAGAAGTCATCGAGCTGCTCTATCGTTCATTTAATCCGGGCGAGCTCGAGAACCCTATCCGCCTCGAGGCCTAACCGCAATCCTATGTCGCTACTTGATTTCTTGGGACGAAAGAAGGGGAACGAGGAGCCGACCGTTGCGCCGGTCCTGCCGAAAGATATTTACCAGCGTGGGGCGCTCGATTTCGTCGACACCATCGCGCCGACCGCGCTTAAGGTCGGCTCGCGCGAAATCCAGCTCGGAGAAAAATTTGCACGCACGTTCTACACCATTTCATACCCGCGCTTCCTTGCTGACGGATGGTTTGCTCCCATCATCAACCTCGACCGCGTGCTCGACGCATCGATTTTCGTGCACCCCATAGATACGGGTGACGCGCTTCGCGACCTGCAAAAGAAAGTGGCAGAGATTCAGAGCCAGATCAGCGAGCGCGAATCGCGCGGGCTTGTGCGCGATCCGCTGCTTGAGACGGGATACCAGGACATCGAGTCGCTCCGCGACAATCTGCAGCAAGCGCAGGAAAAGCTCTTTGAAGTCGGCCTCTACCTCACGCTGTATGGAGACTCAAAAGAGGAGCTCGACAAGGTCGAGGGCGAGGTCAGGAGCATCCTCGACTCGAAGCTGGTGTACACCAAGCCGGCACTCTTCCAGCAGGAGCAGGGGTTCCGCTCGACGCTCCCGCTCGGATCTGACGAGCTTCTGGTGAACTCGAAACTCAACTCTTCGCCCCTCTCTTCGATGTTTCCGTTTGTTTCGTTCGACCTCACTTCCGACCGCGGCATCCTCTATGGCATCAACCGCCACAACGCCTCGCTCGTCTTGTTCGACCGCTTCTCGCTCGAAAACTACAACTCCGTCACGTTCGCAAAATCAGGTTCCGGAAAAAGCTATGCGACGAAGCTCGAGCTCTTGCGCTCTCTCATGTTCGGATCGGATGTCATCGTCATCGACCCGGAGCGCGAGTATGAGCAGCTTGCGGAAGCGACCGGCGGCCGCTCGTTCAACATTTCACTCTCATCCGAGCACCACATCAACCCGTTCGATCTGCCCCCGGTACGAGAAGGGGAGGATCCGAAAGATATCCTGCGCTCGAACATCATCACCCTCGTCGGACTCTTCCGCATCATGCTGGGCGGCCTCACGCCGGAAGAAGACACGCTTGTCGACCGCGCGCTTACGGAAACCTACTCCCTGAAAGACATCACGGGCGACGCGGATTTCTCTGGGGCCGAGCCGCCGCTCCTCTCTGACTTCGAACAGGTCCTTTCCGGTATGGAAGGGAGCGAATCCTTGGTAGAACGTCTTTCAAAATATACCTATGGCACCTGGTCTGGCTTCCTGAATCAGCCGACGAACGTCGATATCAACCGGCAGTTCGTGGTCTTCTCGGTGCGCGATATGGAGGATGAGCTGAAGCCGGTAGCGATGTACATCATTACGCACTTCATCTGGAACGCAGTGCGACGAGAGCTGAAGAAGCGCCTCCTCGTCATCGACGAGGCGTGGTGGATGATGAAATCCGAAGATACGGCATCATTCCTCTATTCGCTCGCCAAGCGCGGACGCAAATACTACCTCGGCGTTTCGACGATCACGCAAGACGTCGAAGACTTCCTCCGTTCGCCCTATGGCCGCCCGATCCTCACCAACTCCTCGCTCCAGCTTCTCTTGAAACAGTCGCCGACCACTATCGACGTGCTCCAAAAGACATTCAATCTCACCGACGAAGAAAAATACCTATTGCTTGAAGCCGGGGTAGGGGAAGGGCTCTTCTTTGCAGGCCTCAAGCATGTCGCGATCAAGATCGTCGCGAGCTATACCGAGGATCAGATCATCACCTCGGATCCGTCACAGCTTCTTTCTATCAAGCAAGAAAAAGATCGGTTTGCGAGCGCACAGGAAGAAAAGAAAGCCTAGAGCGTATCTAAAACCCTCATCTGCTTTGTTGCGGGTCCCGCCGATTTCTTCCGCCGTACCTCGAAGTACGTCTCCAGAAACCGGCAGCCCACGCCTCGCATCTGTAGGTTTTTAGATAAGCTCTAATCCGTTTATGAGATACTAGGCGTATATGCCACGCGAAGAAGCGTTGCCGCCGGAACCGAAACCGAAGATGCCTGCACGGAAGGCGGTTTTCGCTATCCTGCTTGCGGTTTTGTTCGACGCATTGAAGTTCGTATGCAATTTCCTCATATTCTTCGCGCCGCTCATTGCTGGCTTCCTCGCTGGCGTGTACGCAAGCAGCTCGGGATTGCCCTCATGGGCATCAGGCGCGATCGGCGTGATTGCGGGAGGCAGCACTGCAGTACTCGAGGCGGCCGGAGGCGCCGCGGTGGTGGGGGTGGTCGGCGCAATCATGAGCGTCATCATCGGTTTCATGGGGTGGCTCTTCTTTATCGTGTGGTTCCTCATCACGAACGTACCCATGCTCACGAGCCCGCGGCGTTTCCTGAAGATCGTCTGGGGATTCGTGACGAGCAGTGTCCCCATCCTTAACGCCCTCCCGTCATTCACCATCTTCATCGGCCGCATCATCCTCGATGTTCGGAAAGAAGACCGTGCAGCACGAAAGACCTGGGATGAGGAGCTGCAGGAAGCGCATGTACGACTCCAACAGGCGCAGCTTACCCGCCTTGCACGCGCACGACTCATGCAAGAACAGATGCTTGCAAGAGAGATTGGTGAGGAAGAGATTGCTGTTGAGGCGGAGGAAGCGGGTGAGGAGCGAGAGGCGATTGAGGCGGTTGGTATGGCGCGACGAAGACAGGGGGCGCGTTCGTACGAAGGGGAGGGGGGCAAGCAGCGGGCAGCCAATGACGAGCTCTATGCGCCATACGAAGAGGCGCGTACGCCCGAACCGGGACCCGCATTCGAGCCAAGAAAGCTTGGGCCCGCTGCAAATGATCCGCAGTACGGGGGAATCCACCGTGAGGCTGCGTGATTTCGACAGAAAGAAGCTATACTCTGTTACATGGCATTTCGTATCGGCCTTGTAGCAAGTTTTGCTCTTCTCTCTTTTGCGAACAACGCACACGCCGCGGTTACCGCTCCGGTCACACTCTCCATAAGCCAAACGTATCCTGCCCCCTACAGTCAGATAACCGTTACTCCACGAAGCACCACCATCGACCTTGCCGCAAGCACCCTTAAGGCAAGCGTGAACGGTGCCGTGGTGTACGAAGGAAGTACGCAGCCCTTCTCCGTCACACTCGGCGCATCAGGAACAAAAACGTCCATCACCGCAGCCGTCACCACAAACGGACGCACGTACACCGAAACGACAACCCTGGTTCCTCAGGACGTGGCACTCGTGCTCGAACCGCTCGGCAGCGCTCCTGTGCTCTACGCCGGCAAGCCGCTCGTTTCGCTCGAGGGCCAGGTGCGGGTCGTTGCCGTTACCGATTTCCGCACCGCCTCGGGAGCACGCATAAAGCCCTCGGCACTTTCGTATACCTGGACCGTCGAAAACACGATCGTGCAGAACTCGTCTGGCATCGGCAAAGACTCGCTCGTGGTCGATACGCCCCTCCAGTATCGGCAAAGAAGCGTCTCGGTCGTCGTCAAAACGACTGATGGCACGTTGGTGAGCGGCGGCTCGCTCACTTTTTCCGGCACCGAGCCGTCTGTGCGCGTGTATGAAAGCGACGCGCTCTTGGGCATCCGCTTTGAGCGGGCGCTCTCTGGCACGTTCTCAATTCCTGGTTCGGAAATTTCCCTTTTCGCCGCTCCCTACTCGTTCTCGCGGAAGGGCGGCGCGCCGGCGATCTCCTGGTTCTTGAACGGCGCATCAGCACAAACCGGCAACCTCCTCACGCTCCGCCCTCAAGGCTCGGGGCAGGGCACCGCATCACTCTCTGTGACCGCACAGAAAGCGGGGCTCCTCGAGAGCGCTTCTTCCGCGCTCTCGCTCACGTTTGGCTCTAGCGGTAACGGCATATTCGGCTTATGAAATACCTCCTTTTTGTTTTCGTAGTCATGTTCTCGGCGGCGTTTGTTTTGCCGGACACCACGCACGCAGCCACAGAGGATGCGGGGTCTGGCTTTGTTCCTCTTGCACCCATCAGCGGGCTCACCGAGGGTATTGTTGCCGATGAAACCGGGCTCGCGAACTTCCTCCAAAATCTCTACCGCTATCTGATCGGCGTTGCGGTCATCGTCGCCATCATCCAAATCATCCGAGGTGGACTCGAGATTTCCACCGAAAGCATCACCAAGCACGACGAGGGTAAGAAACACATCCGCCAGGCGCTTTTCGGCCTCCTCCTGGTTCTGTCCCCAGTAATCGTCTTCTCCATCATCAACCCAAGCATCCTTAACCTCTCGATACCGCTTCAGAACATAAAACTGTCGAGCGGTGGTGGTAGTAATCCCCAAAATCAACCCACACCCTCAACTGACGAGGCGACTGGATGCTTGGTTTCCGGGGTAAGCGGCTTCTTCCAAAAGGCGGTATGTCCATCAGACACTGCAGCCAATGAGTGGAAAGAGGCGAGCTGCACTACCGGTAAACTTGTTGATGGTGGGTGTGGGGGTAGCAATTCAAGCGGCTGCACACAGAGAACCATGTACTGTCAGTATGAGTCTGGAGATATTATTTTGGTAGACAAAAATTCTAGTATTGGTATTTTTCTCTCCAGTTACACATTCTCCCCTCTCGCCAAAAATGAGGCGGGAACGATTGAGTTCCAGAGGTTTAAAAATGGATGCGATTCAGCGTCTGCAAACTTATGCGTACGCACACACCCAAATACTTGGAATGCCAATGAGTGCGAGGACTATGGCGGATACACAAGCACCATTTCCGGAACCAGCGATACTGAACGTTGCTATGAAAGAAATCTTCTTTGTTCGAATATTGGGGTCACGCAACAGGAAGGTTACTGTACTCCCGAGCTTCAAATAGATCCGACACCGTTCCAATAACTATGAAACGCACGCTCATTATTCTCTCCGCAGTCATCGTGGTCGCCGGTATCGGCGCGGCGATTTATTTCTACATCGCCGGGAAAGAACCTGCGGTCACTGTGGCGCCGAACCCATCACTCCCTGTTGCGGGGGATGCACCGTTTACAGTGGTGGGCAGCGGACCAGATGACGAGATGCAGGCGCCGACCGGCGCCCCAGAGACGGTCACCAAACGCCTCTCACAGGTAAGCGCGGGACCGGTCGTACCCGGGGCAGTAGCAGCCTACGTTTCTTCCGACGTAGGAACGACCACTGGCGCCTCTGGTACGAATATCTTTTTCATCGAGCGCCAGAGCGGCCACGTATTCTCGTACGGCGTGGAGACTGGCACGCTGACCCGTACCAGTAACCGCACCATCCCGGGCATTCAAGAGGCGTTCTGGCTTCCTGATGCTTCACGCGCATTCGTGCGATACCTCTCTGGCAGCAACTTCGAGGTCATCAACACCTACACGCTCCTTGCAAACGGGGAAGCGGGATCCTTCCTTCCGCAAAATCTCGATGCGATAGACGTCTCCTCCTCAACTGTTCTCACGCTCGCCTCAAGCGACACCGGATCAGTAGGCAGCATCGAGCGTGCAAACGGAACCGGGGCAAAAACCGTCTTCTCAACGCCTCTCTCGTCGCTCCGCGCGTCATTTGCAGGAGGCACCAGCTACCTGGTCACCACCAAAGCCTCTGGCCGTATCGACGGGTACGCGTTTCTCGTCGATGGAGAGGGGCGTTTCTCGCGAGTCGCGGGCCCATTGCGAGGTCTTGCGGCAAAAGCGAGCCCGCGTGGTAATTGGGTACTCGTGAGCGCAACTAGCGGAACCGGTATGACGACCGCGCTTGTAGACACCAAAACGCGCGAGACGATAGCGCTCCCGCTTGGGACCATTGCTGACAAGTGCGTATGGGCTCCTGATGAGACCGCGGTGTACTGCGGCGTCCCCGTGCGTCCCTCAAACGGAACGTACCCGGATGATTGGTACCAGGGAGCGGCGCGCTTCTCTGATCGTATCTGGAAAATAGACGTGGTGGGACGGTTTGCTCAACTTACGCTCGACTTCTCAAAGGAAACGGAGCAGTCGCTCGACGCAACAGCTCTCGCGCTCGATCCGCAAGCGCGTGTCCTCGTCTTTATGAATAAGAATGACGGCTCTCTCTGGAGTTATCAGCTCTGAGGTTGGGCGATAGCGGGGTGGAGCTTGTGTTTGACGTATTTTTCTTGAAGGATGCCAACGACGTTGGTAGTGATGAAGTAGAGTGCGATCGCTCCTGAGGTCGTATATGAAATGGCAGCAATGAGGAAAGGAAAGACGTACCGGAGCTGCATGCCCATCGCCTTCTGGAAATCAGCCTGCATACCGGTTCCGGAGGGTTTCATGGTGCCGGAAAGGGCAGCGTGCGCCTGAAAATACTGAGCAATTCCTGCCAGTACCGCAAGCGCAATGCTTTTCCCTGACACCGCAACGAGACCAAGGAAGAGGATGGAGGTTGCCTCCGGGGTGGGAGTGAATGAGTAGAGCTTGGTCGGATCGATAATAGAGAACGTCTCGCGAATGAACACTAGGTAGAGGGCAAGCAGGAGAGGTATTTGGATGAAAATCATCAAAATGCTCGCAAACGGGTTGACTCGAGCCTCGCGGTAGAGGGCGAACATTTCGCGCGCTTCGGCCTCCCGATCCCCCTTATGTTTTTCCTTGAGCGCTTTGAGTTTCGGCTCAAGCTCTTTCATGACGCGCTGCGTCCGGGCTGCGGAGAGGGAGAAGGGGAGGAGGATAAGGCGAATGGCTATGGTCAGTACGACGACCGCAAGCCCGATGTCGCCGCCTGGGAGTATGGAAACAAGTGCTACAAGTGCGTTGTGAATGGGATCATAGAACGCGGCGTGAAAAATGCTTGAAATCATGGTG
>CAYVUT010000017.1:0-13447 GCA_964455225.1 uncultured Candidatus Saccharibacteria bacterium
CCATTAGGATTAGTCCTGCTCCTCTGGTCTATGAGTCTCATGAAGACTGGGGTGGGGTTGCAGCGTGTCGTCACAAGCATCTCAATAATAGTTGCTCTTATGGTACTAGTTCCTCCAGAGATTCTTTATCTGTTTCTGCCAAATTACAGATGAAGGGGGTGGATTCTGACCGGGCGCTAATCGCTTTCCGAAAAAGATTGCGACAGGAATAATGAGAAAATAGAAAAACGGTACCAAACACCTTTTCTCTCGGACGGCGCCATACTGATTTATGGCGGAATGAGTCCGTCTGGTCATTTGTTAGTTCAAAATTCACTCCGTAGTACAATAATTTAAAATTCAAATACATGAACAATCTCAATTGGAAATACTACCTGCTCCTCGCATTAATTGCTGCAAATGTATTTCTCATTTATGGAGTTTTAAGTATCTTTACCATTGATCGTTACACTTTATTTATAAGTATTTTTGTTAACGTGCCGTTCGGCACCGTGTCTCTCAGTGTCTTCCTTTTCGCTTGGTTGAAGGAGAAAAACAAAACCACAACGTACACTTTTGTTTTAATTGTCGGCATATTGATTGGAATAATTACAGCCCTGCTTTCGCCGACACTTTTCTATCTTACGTGAGGATAGTGTAGTCTGGTGCGTCAATAAGATAAAAGACACGATAATGTTATATGAATTTTGTCCGAAATCTTGTTTCCCAAGTTCCTCCCGATCGTGTCCCACCTCTTCCGGGCGTGCGTAGTGCAATAACGCCAAATGCTATCTAATAGTCTTGTTTATAGGTTTCGAAGTTGGGGAAGACTTATCAGTGCGAATGTTTCTAGGGGCCTGGTATGATACGTGGTATGAAAAACGTATTCGTCACGAGAAGGATTCCAGAAGCGGGCATGAAGCGACTCGTGGATGCAGGATTCACGGTCGACGTGAGCGCCAAAGAGGGAGTGCTCACGAAAGAGGAGCTTATCGGAGCGCTCAAGGCAAAACCCTATGATGCCGTGCTCTGTCTTCTCACTGACCATATCGATGCGGAAGTGCTCGCCGCTGCGCCATCAGCGAAAATCTTTGCGAACTATGCTGTCGGGTTCGATAATGTCGACGGTAAGACTGCGGCAACGAAAGGCGTAGTGGTAACTAACACGCCAGACGTGCTCACTACTACGGTCGCCGAGCACACCGTGGCGCTCATGATGGCCGTCATGGCGCGGCTCGTCGAAGGCGATCGGTTCTTGCGGGCGGGCGAATACCGAGGCTGGGAACCGATGATGTTCCTTGGTACGGATCTTGGCGGCAAGACGCTCGGCATTCTCGGCGCAGGGCGTATCGGCCGCACGGTGGCGAAGATCGCGAAAAACGGTTTTGGCATGCAGATCGCGTATTACGACGTCGCGAAGAATGCTGCCATCGAACAAGAGACTGGCGCCACCTACTACGCAAGCGTCGACGAACTCTTGCCGGTTGCGGACGTAGTCTCGCTTCATGTGCCGCTTCTGCCCACGACGACGCACCTCATCAATGCGGAGCGTCTGGGGCGGATGAAGCGTACGGCGTATCTCGTGAACACCTCGCGCGGGCCGGTCATCGATGAAGCTGCGCTCGTCATGGCACTCCAAAAGGGGATCATCAAGGGTGCGGCGCTCGACGTGTTCGAGCACGAACCCGAGCTTGCGCCCGGGCTCGCGGAACTTTCAAACATCGTGATTACGCCGCATATCGCGTCAGCTTCCGAAGAGACCCGGAGCGCGATGGCCGAAGTCGCTGCGGACAACATCATTGCCGTGCTCTCCGGTAAACCGCCTCTCAATCCGATCCCGGCAGCATGAAAAACGCGGCCCCGTAGGGGCCGCGTATCAAGTAGGGGGTCAGTGAAGTCGCGATTTCGAGTCAGTGTGAGAATCGTTGTCCGCATGCCGCTCGAACACCTCCTTCTGGTACACAGCAAGCTCGATAGGCTCCGCAGTCGGGAGCGAAGAGCGTGCGATTTGGTGCGTGATGTATGTGCGCTCATGCACGTCGATCGCGCCCCGCTTGAAAAGCTCCTCGCAAGCCTCGTATGCCGCCTCCTTCGAGACGAAACTGTCGGTCTCGGAACCGTCGGGGCACCTGATACTGCCGTGCCCGCCGCACCGTTCGCAGATATGCAGGTACGCCGCACCTACTATCGCTGTCATCGCACTTCTCCTTTCTGATATCTGTGGAGCACTGTATGACAGTTATATAAAGAGCGCAATGCGCGTGCGCCAGGTATAATTCGAACTCTATGACCCAGGGCGATGCTCTCACAATTCTCAAGACAGGCGCCAACGTATTCCTCACGGGAAGCCCCGGGAGCGGAAAGACGCACACCATAAACTCCTACGTCGGATGGCTGCGTTCCTGTGGCATTGAGCCGTCCATCACCGCCGCAACCGGCATTGCCGCAACCCATGTGGGCGGCATGACGCTCCACGCATGGAGCGGCATCGGCATCCTCGACTCGCTCTCGGCTGCTGATATCGATCGCATCGCAGGCAAAGAGCATGTCGCAAGGCGTATCCAGAAAGCGAAGATCCTCATCATAGACGAGATTTCCATGCTTTCCGCGACGACGCTTGAAGCGGCAGATGCGGTATGCCGCGAGGTGCGCCGCGACACGCGACCGTTTGGCGGGCTGCAGGTCATCCTGGTGGGCGACTTCTTCCAGCTACCGCCAATTGCGAAGCCTGGGCGCGAAACTGTATTTGCATATGAATCGCGCACGTGGCGTGAACTGAATCCGCTCATCTGCTATCTCACCGAGCAGCACCGACAAGACGACGCGGACTACCTCTCGCTCCTTGGTGCGATACGAGACGGCGAAGTGGAGGAGCTTCACTTCGAACATCTCTCTTCCAGGCGTATCGAGCAGGACGCGCTTCCCGAAGACATGCCGAAGCTCTATTCGCACAACGCTGATGTCGATCGCTTGAATGCGCTTGAGCTCGACAAGCTCCCCGGGAACGGCAAGCGGTTCGTAATGTCTGGGAAGGGAAAGGATGCGGTGGTCGAAGGCTTGAAGCGTGGGTGTCTCTCGCCAGAACTCCTTACCCTAAAGAAGGGCGCCGTGGTCATGTTCACCAAGAATTCGCCGCAGGGTAATTTCGTGAACGGAACGCTCGGGACGGTCGTTGAATTCGAGTCGAGCGGCTTTCCTGTGGTGGAGACGCGCGATGGTTCGCAGGTGACTGCCGAGCCGATGGAGTGGCAGGTCGAAGAGCAGGGCAAAGTGCTCGCTTCGATTTCGCAGGTGCCGCTCCGGCTTGCGTGGGCGATGACCGTGCACAAGAGTCAGGGCATGAGCATGGATGCTGCAGTAATCGATCTCTCGCGAGCGTTTGAGTATGGGCAGGGCTACGTCGCGCTCTCGCGCGTGCGCAGGCTCTCTGGAGTGCATCTGCTTGGCATAAACGAGCGCGCGCTCATGGTGCATCCGGAGGTTTTGGAGCGAGATCGCGCATTTCGAGATGCATCTGAAGCGGCAGCGCACACGTTTGGCGACATGCCGAAGAGTGAGATTGAGGAGATGCAAAAGAATTTCGTCAAAGCGATGGGCGGAGCGATGGTCACAGGGGTCAGTGGTCAGGTTTCAGGTGTCAGAAAATCAAACACAAAGACAAAAGCGATGCCAGGGAGACTCGCGGAGACTCTTTCGGCGGTACGCGAAGCAAAGAGTCTCAAGGCCGCAGCAGACGCGCGTGCGCTCACGACCGCGACCGTCGTGAAGCACCTAGAAGAGTTGGTGGCGGCTGGTACGGCCACCACCCTCGACTTCCGGCATCTATTGCCGAGCGAGGATGCGCTACGCGAAATCGCTGAAGCGTTCACACTCTATGGCGATGAGCGGCTCGCACCGGTGTTCTCGGCGCTCCGCGGCGAACACTCCTATGAGACGATCCGTCTCGCACGACTCGCTCGTGGCAGCATCGTATGAAATCATCCGTACCTTTTCATTCGCAGGTGTGGGATCTCGACGCGTGGGAGGAGCTGGGATTTCGTAGCAGGGAAGAGGCGGAGTACTGGCAGCATGCAAGCTGCGGAGTGCTGTGTCTTAAGATGGCAGCGGAAGGTCTGTCGGGTCGCCCGGGGTTGCCGATTTCGCGGCTTATCGGCTATGGCGTACGCACGAATGCGTATACGCATGAGAAGGGCTGGCTGCATGCGGGCCTCGCGCGTATGGCAGGCATGTTCGGTGTGACGGGGGTCGCGCTCGAGCCGCTCCACCCTGGAGACATCAAGCATTATCTCGATACGGGCGGACTTTCGATAATCTCAATCGCGTGGGCGTTCGAACCCAAGCGCACCTGGAAAGACCGGCTCTTTTTCTGGAGGAAGCGCGGCGGGCACCTGGCGCTTGTGACCGGCTATGACGACGCGGGCTTTTTCGTACACCACACGTCTGTGATACCGGAATATAACTGGGAGAATCGGCACATTCCGCATGCCGTTTTCAAAAAAGCGTACACCGGCCGCGGTGTCGTGCTGTATCGGTAACAAGGGCTATGCCTCGGTTGCGCCGAGAAGGTTTATGATGAACGTCTCGGTGTCTTTTGGATCGTTCACGGCGTGCGTGCGGACATCGGTCTTATATGCGGGTTCATCGTTGCCGCCGGCCTCAAGCTCGTCACCGACATAGAGCATGGCTGATTCCGGGATAGAGAAACGCCGTGAAAGCTGGCGAATGCCATACGCCTTATCGACACCCTCTTTGGTGATGTCTATCGAGCTTTTGCCGCCAACAGTCACCGTGAAGCCGCGCGGCAGATAGCGCGCGATCGCTTCGCGCAGCGCGTGGCGCTTCTTCTTATCCGGATCCCAAGCCTCTTTCGCTTCTATGGGTGCCGCTTGTCCGAGTGCCGAAAGAGTGACCTGGCCACCGCGGTACTCAATGCGCTCGCCATAGGCGCTTGAGGAGAAATCAACGATCCCGGTCTCTTTGCACGCTCTACGGATCGCCTCTTCGATTCCCGGCACGTCGTTCTCTGAAATGCGTTCCTCATAGATGCGCTCCCAGGCACCGTTTTGCCATTCGTAGAGCTGTGCTCCAGATGTCGGGAGGATCGAGAGGCGCGCAAGAGGGACGGCCTCCGGAAGCCGCTCGATGACTTGTATCGAGAATCGCGCGAACTCACCGCCCGAGATGATCGCAACGCGCGTTTTGAGGAGGAGCGCAGCAAGGAGCGCGGCCATAGATGGTTCGATGGGCTCCTTGCTCCGCGCGAGCGTCCCATCCATATCGAAAATGATCAGTGACGGCATCATCACGGATTGTAACGCGGGCACGGGTGACTCACCAATACAGATATGCGAAGAATGCGACCGAGAGGATGATGCGGTAGATGCCGAACGGAACGAACGAGTGGCTGCGTACGTATGCGAGCAGCCAACGGATGACCCCGAACGCCACGACGAATGAAACGGCGAACCCGACGAGAAGCACGAGCCACTCGTGGTTCGTAAAGGAGTCGCTGGTCCGGAGGAGATCGAGACTGGTCGCCCCTACCATCACGGGAACCGCAAGGAGGAAAGAGAATTTGACGATCGCTACCCGCGAAACGCCGAGCGCAAGTCCGCCCAGGATCGTCGCGCCGCTTCGGGAGACGCCGGGAATGATAGCGACTGCTTGCGCGAGCCCGATCAAGAACGCGTCACGATAGGAAAGGGTGGCGAGATCTTTCGCGCCATCTTGTTCCTGGTGCCATGCCTCGAACGCGATAAGCGCGATGCCGCCCACGAAGAGCGCGATGATTACCACGAGCTCGTTGCCGATGAGGTGCGTCTTAACGAACGAGTAGAGCGCGAAGCCGATGAGTCCCGTAGGGAGGGAGGCGACCGCGATCTTCTTGAGGAGCACGGTATCAAAGAGCACCGATGCGTGGAGCACAACGACCGCGAGGATGGCACCGAGCTGAATAGCTATCTCGAACGTCTTGGCGAATTCGGTACTGGGGATGCCGAGCAGGGAACTAGCAAGAATGAGGTGCCCCGTCGAGGAAATGGGCAGGAATTCCGTCGCCCCCTCGATGATGCCAAGCAGAATGCTCTCTAAAAAGCTCATGGGGGAGATGGTACCATACCCCCACTAGGGCACTTGACACGGAATTGTCAATATGCTATAGTTAAGAAATAAAGGCTTTTCAAGCCTTTTTCTATTCACACCCATGCCAATCCTTAGCGCCCTTATGGGCCTCTTCATAGTGTCCGGCGCCGCCACTACGGCCGCTCTTCCTACGGCTGTTGCTGCCCCGGGCGTCCCGCCGGTTACGGCGCTCGTCACCATGACCGGCTACAACGCCGTTCCTGGCCAGACCGACGCTGATCCCTTCACGACCGCAAGCGGCGCCTATTCTAATCCGGAAATCGTTGCGGCACGTTCGCGCGACTTGGCTGAGAACTTCCCGTTCGGTACGATCATCCGTATTGACGGGTCAACCGCAGAGGGCAAGCATTGCGGGATCGACCAGGCTTCGTCTTTGATCGGGTACCGAGTCATCGCAGACACCATGAACAAGCGCATGCAGAACCGCGTCGACATCCTCTTTCCGTCTGATGCGAAAGTGTCTGTGGGCACCCGTATGGTGAACCCGGCAAACGCGCTCGGTATCTGCGAGAACGTCACGATCACGGTCGTGGGTCACGTCGACATCACGCGCCCTTCGGATCTTCCGGAAACGCAGGGAGAAATTCTCGCGATCCTCGGTCTCTCGAATACCAATCTCGCGCTTCGTTAGGAGAGCGAAAAAATAAAAAGGCGCCGCATATGCGGCGCCTTTTGCGTGCAGTGAGATTACCCGGCAATCCATCCCCGGCACGCATAGCAGTAATGGTGCCGGTCTCGGAGCGACGGCCGGTACCAGGTGAAGATCCAGAGGTACCGGAGTGCCCAGGTCCATCGGTGCGAGGTAGAACACTTGTGGGGGAGCGGAACTCCGCCCATAAAGGCCATGCACGCGATTGCCATCGACACGATGGCGGACCAGAACACCGCACTCTCGCGGGGTGCAATCACTGCGAGCACCCAGGTGACCAGCAAGACTGCCAGGAACAGCATGATTCCGAGAATCCAAAGTACGAACTCTCTCACGGTATTTCTCCAGTTGAGGATGGGGCGATTTCCGTTCACTGTATACCACGATATTCAAAAAAAGCCAATATGCTCATTCGCCCGGCCTCGCGCCGCGTTATAGTGTGTAGATGTTTGACCTAACTAAGGAGGAGCGTGCGCTGCTAATGCCGCTTACGACTCCTGCGAAAGTGCAGGATTTTCTGGACGCGCTCCCCATGAATTGGGAGAAGAAGGGAGAAACGCACTACTCGCCGCGCCGCGCACTCCGAGAAAAGAAGGCACACTGCATCGAGGGCGCGCTCATCGCCGCGCTTGCGTTTTGGATGCATGGCGAGAAACCGCTTCTCATGGATCTGCGTGCAAGACGTCCGGACGACGACCATGTGGTCGCGCTCTACCGGAAGAACGGCTATTGGGGCATGGTCAGCAAGACGAATCATCCGACTATCCGATTTCGTGATCCGGTCTATCGTACGCTCCGCGAACTTGCGCTCTCGTACTTCCACGAGTGGTTCATGAACGCCAATGGTGAGAAAACCCTGGAAAGCTATTCTGCACCGCTCGACCTGTCCCGTCTTGGCACTGACTGGATTACTGCAGAAGAGGACCTCTGGCATCTCGACGCCTTGTTGAATCGTCGTCCGCATTTTTCGCTTGTACCCAAAGTGAATCGTCGCTTCATACGCAAGGCAGATGCGATGGAGCTCTGCGCGGGGAGGCTTGAGGAGTGGCCACGCTCTAACCCAAGGACCTGATTTTGCACTCTCAACAGGGTTCACATGGTTGTGCACATAGTTTTCCACGCGTTTTCCCGAGCTTTTTCCGCAGAAATCGCTTGACGTCTCCCGGGGTGGCGCGAGAATTGATAGTGAGTTCATCCTCGACGCTTCGGAAAGATCCTAAACTCACCTATCGTCCGAAACTCGCGCATGGGATATGCGCACCACAGGACACCTTGTAGACACACGGATCTGGTCCAGGGAAAGGGGATGGACGGCGAAGGGGAAATCCCGCGGAAGCGGGATTTCCCATAAATTCTCGCCCTTCCTCGCATGCTATAGTGAGCGTCTCACTCATGACGCATCCGTTCGCGCGCCATTTTTTCGCTCCGACGCTCACGTCGCTCCTCGCTCTCGGGGCGGTTTTTGTGTGGGGTGGCGGTTTGGGGGCACTCATTACCGCAGCTCTCCTCTCGATACTTGAGGTAACGCTTTCATTCGATAATGCGGTGGTGAACGCGCGAGTCCTCGCGCATATGTCTGAAGCATGGCGTCATCGGTTCCTTACCTGGGGTATGCTGATCGCCGTTTTCGGCACACGTCTCGTCCTCCCCATACTTATCGTTTCTGCGAGCGCGTGGCTCTCGCCGCTCGCGGTTTCGCTCCTTGCTCTCTTTGATGCTGAGGCGTATGGCGAACTTCTTCACGAAGCTCGCTTGTCCATAAATGCATTCGGCGGAACCTTCCTCCTCATGGTCGCGCTCAAATACTTCTTCGATGACGCGAAGACCGTGCATTGGATCCGTGCCATCGAGCGTCATCTTGTGCGTCTCGGCAAGATCGAGGCGATCGAAATCGGGTTTGGCCTCCTCACGCTGCTCGCGCTCTCTTCGCTTGCGGGAGATGAAGCGAAGCTGCCGATACTTTTTGCCGGTGCGGTGGGCATCACGCTTTTCATCCTGGTCGAAGGGATCGCTAACTCCTTCTCCCTTGAGGTCGCGGAGGTGGGGAAGAAGAGTCTCGTGTTGTTCCTGTATTTGAACGTGCTCGATTCCGCGTTTTCCCTCGACAGCGTGGTCGGCGCATTCGCGCTCACGAACTCGCTCCTGATCATTGCGGTAGGCTTGGGCATCGGCGCGTATTTCGTGCGCTCCCTGACGGTATATCTAGTGGAGCGCAAAACACTTGAAACGCTCTCCTATCTCGAGCATGGTGCTCACTGGGCGATCCTCGGCCTCGCCGCATCGCTCTATGCCGGGCTTTTCCTCGAGGTGCCGGAGGTCATCACGGGAACCATCGGTCTTGCATTCGTCGTTGCGGCGTACTACTCATCAATCCGTCTGAAGGGCTGATTCCGAATAGTCTCCAGAACCGGTCTCAAAAATGCCGGCTCTAGGTGGCGTTCACATAACCGTGGTTCCTGCGGGGGAGTTATGTGAACACTACCTAGTCAAAAAGGGTAGGAAGGTACTTGTCTATTGCCCGTTGATCGAGGCTGTAGAAATAGGTGTCGTCGTCGTGGAGGTCGCCTGCAAGATCTTCGCCCACAAAGCGCCAGTGCCAGGGTTCGTAGATGTAGTACTGGTTTCCTTGCGGGTAGGAGAGCACGAAACCATAGCGATACGCGTTTTTCGTGAGCCATTCGTATGCTTTCGTCGTCCCGAATGCGTCGAGGCTGCCGCCGATGCCGGTCGTCATGAAGTCGACCGTCGTGCCAAGCTGATGCTCGGAATATCCCTGATCAGCAGAGAATTGGTTAGCCGTACCAGCGCCATAGGTGACCGTGTACTGGCCTTTCAATGCTTCCTGGGTATCGAATGAGCGGAATGCAGAATAGACAAAGAGCTCGACGCCGTCGCGTTTTGCACGCTCCATGAGACGCTTGAGGAACGGCTGTACTTCTGGAATAAGCTGCATCGATCGGTCTTCGAAATACGCGTACTCTTTCGGGATTTCAGAAAGACGTGCGGGCGCGTAGTTGTCGCTTAGGAAGAAGACTTTCGAATACTTCGCGAGGAGCTCGGGGTCGGTAGTAGTGAGTTTTTCGAGGGTTTCCACGGCTCCCGAGATGTCGCCCACCTCGTCTTCGAACTGCTCAAGAACCTCCTGTATCGTCGCTACGTTGTGGTCGAACGCCGCGGTGATCGTTGAGGTTGCCGCATCAAGCGCTGCTCTGGTTTCAGCGACCTGTGAGTCGAGCGTCGCAACACGTTCATTCAGATCGGTGATCGTTTGATAGCCATACCACGCGCCGCCTCCGAGAGCGCCTGCGAGGACGATGAGCGCGCCGGCCTCGACCTTGGTAAGAGCGGCGAGCGATGGAAGAGAGTTCAACATACCGCAAGTATACCAAAAAGTTCTATGCGGCGACTATGAGCTCAACTGCAGCAAAGATCAGCCAGAATACGAACAGTGCAAACGCCTCGCGTTTCGTGAGCGTGCGCCCTGACTGCATGAAGGTGAAAAGAAGAAGAGCGGCAGCGACCATGAAGAATCCAGTGACCTGCACAATGCTGCGCTCGAATGAGAAGGGGTGTATGAGGGCAAGGATACCGACCACAATAGTCGCGTCGGCAAGTACGGTGCCCAAGATGTCGCCCACCGCAAGCGCGTCATCATGCCGTTCTGATGACTTGAGACTGAAGAATAGTTCTGGGAGCGTCGTTCCGAGTCCGACGATGAGCATGCCGATGATGACCGGTGCGACACCAAGCATGGTCGCCAGGTTTGTTGCAGAGGTGACTGTGACGTGCGCGCCGACGAGGAGAAGCGCCATGCTTGCGATAAGCAAGCATACGTTTTTCGTGAGATCGTTTCCATTCTTCTCGACCAGGGTAGCGTGCCGATGTACGCCCTGCTTGAGGGCAAGGTAGTAGAAGAGCGCTCCAGCGACAAGCAGCGTCGCGCCCTCGGCGCGCGAATAGAATCCGTCGAGTCCGAGCAGGATGGGCAGCAAGAGCAGGAACGCATACAGGCTGTTCTGCTTCAGTATCCTGCTTTGGATCTTCATAGAACGCCCGGTAAGGAAGATGATGAGGGCGAAGACGAGCGTGAGATCAGCGACGTTTGAACCGAACAGGACGCCAAGACCGAATGCCGGCACCTCTTCCAACGCCGCGTTTATGGAAATGAAGGTTTCCGGAAGTATAGAGATGATGGCGATGATCAAGAACCCGGTCGTGTACTCGGAAAGTCCGACGTTGCGGGAGAGCCGGGTGGCGTACTTGGTCGAGAGTGCCGCGCCTTGCACGACCAGGATGAGGGCAAACCCGAGAATGAAAAGCGAATCGAGAATCATATTGTTTGAAATGGGTTCACGTCAGATTCCCATCGTGCGTCGTGCGGGTCGAAGAGCGATGGTCCATGCGTGATGCCGCTTATCTCCTCGGCAATGCGTTTCCCGCCGAAGATCGATGGGAGGATTCCGACACCGTTGCAGCCCAAGTTGTACAGCAAAACGGGATTGATCGGTTCAGGGCCGATACGGCGTATGCCAGTCGGCGTGTAGCCCATGAGGCCGTGCCAGCAGAACACGCGCTCCTGTTCATCTTTGGGATAGGGGCCATACGTGTTTTTCAAGAAATCATCAATCACGAGCTGCACTTCTTCGGGACATGATTCTTCTCGTGCGTAGTCTGCTCCATTCGGGAGCACCTTCTCGGGACCGCCGACGCATATGAGATTGTATGACAAGTCACCCTCGTGCGGCGCGGGTCTTCGCGTCACGTAGAAATAGCTTTCTCCCGTCGGGTCGTTCGGATGCGGGTTCTCTTTCTGGAAATAACTGATCGCGGTGGGCGGACGGCTCAAGGCTTCGACATGTGCGGACATGAAGCCGATGCGTCCCGCGATGGTGTGATGAAAGGCCGTATCGATATCTCTTCCCGCGGTATTTTTGATCGCAAAGTGCTCGAATCCGTTCGTGCAGAGAACGACGCGATATGCCTTAACCGCATGTGCGCTGACTGCGAGCGTTGCCGCGTGCGCGCCAAGCGTAATAGTATCGACCGGACTTCCTTCAAAGAACGAGAAGCGGTCGGGGTAGGTGGTGGCAAGATAGCCGATGAGCTCTTCCACGAAGAGTGCGCTGTTCATGCATCCTTTCTGGTGCGAGAGGGAGGCGATATAGCTTGCGTCTTCAGTTTCAAGAAGCGCGAGAATGTCTTTCTGTGGCACGAGCGTATAGAGTTCTGCATACTCTTCGGGGATCTCGGTGCGAAGCGGCCATTCTGCCGCGATGAGCATGTCCTCGGTCGGCAGACCGCCCGCTCTGCGGCAGGCGTTGTCTTTGAGGAAGCGGAGCACGTGCGGAAGCGTGGCGAGTCCGGCGTATCCGGTAAAGCGATACAGCGGAGTTTGCAAATTCGCTTCGGCGACTATCTGGTCGAGCAGTGTCCACGCGGATTCAATTGATCGCTGCCCGTCTATCGTAAGCGGCAGGCCGAATTCAGCCGCAAGCTCCGCAAGCGGCCGCTCGAAGTAGCTCGTGAGCTGACCGGCATTGTGCCCGGTTGCGCCATGGGCGATCTTGTCCGCCTCAAGTAGCACGACGCTCTTTTGGGTATCGCGAAGCGTGAAGAATGCGGTAACTGCGCCTGCAATGCCGCCTCCGACGATTGCCACGTCGGCCGACGCGTCTTTAGTGAGCGGGAGCACGGGTCGCGTGCGGTTTAATTGTTCGATCCAGGGAGAGCGGTTCGGGAACATGCTATAGGGTTCATTCTAAACCACGATGCCACCTCGTTTATACCCACACGTGCTGCGTCTGTGGGAGGGGTATACTAAGAAGCGGACATACTTATCCGTAATCATTCATCACTACCAATTATGTGGAACGTACTGGGCTGCAAATGCAGCGAGAAATGGGCAGACGTAGCACCTCTGGTGCTTCGCGTCGCGCTTGGCGCCGTGTTTTTCTATCACGGCTATGACAAGGTGTTCAACATGGGCGTCGCTAATGTCGCAGGATTCCTGGGACAGATGGGGTTCCCCTTCGCGTCCGTGTTCGGCTTCATCCTGGCATACGGCGAGCTCATCGCGGGCGCCCTGCTCATCCTCGGCTTCCTGACGCACTGGGCTGCTAAGTTCGCGGTCATCGTCGGCATCGTTGCGTGGGTACTGGTGCACCTCGCCAATGGCTTCTCGGCACAGAATGGCGGCTACGAATTCATCATGCTCATCACCGCAGCGGCGGTGTCAGTGCTCATTACGGGCGCGGGCAAGTACTCGATCGATGCGCGTTGGATGAATCGCGAAGAGCCGATCATCTAGAGTTCCCGTTTGGACGAAGACGGCACGGACGCGAGTCCGTGCCGTTTTTCGACCAGTCGATATGAAAGATACCCGAGGAGTCCGAGCTGAATAGTGGGCGTCAGGCCGGTACCAAGAAAGGGCAGAATCGGCATGTATTCGTTATAGGCCCATCGGCTGGTGCCAAGCGCGTACCACTCGATGAGCAGGGCAATGAAGACCCCGATCGGAATGATGAGCCACGCGAAACTCTTCAGGCGAGAGGCGAGGAGGAATGGCACTGCAATCAGCGTAATCATCACTGCATCAGCGAGGGTGGCGCGCATGAGGATGAGCTCGGTTATCGCGCCACCCCTGTAGTGCGCATAGAGGAGTGAGTGCGCGTTCTCCCA
>CAYVUT010000018.1:0-12097 GCA_964455225.1 uncultured Candidatus Saccharibacteria bacterium
CAGGTCGGTTTTTTGTTGAATCGATTACGCAGCAACCTTTAGCTGCTCAAGCGCAGCGCTCGTCTTCGGAGAGAAGATGTCTTTGTTTACAAGGCTCTCAAATGCGCTCGTGCCACGGATGCGTTCGGTGATGGTGGCAGATGCGGACGCGAAGAGGAAGGGCTTGCCAGCGCGCTCGAACTCGGCTGCAGCTTCGCCGAGCATCACGGCACCCTCGTGGTCAAGGACGTAGAGATTCCGCAGACGAACGATAGCGCTTGCTACCGCCTGCGAGCGTGCGGCGTGGCGGAGGTTTGCACCATGGCGCTCGGCATCGATATAGCCCAAGACGCCCGCGATCGAGTAGGAGAGGACGCCGATATTCTTATCATGAGGGATGTGGAGCGTCTTGCCGCCATAGGTTTCCTCGCGCGTGCCGTCGCGGTAGTTAAGGATGGCGTCGAAGCGGCCGTGCGAGATGGAATCAACGAAGAGGAGGAGGGCCGAGATGGAGCCGACCAAGACACCCATGCCAGCGTCTTCAAGGATGGTAACGACGGCTACGAGAAGAGCGATGAGGAAGCTTGTGCGCTCGTGGTGCCAATATTCCTTGAACTCTTTGGTCTCGATGAGGCCGATAGCCGTGTTCACGAGGATGGCGGCGATGACGGCCATGGGGATGTAGATGAAGAGCGGGAGGATGAGAAGAGCGATGATGGCGGTTGCGCCAGCGGCAACTGCCGAGGACATGCGGTGAGTCGCGCCTGCTTTGATGTTTGCGCCCGTGCGGATGAAGACGCCGGTTGCCGGAAGGCCGCCCATGACGCCTGAACCGATGTTCGCAAGCGCGAGACCGAAGAGCTCGCGCCGGCTCGAGGACTGGGTGCGCGTCATGCGGTCTGCGAGCTTCGCGGTGATGAGGGTTTCAAGCACGGAAACGAGCGCCACGACGCCCGAAACCGAGAGGAGCCACGTGAGCGATTCTGGCGTAAGCACGATATCGAGGAACGCGCCCCAGGAGACGGGAAGCACGAGCGCGCCCGTAATGCCGCCGAACTTGTCCCCGAGCGAGAGGATGTCGAGATGGAAGAATTGCGCGTTTGCCCACCCGAAGATGACGCCGATCACTGCTGCCGGAATGACGGGCGGAAGGCTGCGCACGAATCGCTTCCACAACAGGATCCCTGCAAGGAATGCGCCAAAGGTGAGAAGGGCGGTGAGGTGGGTCTCCGCGGCGTGCGCGGCGTAGAGCGCGAGATCGCCAAGGAACGTGCCGGTCCGCTTCATAGCCGAAAGGCCGGTCGCGTCAAAGATCTGCGAGGCTGCAATCGAGATGGCAACGCCGGCTGCAAAGCCGTACATCACGCTTCCCGGGACGTAGTAGAGGAAGCGGTCAGCGCGAACGGCGCAAATGAGGAGGACGATTGCGCCCGAAACGATGGCTATAAGCGGGAGCACTGCTGCGCCAAGTCCAAGCGGCGCGGCGAGCGTCGCGGCAAAGAGGATCGTCGCGAGCGCGCCCGCGATGCCGATGACGTTGTAGTTATTGCTGCCGAAGATCGCGGCGATGAGGGTCGCCCAGACGCCGGTGACGATGCCGGCCACCGGCCCCGCGCCGGACGCGATCGCAAGCGCGACCGAGAGCGGCACCGAGATGAAGGCGATCGTGAGACCGGATTTCCAGTTCAGCTTCAGGAGACCGGGGAACGATGCGAACTTCGGGATGAGGGATGACATGAGTGTGAAATGGTTGGTTGGTAAATAGTACGGAAAGGATAGACACTCCGAAGAGTGTCTATCCGTGAATGAACAACGAGCCTCTTCAGGCTCGGGCGTTCTCAAGCGGGATGGACTGCAGTCCTTTGAGAATGTGCGAGACAGCAAGTTCCGCACATTCAACAACCGAATCGCCGTGCAGATAGATCGGCGGATTCTGTCCCGTGTTGTTGAAGTACGCTTCGATCTCACGCATCTCCCTGCGTGCCCGAAGCGCGTAGACGTTGTCGCTCTCTGCCCAGGGCCTGATGATTGGGATCAGGTACTGGGGTTTGGGCGTACGTCTGATGACACGTGCCGGCACCAGATGCGCATGGTGCAGCTCGAACGCCTCTCGCTTCGCTTCCGCGCAATCCGTGCGCGCAATCGAATCGAGATAGACATCGAGGCCATACCGGAGCACAACAACAGTACGGCCCGCTTCGATAGCGGGTCTGACCCGGGTTATGCATCCTTCGTTGAACTCGGCAAAGCTGTGGAGGAGTCGGGTTGTCGGATGACGTGCGACTTCTTCCTGCGGCCAATGCTCGGGATGAGGCTTTTTCGAGACGATATTCTCCAAAAAGACAAGTGGTTGGTCCGGATGTTGCTCCTGGATCAATCGCCTGGCTTCCTGAAACACTTTTTCTTTCTTAGAGGCCCGAGGGCCGGAAAATGCATAAAGAACAGCAGCCATGTATGACCCCCTTTGGTCGGTCGGTTCTTGGGATACTACGACAGCAGATGAATCTGCCGGATAGGATACCGCGCGCTCCCCAGGAGCGTCAATCAGTGGTCCTGTTCGCGTGCGAACTCGTCCCGGAGCGTCATGGACACCTTGGGTGTGATCATGCGGCGCGCATCGAAATAGCCGAGCGCACGTTCTTCAACGGTGTGCGCAGCGCAGGTGGCGAGTTTCCGTGCAAGCGTCTCTCCAAGCTCGGGTCGCTCCTTGGCCTCCGCCTGCATCTTGTGCCGTGCGTGCGTGCGGAATTCTTCGTAGATAGCGCGCGTATGCGCGAGCGCCTCGGGAGAGAAGGCTGACGCCGGTCCTTCTGAGAGGTGCGCGAGCTCTTTGAGTGCCTTGCGGGCGATGATAGAGAGCGCGCGATAGTACATGTAGCGCTCGGCCGCCTCCTCATCCGGCCCCGGAGCAGGGAAGAGCGCGCGGACGCGTCCTGCCGCCCACTCGAATATGTCGTTTGCAGGAGAGAGGTGGATCTCTGAGGTCGAGAGTCCGCGTTCAGCGCGCTCGATCCGCAGATCTAGCTTCGCGAGGATACGTTTATAGACGGGCTCGGTTATCTCGTTGCAGTAGTAGAGTTCGGTAAGCGCGTGCCGTTCGATACCGAGCATGAAGACACGAAGTGCTGCGTGCTCCAGCCCCGCTCCGCTCCGGACCGCCAGCGCGGTTTCGAAGCGCGCGCGGTATTCATTTCGGATTGATTCCGCGAGCGCGGCGGACATGTAGCCTTTCTTTTCGAAATCCGCGATGCGCTCGAATACTTGCCCGTAGATATGCGCGCGGGCACCCTCGTACTCCGCTGCCTCAAGAGGCCCTAGCTTGTCGGCGCCGAGCTTGCGCATCAGAGGGCCGATCGTGGTTGCCTTCAGGAAGAGCGTTACGAAAATGCATCCCGTAGTGAACGCGAGAAGGAGGTCAAATACTGAATAATCGTGCGTCCATCCAGGGATGGCAAGGTCAGTAGGAATGAGGAGCGCCATGGTGACTGCCAGCGCGCCGCGCAGGCTTCCCCAGGACAGGAGATGCTGCCACGCCATCGGGATGCGGCGGAACGGGTCGACGACCGCATTCCACCCGACTATGACCGGATAGATGGAGAGCGCGCGCGAGAATGCCACGATGAGCGCTGCAACGACAACCGGCCAGAAGAGTTCCGGATTATTAAGCGGAAGCGCTGCGGCAAGGGTGCCGATCAGGATGAAGACGAGCGAGTTGGCGAAGAAGGCGATCTGGCCCCAGAAACGCTCGACGAACTCTTCGGCGTGCGCCGGGAGCTTCGCGCGGCCATAGTTGCCGACAACCATCGCTGCTACGGTAGCCGCGATGATCGAGGAGAGGTGCACCTCGAATCCGGCGATGACCACCTCGCTCGAGACGAGCTCCGAGAGGAGGAATGTCGCGTGCGCCATGACGAGCATGAGCGTGATGCCGACCGATTCGTTCGAGCGGGCATAGCCGATCGCTTTTGCGAATATGCCGCCCAAAATGAGGCCAAAGAGCGCGCCGCCGACCAGCATCACCGTGAACGAGAGGATGCCGTGCACGAGCGTTTCGGCCGAGAGACCGCCCTTGGCGACGAACTCGAGTGCCACCAAGAAGAGCGCGAAGGCGGTGCCGTCGTTAAAAAGAGACTCACCCTCAAAGAGGAGCGCGAGGCGTCTCGGTGCGCCGTATTCCTTGAAGAGCGCGAGCACGGCGACCGGGTCGGTTGCGGAGATGAGCGAGCCGAACACGAAGGCGATCGCAAACGGCAGTTCTATGCCGAAGAAGGGCATGACGAGCACGAGGAGTCCGGCGATAGCGAGCGCCGAAATGAGGAGGCTCGCGATCGACAGAAGCGTTACGGGTATCGCATCCATCGTGAGACGGCGGATGTTGAGGTTGTACGCGGACTCGAAAATGAGGGTAGGAAGGAAGATGTAGAAGAGAAGCGAGGGCGTGAGCTCGAATGAAGCTAGGAAACCAAATCCAGGCTCTCCAGCGAGGAGTACGAGGAGCACCCCAACCATCACCAAAATGACGGTATGCGGAATGCCGGTGCGCTTCCCGAGGAAGTACGCACCTCCAGAGAGCGCGAGGAGCACGAAGACGGTAAGCACCGGAATAAGTGATAGGGTCATGGAAAGGAAAATAAGAAGGCCTCAAGCTCTTGCCTTGTCGTCCGAGTGGGAGTTCCGGAGGGCAAAGCAAACGCTTGAAGTCGTATAACCCATCCTACTCCAGGGTGCTCTCTTGAAGCAACTCGCCTTTTAGCCGGGTGCTCGGTACACTTTGAGAGTATGTCTCGGTCTCGCAAGAAACGTATGAAGAAGGTGGCGCCGAGCACGTTTCCGATCTCTCACTGGAGCCATTCATCGCTCATGGCGTTCCTGCGGAATCCGCTTGCGTGGTACAAGCGCTATGTGGAGAAGGTCTATGACGCGCCCGCGAATCCGTCGTCGGTCATCGGGAGGGCGGGCCACAAAGCGCTCGAGCATTTCTATAGCGGCATGGATAAGGCGGCGGCGACCGCGCTTGGGCTTGAGTACTTGCGGAATGTGCCGGATTTCGAGCTTGAGTTCGGAAAAGCTAAATCGAAGAAGGCGAAGCGTGAGAAGCGTATGGCGATGGAACGCGATTATCTGCAGGCAGTCGGTTTTTATCTTGAGCGCGCGCCGCGCCACCGGGTGCTCGGCGTCGAGGTGCGCGGCGTAGCGACTGTCGAGGGGCTCCCGCTTCCTTTGAAAGCCATTTCTGACCTGGTCGTCGAGTCACGGCGCGAGCCTGGTGCGGTTGATGTCGTTGATCACAAATTCGTCGACTCATTCAGCAAACAGGGTGCGGCAAAGACGCTGTTTGTGATGCAGGCGCTCTTCAACTACTACACCGTGCGCGCACAGTTCGGAAAGCCGGTGCGGCAGTTCATCGTGTATGAGTGCAAGAAGCGTAAGAATGCGGATGGGAGCGCGCAGTTGCGGCGGTATGCGATCGATTTCCGTGCCTGCGAAGAAGAATTCAAGGTCTTCCATCGGCTCATACAGGACGCGAGCGCAGAAATCGTGCGCCCGCGCGTGTACCTGCCGAACCCCTCAGATATGTTTGAGGGCGAGAACTCGTTCGATATTTATCGCCTAGGGCTTTAACGCGCTGACAGCATCTGCTCGACCGCAGCTTTGAGTTCGGCGTACGAGTAGGCGCCAGAGAGAGCGACCGGTTTCTTGCCGTCGGCGACGAGAATGGTGTAGGGCGTGCCGCGTGCGCCTGCGGCGGTGCCGTTCTCAATGTCGGCATTGATGCGCGCATCAACGGTGGTCGCAGCATTTTGCATGCACGTCGCGAATGCAGCGGTGGGAATGCCTGCGGCTTGTGCGAATTCTCCGTAGCGGCTAGGGGACGCGGGTTGATTCGCAAACAGGGAAGCGGAGAATTTCCAGAAAGCATCGGTGCCTCCGGTTTGCGCAGCGCAGGCTGCAGCCTCGGCATGCTTGTAGGCGTTCGGATGGAGTTCGCGTATCGGATAGTGCCGGAATATCCACGCAACGTCTCCCGAGCCGCCGACTTCAGCCATGAGCGCGCGAAGCGTCGCGTCATAGGTCTTGCAGTATCCGCAGTCGAAATCAGAGTATTCGATGATCTTTACCTTGGCGCCCGGGTTTCCGAAAATGTGGTCTGCGGAGTCGACTGGGCGGACGAGCGCGGGATTACCGGCTTCAAGCGCCGCTTGTTCTACTTGCGGGCGTACGGTTGCGTATACCGCAACGGCAATGATGACGCCGCCAAGCACGATCGCGAGAGGAATGGTTTGTGAGGATTGCATGGTGAAAAAGTAAGTTCTAAAGCGGAAGCGCGTGGGTCATGGCTGCCGTGCCCGAATTGTTTTGCCAGTGTGCCGTGTCGAGCTTGATCTCTCGCTTCTCGCGAAGATCCTTGTATTTGAGCGAACCATTTTTGAGCGCATAGTCATACAGTTCTTTGGTAAGCCGCACGTCCTCGATGCAGTATTTGCGGACCAGGTCGTATTTGCCCTCCTCCCACCAGTCCATGGCCTTTAAGCCGTCGCCCGATTTCCCACGACCCAAGGTCGCTTGTGCCAAGGAATCGAGACGGATACGCCTGCCAAGCGATTTGTATATTTCGGTCAAAAGATCGAGCGAACGTATTTTCGTGAGGTCGCCTGGGTAGTAGCGGTTTAAGACAGGGATGTCGAACGTGTCCGAGTTGAAGCCGATCAAGAGCTCAGCATGTTCGATGATCGGCCAGAGCTTGTGAAGCTCCTCTTTGAGGTAGGACGAATAAGAATCAGTCTCGGAATCATAGATACCGACAACGGTAAGTTCGAGCTCTTCGGGGTCGAGGCGCCCGCGCCCCGCGCCGCCGCGCGTTTCGATGTCGAAAACGATAAATCTCATGATGCACGAACTGCGGATGGCACGTCGGCAAGACCGAGCTTCTGCTCCTCGCCGGTTGCGAGATTGCGGAGCGTGAAGAGCTTCGAAGCAAGCTCGTCTTCGCCGATGACCATGAGATACGGGATCTTATGCTTCACGGCTGTCTTGATCTGGTCGCCGAGTTTCTTTTCGCCGAAGTCGATGGCGACGTTAACGCCTGCACGGCGCAGTTCTCCAGCAAGCGTTTGTGCGGGAAGTGCCAGCTCAGCATCGGTGAGCGCGAAGTACACGTGCGTAGGAGGAGTGAACGCAGGCAAGAGGTTATGTGTCTCAAGAAAGTCGCGGAGCGTGACGTCGCCCATGCCGAACCCGATTCCAGGCAGCGGTTCGGAATCGAAGAGGCTGGTCAGGTTGTCGTAGCGGCCGCCGCCAAATAGCGCGCGCGGGTTTGCGGGATCCGTGTCGAACACCTCGAACACCATGCCGGTGTAGTAGTCGAATCCACGGACGATTTCCGGAGCGTAGACGACGTTCTTGATACCGGCCGCCTCAAACTCGGCAATCATCTGCGCGAGTTCTCCAGGAGCGGTGGGGGACAGGGCACGAGGCGCGATGCCTATCTCTTCAAGCCCCGCATTGAATGCCTCCTCGGTCATCTTGAGTTTCGCATCAAGGAGACGCAGGAGTTTGCGGTGTTGTTCTGGGGTAAGTCCTAGCACCTCGACGAGCGTGTCGAGGCTTTTGCGATCATTCACCTTGATTACGAAATCCTCGTCCTTGGCACCAAAGGCTTTCATGAGGCCATACGCCAGCGCGATGATTTCTGCGTCAGCAGCAGACGAGCGCGAACCGAAGAGGTCGACGTTGAGCTGCCAATGCTCGCGGAGCCGTCCGCGCTGCGGCCGCTCGTAGCGGAAGACGTTCGGGAGTGAGTAGAGACGAAGGGGGAACCCGAGCTCTCGGCGTTTCGCGGCGACCATGCGCGCCACGGTCGGCGTCATTTCGGGGCGGAGCGTCACCTCGCGTCCGCCACGATCAGTGAACGTATACGTCTGCTCGTTTACGAGCTCTTCGTTTTCCGCACCCTTCGCTTTATAGAGTTCAGCGGGCTCGAGGATCGAGGCGCCGTATTCCACGTACCCAGCCTTCTCGACCGTCTTGCGACAGGTCTCGAAGAAATGCTTCAGCAAAGCCATATCTTCCGGATAGAAATCCCGTACGCCCTTGTATGATTCGGTCGAAAACAAGCTCATAGCACCGATTTTATCACGAAACAGAATCTAAACCGTGGTGCCGCTTTCAGGCACGTATTTGAGGATAAGGTCGCGCATCTGCTGCGGGCGCGGGATGCCGCGCATCTCGAATTCATTCATCGCGCCTGCGCTCTGAACCTTGATCGTGCCGATATCAAGGAGTGAAGGGAGGAGCCCGGATACTTCAATGGTGACATCTTGCACGCGCGTGAGAAGGAGGCTCGAGACTTGGCGATGGAAATATGCGCGCTGGTCGATATCGACCAAGCGTTCGTTCGTGAGCACCCAGGTGTCGAGGAAGTAGCGGGTAAAGGAGCCCCAGGCACCCGTCCATACGAAGAGGAGCCATACGCCAAGGCCCACGCGCGCAAGCGGCGAATCAAATGAGAGCCAGGCAGCATACGGAGCTGCGGGTCCCGCGAACGGGCCGACGAGCGAGATAAGCGGCGGAAGGGCAAACGGTGCGACAGCGAGAATGGCGAACGGCAACAGCTCGAGCACGAACAGGAACCAGTGCCGGCGTACCTGGGCGACCACGTGCTCATCTGCCTCAAGCTCGAATTCTTTCATGGAATCAGAAGTAGGGGATAGACCCCGTGAGCGCGTACGCCATGATGGCCGCAGAGACGAGGAGGTGGACGCCGATAGCGGGGAAGGCGACGCCGGAGGCGTGTGAATATTTGAGCCAATGATAGGTGACGACGATCGTGTATATGACCCAGAACGCAAAGACCGCCAGAAGTACCCAAAAGACTACTGAGCCTGCGGAGATGGCCGGGATGTCGAATTTCTCAAAAATGGCCGTGGGCGATTCAAACGGCTGGAGCGGTTCTGAAACCATTACCTCCATAATACTACGAGCACGCGCGGTACGTCGTATTGGTCGTTCATAACCTCGCATCGGAAACCCTCGGCATGAAAGAGGGCGCACGCGGCTGCGGTGTGCGCGCTGTCGCACTCGATCCACGCTTCACCGTCTTTGGTGAGGTGCGCCGGAAGCGCTTTTGCGATGCGCCGGATCAGCATAAGCCCGTCTTGCCCAGCATAAAGCGCTTCGTGCGGCTCGAAGCGAGAGACGCTTTCGGGCAGCACTCGTTCTACCGGAATATAGGGCGGGTTTGAGGCGATGATGTCGAACCGTTCCTCGCCAAATGGAGCGAACAAGTCGCCGGTGCGGATGTCAGCGCGATTCGCGTCAAGACCGTTCTCTGCAATGGATTTGCGGATCGTCGGCTCGTGTGCGGAGTTGATTTCGCCAAAGTACACCTGTGCCTGCGGCAGGCGCGCAAGCGCGGCGCAACCGATGGCGCCGGAGCCCGCACAGAGATCCAGAAATCGGAGAGTGGGAGCGGGTTCCCGTTTTTCAATCTTTTCCAACAGCTGTTCTGTCCACCACTCGGTTTCAGGGCGAGGGATGAGCGGATGCGAGTCAAGCAGAATTGAGAGCCCGAGGAATGGCTGGTGGCCGATCACGTAGGCGACCGGCTCGCCCAGATTGATGCGGGCGACATCGCGCGCAAATTCCGGCGTCGCCACGCCGCCGTATTTTTCTTCAAGAAGCGCGCGCTCGTCCTTAGTCATAGGTGCAGTTGACCACGCAACAGGCTATTTGACAACACACCACAAAAAGCGTATGGTTTACATTAGCGCACGCAGGGTGCGTTGTCGTAGATCTTTTCGGGAGGAATATATGTTCGACTTTCTTTCGCAGTACCAGCCGTCAGGTCTGGAGCTTGGGCTGGCTTGGGTTTTTTGCATGCTGCTTTTGTTTGCCGCGCTGCTCTGGGTGAAGGCACAAGAGCGCAAACCGCACCAGCTCGATGAGCATGCTACGAATCCGGGGAATCATCCGCCCGTTCCGCCGCGCGAAGGTCCGGCAGAACGCGCGCCTGATTTCGTTCGGCGCATCTAACTACCAAGTACAACAAAGAATATGCCCGCGTTTTGCGTCATCGCAAAACGCGGGCTCTCTGTTTGTGGTACCATGGCGCCTATGAAGTTCCACTTTTGGCATGCGTTCCTCTCGTTCTTCTACCTTGCAGTCGCGCTTGCTGCGTATGGGTGGTTGAACGGCCTTGAACGGCTCGGTACCTGGGTTCCGTTTTCTGATGCGGTCTTGATGACGCTCGCCATCTTCCGCCTCGTGCGCCTCTTTACCTATGACAGCATCACCGCCTATATCCGCGATTGGTTTCTTGGTGCCGACCCGGTGACGCTTCGTGGCTCTTTGGGTACGCTCATCAACTGCCCGTGGTGCACCGGTCTCTGGTTCTCGCTTGTGGTCGTATTCTTTTACTTCCTTACGCCCGTCGCGTGGTATGCGATTCTCGTTCTGGCGCTTGCCGCGCTCGCGTCGTTCCTTCAGCTCGTAGCGAATCTGGTCGGATGGAGTGCGGAAGCGAAGAAGCGGGAGGCGCAGTCGATGGCGCTTCCGCGCTAAAGCATATCCAAAAACCTCACCTGCGTCGTTGCGGGTCCCGCTGATTTTCTCCGCCGTACCTCGGAGTACGTCTACGAAAATCAGCTTCCCACGCCTCGCATCTGAAGGTTTTTTGATACGCTTTCCGTAAATGCATAAAGAAAACAGCCCCTCGAAAGGGGCTGTTTTCTTTTGCGAGTCAGGGATTAGTATCCACCGCGACCGCCGAAGCCGCCGCCGTAGCCGCCACCACCGTTCTCACGGCGCGGAGGGCGCTCACCCTGCGGGCGGGCGAAAGAAACCGACAGCGTGCGGCCGTCGAACTCCTTGCCATCCCAACGATCGATCGCCGCCTGAGCCTCCGCTTCGGAAGCCATTTCGACGAAACCGAATCCGCGGGAGCGGCCGGTCATGCGATCCATGATAATGCTCGCGGAAACGACAGAGCCGGCCTCTTCAAAGGCCTTGCGCATATCATCTTCGGTCGAGCGGTAGGGAATGCCGCCCACGTAGAGCTTGTTTCCCTGAACAGACGTCTGATCCATGTAGTGGATGATTTTGATTAACCTCGCAAAAACCGAACACTTACGGGCCTTAATGGGGGCGTCGAAGCTCAAATACTCAGCGAGTATTTATAGTATGCCAGAAAGTATGCATATGCGCAAGTTTTGCGCATATGCACTGTGGAGAACGCGCGGCTATTGTGCTCCCGTAAGAACGGCCGGGAAGAAGAGTCCGATCATCCCGAGTGCGAGCAGTACTACGATGAGTATGGCGAAGAAGCGTTTCATATGCCGGAAAGCATAGAAGAACGCTCATAAAAGCGCAATCTCTGGAGCTGTGAATGAAAAACACCCTCGCCGGAGGCGAGGGTGTTGAGGGTGCAGCGTGCGTGCGCTAGGCCCGCAGGTCGCTCGGTACGAGCGGAGTGCGTCCAGCCCTTCGGCAAAGCCGCTTCACGACATGAGCCACATATCCGCTGTTGTCGGGCGGCGTCTCCGTAAGGAGGTCCTTGAGATGCTTCATTTCTTCCACGAGAACAGAACCGCCCGGATGCGTTTTGAACCGCTCTGCGCGCACGATGACCTGTGTCTTCATGATGTGCGCAAGCATGTATCCGCGCGGAGGCTGATCGAGGATGAGTTTCCGCACAGCATGCCGGAACTCCTTCGGACAGCCGGCCGCATCAAGTTCGGACAGATCGGGACGACGCACGATCAGCGTTCCTTCTTCCTTTCTTGTATGTTCCATCACTTCTCCCACTAAATCAGGTATAGAGCGGGAAGTGCTCCGCTAGCTATATAACACAGAAACTACGCGTTGTCCAAGCGTAGCGAATTGGTGATCATGTCGCGTTCGATATCGCGGAGCCCGCCGCCCACCTTCTTTCCGGGATTGAAGATGCATGCGGGATCGAAGATGCGCTTGGTCTCGGTGAAGAGTTTCGTCATTTCCGGACCGAACTGGAGCGGGAGATAGGGGGTGCGGATAATGCCGTCATTATGTTCGCCCGTCATCGTTCCTCCATATTTGAGGACGAGCGCGTACACGAGCGGCGTAAGCTCGAGTATCGTCTTGC
>CAYVUT010000019.1:0-11627 GCA_964455225.1 uncultured Candidatus Saccharibacteria bacterium
CCCTACTTCCCTTCCGTCAAAAACTTCACTGCCCTATCCAACTGCGGATCCTTCTTCGCCTCAATATCTGCCACCGTGCGCGCCACCTCGATATCAGGCACGACGCCGCGCTCGATGAGCGAGTGACCGTCGGGCGTGATCCACTTCGCGATGGTCACCTTGAGCGACGCGTCGCCTATGTCGATAAGCTGCTGCACGGAACCTTTCCCAAACGACTTCGTGCCGATGATCGTTGCGCGTTCGGTATCTTGGAGCGCACTTGCAAGGATCTCGGACGCAGAAGCCGAACCGCCATCCACGAGCACCACGATTTCCGTGTCTTCCGGAAGCCCACGGTATCCGCGACTCACATGCACATCGTCTTCCTGCTTGCCGCCGAAATCTTCCGTAACGACGACTCCACCCTTCGGCACAAAGTAGCTCGCGATATGAACCGCAGACTCAAGATACCCGCCCGGGTTCCCCCGCAGGTCGATGACGAGCTTCTTAGAACCCGATTCGACGAAGCGGCGCAGCGCGTTTGAGAACGACTTTCCGGAATTTGCGGTGAATTCATAGAGCGCGATGCGATATACGTCTGAATTCCCGACGAATCCGTCTTCCGTCTGCGGGATCTGGATGATGGCGCGCGTGACCGTGATCGTGAGTTCCGCGGTACCTCTCAGAATGGTGAAGGTGACATCGGTCCCCACTTCGCCGCGGATCTTCTGGACTGCCTGAGCGGTCGACATGCCCTCGGTACTCTTGCCATCGATTTCGAGGATGACATCGCTTGCAAGGATGCCGGCTGCTTCTGCGGGCGTGCCGCGAAGCGGCGCCACGACCGTGAGAACACCGTCTTTGACGTCGATCTCCATGCCGACGCCCGCAAACGAACCCGAGATGTTCTCCATGAACTCCTTCGCCTCCTGCGGCGGGAAGAAGACGGTGTACGGATCGCCGTACGAGGCAGCAAGACCTTGGATTGCGCCCCACAGCTTCTCATCGGTCGTCGGGAGCGTCGATGAGGCCTTGGTGAGCACGAACTCCTGGTCGAGCGCGTGCCATGCCTTCCAGAAATCAGAGAGGTCTGCGTCAGGGTCCGGAGTCGCATCAAGCCCGTCACCTACGAGCGGGATGTGCGCCGCAACCGATGCGGGCGTCATGCCTGCGCCGCCTACCGTAATGCCGGCAAAGAACGCAACACCTGCTATGAGCGCGAACGACACGGAGCGCACCACGAGACCGCGCACGCTTCCGGTAGCTGTTCCTTCGCCGTCCACAAGAGAATCGGTTGGATGCATAGTGGGCACAGTATACCAGACGGCGCTCCTGATATACTGAAACGGTATGATTTCGCGTTACGAAAATCAGGGAACGTTTTGGATTGATATCGAGCAGCCCTCTCCTGGCGAGATACGCACGATCGCACGCGAATTCTCCATCGGCCCTCGCATCGAGGCTGAGCTCGCCGCCCCGACACCCTATCCGCTTGTCGCAGGAGACGACGAGCACGTGCTCCTCGTGCTTCACTTCCCCGGCATACCCGGCGAGCACGGAGCGGCGAAGCGACAGGAGATCGATTTCGTCATCGGAAAGAACTTCGTGCTCACCATCCGCTATGAAGTGATAGCCCCGCTCCACCGGCTCCGCAAAATCCTCGAAACGAACGACATGGTCGGCGAAGGCGTTCCGCTCTCGACCGACGTCTTGCTTGAGATACTCTTCGCGCACCTGTTCGAATCGATCCGCGACCACGCGAATCACATCGCAGCGCATCTCACCAGGGTCGAGCGCGACATCTTTGACGGACTCGAACGCAATGTCGTCGAGCGGCTCTCTCACGTAAGCCGTGAGTTCCTTCACCTGGAAGCGACGGTGGCTGGCCATGAAGAACCGCTCGGGCGTTTCCTGCACACGCTTGAGCGGCGGCGTTTCTTCGGTCCATCTTTTGCAGAACGCAGTGCGCGCATCAGGGGCGAGAACAGCCAGATCATGCGTCTCATCAGCACGCACCGCTCGCTCGCTTCGGAGCTGCGGGAGAGCAATGACGCGCTCATCTCCACCAAGCAGAATGAGGCCATCCGCACGCTTGCTGCTATCACGGTGCTCATCATGCCAGCCGAGCTCACCATCTTCATTTTCGACATGGGCGTGCCGGGAACGCCGCTCGCTGACCACCCGTACGCGTTCTGGATCATCATCGGCACGATGGTAAGCGTCGTCGCGCTGCTCTACATTATTTTCGCCCGCAAACGCTGGTTCTGATTCGGTATGAGCTTCTTTTCCCGGTTGTTCGGCACTGAAAAAGAAACGGCAAGGCGCGCGCCTGCCCAGATATTCATCACGAATACCATGTCTGGAGAGAAAGAGCGCTTCATGAGCGCAAAACCAGGCCTGGCAACGCTCTACTCCTGCGGCCCGACCGTCTATGGCGCACAGCATGTCGGCAACCTGCGGGCCGCGGTTTTTTCTGACACGATCGCTCGCGTACTCATGGATGCTGGATACCACGTGCGTCGCGTCATAAACATCACTGACGTCGGCCACCTGGTCGGCGATGGCGAGGAGGGCGAAGACAAGATGGCTGTCGGCGCCGCACGCGAGAAGAAGACTCCTGAAGAGATAGCAGACCGGTATGCAAAGCTCTATCTGGACGACATCCGCGCGCTCAATCTCGACACGAACCACATCCTCTTCCCCCGCGCGACCGAATACATCAAAGAACAGGTCGCGCTCGCAAAGACCCTCGAAGAAAAAGGGTTCGCATACTCCACCCCGGACGGCCTGTATTTTGACGTCACAAGATTCCCGGGATACGGAAAGCTCGGCCACCGCGAGCAGGTAGCGCTTGAGGGCGGCAAACGCATCGACGCGCATGGCAAACGGAATCCTGCCGACTTCGCGCTCTGGCGCTCTGCAAAACCAGGCGATCTGCAGCAGTGGGATTCTCCCTGGGGTCGCGGCAATCCGGGCTGGCATATCGAGTGCTCTGTCATGTCGCGCGCGCTTCTTGGAGCAGATATCGACATCCACACGGGCGGCGAAGACCATATCAGCACGCACCACAACAACGAGATCGCACAATCCGAAGCCGCCTCAGGCAGGCCGTATGTCCGCTACTGGATGCACAACGCATTCCTCACCATGAACGGCGAGAAGATTTCAAAATCGATCGGGAATGTGGCCTACCTGGGAGATGTCGTCGAACGCGGCATCCACCCGCTCGCGCTCCGCTACTTCTTCCTCCAAGCCCACTACCGCACTCCCCTCTCCTTCTCCTGGAGCGCGCTCGAGGCCGCAGCAGGAGCGCTCACCCGCCTCTGGAGGCAAAGCGCAGAGATCGCGCGCGAGTCGAATCGCCGCGCCACGCCGGGAGATGCGAGCGAGCGTTTCGTGCTTCATATGCGCGACGATCTCGGAAGCCCGCAAGCGCTCGGCCTCCTATGGGACGCTCTCAAGAATGAGGACTATTCTCCCGAAGAGAAGTGGGATCTCTTAGAGCGTGCAGACGCGCTTCTCGGTCTCTCGCTTATCGAGCCGCCAGAAGAGACGAAAACGCTGACCTCCGAAGAGCTTCCGCAAGCCATCCAAGACCTCCTCAAGAGACGCGAGGAGGCACGTGCCGCGCGCGACTTTACCTCTGCTGATGCACTTAGGGATGAGCTTTTGAACAGTGGATATCGTGTGGAAGACTCCCCGGAAGGTCCCCTGTTGACCCGGGTGGGCCGGTGAGAGAAAATTGCAGGAATGGCTTCCTTCGACCGCGTGCCTCCGCAGAGCATCGAATCTGAGCGCGCGCTCCTTGGTGCACTCCTCCTCAAGCCCGACGCGATTCACGACGTCGCCGATCTCATCAAATCCGACTCCTTCTACGCAGAAAAACATCGCCTGATCTTCGCGGCGATGCGCGAACTCTCCGATCGCGGCGAGCCCATCGATCAGCTCACGCTCTCCGAACGCCTGCAAAACCAGGGACTCCTCGAGCGCACCGGCGGGCGGGCATACCTTGCTGAGCTTGCAGCAGCCGCTCCCGCGCCCGGAAACTACGCGCACTATGCCGACCTCGTCTCGCGCAAGTCGCTCATGCGCGCACTGATCGACGCGTCATATGAGATCACCGAGTCCGCGTTCGACGAGGCGCGCGATACCATCGAGGTGCTCGATGAGGCTGAAAAGAAAGTCTATGCGGTCGGCAACGCATCGGCGGTGCACAAATTCGTAGCGATTGGCGAAAAGGTGCATGACGCATGGGAGCGGCTCGAGGCGCTCTCAAAGAAAGAGGACGGCATCCGCGGCGTCCCCTCCGGCTTCCCCGAACTCGACAGCCTGCTCTCCGGTTTCCACCCGTCAGACCTTGTCATCCTTGCGGCACGGCCTTCGATGGGTAAGACCTCGCTCGCGCTCGATATAGCCCGAAACGCCGCAGTGCGCCACAACGTCCCGGTCGGCATCTTCTCGCTCGAGATGAGCTCCGAGCAGCTCGTCGACCGCATGCTCGCGGCCGAGTCATACGTGAACGCTTGGAAGATCCGCACCGGTGCACTCAAAGAAGAAGATGATTTCAGCAAGATCCGCGACGCGCTCGAGACGCTCTCGCGCGCGCCGATTTTCATAGACGATAAGCCGGGCAACAACATTCTCGCCATGCGCGCCGTCGCGCGCCGCTTGAAGCGTGAGCGCGGCATCGGCCTCATCGTCGTCGACTACCTGCAGCTCATGGCGCCCACCTCGACCAAAGCATCCGACTCCGTGGTGCAGCAGGTGACCGAAATTTCGCGCTCCCTCAAAGCACTGGCACGCGAAATCGAGGTGCCCGTCATCGCGCTTTCCCAGCTCTCGCGCGCGGTGGAGCAGCGCGGCGGCCGTCCTCGCCTCTCGGACCTTCGCGATTCGGGCTCAATCGAGCAGGATGCCGATGTGGTGATGTTCATCCATCGCGAAGACAAGATGAACAAAGAGAGCGATCGGACAAATATCGCCGAAGTCCTTATCGAGAAGCATCGTAACGGCCCTACCGGAAAAGTCGATCTCTATTTCGACGAGAAGCGCGCCACCTTCATGCCCGTCGATAAGTCAGGCTATGGCGACTTGGGGGCAGAATTCTAGCCATGGATCGCATTGAGGAGCTCGCACAGGCATTCACCAGGTTTCCTGGCATCGGCCCTCGGCAAGCGAAGCGCTTCGTCTTTCATTTGCTTGCCGCGCCGCATGCCGACCGCACGAAACTTTCTGAACTCATCGGTGCGCTCGGGAAAGACGTACGCCAGTGCCCCGAGTGTCTGCGGTTTGCAAACGGCACCGGGCCGCTTTGCAACTATTGCGCCGACAGCTCGCGCGACAACTCCCTTCTCATGCTCGTCGAGAAAGATCAGGACTTGGCTGCAATCGAACGCGCTGGTACCTACAAGGGCCGCTACTTCGTGCTGGGCGGCGTACTCACACTCTCTGGCAAAGGCGCGATCCGCGAAAAAGAACTCTTGAAAGCGGTCGAGAAACGCTTTGCGGGAGGACTTCGCGAATTGGTGCTCGCGCTTTCAGCCACCTCTGAAGGCGAACATACCGCTGACTATATCCGTGAGATCCTGCTCCCCTACCGAGAGCGCGTACGCATCTCGCTTCTGGGGCGCGGCCTTGCGACCGGTTCCGAACTCGAATACTCCGACGCAGAGACCCTCCGCGCTGCCCTCTCAAACCGCAAAGACGCATAGAAAAAACCGCGGGGCGCTGCCCCGCGGTTTTATTTCTCCTCTAGAAATGCAAGAAGCGAGTATTTTACGGCCTCTTGTAAAATTTTCCTGCAATTACTTGCGGGCGTAGGCCGTAAAATACTCGCTTCTTGAAATTCCTTTCCGTGGAGCGTAACTCGCGTGAGTTAAGTGAATTACACTATACCACTATAGTACGCTCTAAGTCAATACTCCGTCTTTAGCGCTCCTCCACGAACGTAAGCGCCATGCCCTTCGCGCTTGCGCGGCCGGTGCGGCCGATGCGGTGCACATAGTCCTCGTAGGTCGACGGGAGATCGTAGTTGATCACGTGCGAGACCGCCGGGATGTCGAGGCCGCGCGCCGCGACGTCGGTCGCGACGAGTGCAGACACCTGGCCGTTCTTGAACGCCTCGAGCGAGCGCATGCGCGCGCCATGCGTCTTGTTGCCATGGAGCGATTCCGCAAAGATCTTGCGGCGCGAGAGCATCTTTGCGAGACGCTCGACCCCATGCTTCGTGCGTCCGAAGACGAGCACGCGCTTGAAGTCAGGCTTAGACAGGAGCTCGACGAGCTTCTCGAACTTATCCATTCCGCGCGGAATGCGCACCACGTCCTGATCGACGTTCTTCGAGGTGTCGCGCGTCTTCACCGAGATGCGTACCGGATCCTTGAGGAAGTCGTGGATGAGCCGCTCGATATCCTTCGACATCGTCGCCGAGAAGAAGAGCGTGTGGCGCTTCTCCTGCATCTTCCCGAGGATGAAGCGCATATCGTCGATGAAGCCCATGTCGAGCATGCGGTCTGCCTCGTCTAGCACCACGGTGCCAAACGTCGAGAGATCGAGCGCCTTGCGCTCCATGAGGTCCTTGAGACGACCAGGCGTACCGATGACGAACGACGGGTCGTGGCGCAGGTCGCGTATCTGCGGGCTGATATTCGCGCCGCCGACAGCGATCATGCCGCGGAAGCCGAGGCCCTTAGCGAATCCTGCAAGCTCCTTTTCGATCTGCACCGCAAGTTCGCGCGTCGGTGCCATCACGAGCACGCGCTCGGGCGCCTTGAGCGCGAGACCCTTCATCACCTTGTCGATGAGCGGAATGAGGAATGCTGCCGTCTTTCCCGTTCCCGTCTCTGCAAGGCCCACGACGTCATTGCCGTGAAGCACGTGCATGATCGCCTTGTCCTGGATCGGCGTCGGGAGCGTGTACCCTTTTGCCGCAACGTTCTTCTTGAGGCGCTCATCAACCGGGAAATCTGCAAAGGAGTGTTCCGGTACGAAATGCTCTGCCTCTTCGGTAATGACGGCTTTGTTGATAAGGCGTGCGAGATCCGCTTCGGTCTGACCGAATGCGCCGATGCGGCCACGGTTTCCTCCGCGCCCGCCACCACCGCGATAGCCGCCACGGCCGCCGCCAAAACCGCCGCGACCGCCATAGTGAGAGCTGCCGCGTCCGCCGCGAGGCGCATGACTGTCCTGCCTATAAGAGGGACCTGACGAAGAACGGCGGTCGCCCTGCGACTGCCCTCCCCCGACGCCCTGATGAATCCAACGTCCGTGCTGCATAAATAGTTTTCAGTTTATAGTTGATAGTTTTTAGAGAATGCAAAACAAAACCCACCGCTACCATGCGGTTGAGAGCAGAAAAAGAAAGAGTGTATGGCGTCTCTTACGAGATGCTGTCGATCTTCACTTTGAGAAACGGCTGACGATGCCCGCGGCGCTTGTAGTAACGACTCTTCGCCTTGTATTTGACGACGTCTATTTTCGGCGCCCTGCCTGCTGCCACGACCGTAGCCTTGACCTCTGCTCCCTTAATGGTCGGAGCGCCTATCGTGGTGTCAGAGCCATTGTCGACGAGGAGCACCTGGTCGAATGTGACCTTGTCCCCTGTCTTGAGGTCTCCCGGCATTTTCTCAATAAAAAGCGTGTCGCCCTTGGAGACGACGTACTGCTTTCCGCCGGTTTTGATAACCGCTACTTCCATAGTCCTGGCAATGTACAGGTTTTAGGCCAAAAACGCAAGGTCCTCGATATGCACCAGGACAGCTTGCACACGCCTTGCCGGCGGTACAATGAAAGCAGGCCATAGGAGGGTTATTTGTATGAACGCATATGGAGGCTTGGTTGCCGTGCTCCTTCTGTGCGGCAGTTGTACGGAGACGGAGGCAAAAGAGCTTGACCTGGAGCTCGTGCGCTGTGGCGGAGACCCGAAACCAGCCCTGTTCACCGGCTCGACCGTTGAGCAGGCGCGCGGATTTGAGGTCTACCGAATACAAGAAAACCGGGTTCGAGCTGTCTGCGACGCGCTTGGCGTCTCCTGGCTCCCCATGCCATTCACTGGCATAAAGGGAGGCGGCATCCGGCTCTTTGAGGGGCGATTCCTGCACACGCCGGCAAATCGGAGCGAGCCGACATGGGAATTCCGGTTCTTCGTGGTCGGAGACCCGGAAATACGCCGACGGCTCGACGCCGAACGATAAAAAGTGACTAGCGGTTGGGAGGGACTGTCTTCGTGGCGGTCCCTTTTGCTACTCCACTTCGTCTGTAGCGGGCTTATCAAGCGCGAGCGGCTCGATGCCGATCTTCGAACCCTCGATGCGGTACACGTCCTTATCGATCTTCTGCAGCTCTTTGCGCGACGCATTGAAGTGCGAGACGACCGTCCCGAGCGACGCGCCGAGCTTCGCGTGGTAGGTCTCATACGCCGCCACGTGCTTCCCCAGCTCCCCCACCCTTTTCTTGATCTCTTCTGCCTGCTCTTCTATTTGGAGCGCCTTCAGGCCCTGAAGCACGGTCTGCAAGTATGCGAGGAACGATGTGGGCGAAACGATGATGACCTTCTTTTGGAATGCGTACTCAATTAGGTCGCGCGTATTGGTCTTCATGGAACCGACCTGATTCATGAGGAGGTCGTAGTAGATGCCTTCGGAGGGAATGAACATGAACGCGAATTCCATCGTGTTCTCCTCAGGTCGTACGTATTTCGAGGTTTCATCGATGCGTAGCTTGATGTCTGCCTTGAATGCACGCTCATGCACCTCGCGCTCCGCTTTATCCCGCGCCTCGATCGCGCGGTTGTAGTTCTCGAGCGAGAATTTCGAGTCGATCGGGATGATGCGATCTTTCACGAACACCACCGCGTCCACGATTTCGCCGTTCTTGAACGGATACTGCATCTGGAACGCACCCGGCGGAAGCACGTTCTTGAGGACCGTTTCAAGATAGTACTCACCGAGGATGCCGCGCTGCTTGGGGTTCTGGAGCACGTCCTGCAGGTTCTGGAGCTGGTCGGCAAAAGAAACCACCTGCTTATTGGTCTCATCGAGCTTTGCGAGCCGGTCCGTCACGTCGCGGACGATGCGGTTCGATTCTGTAATCTGCCGATGCGCGCTTTCCTGCATCGCTTTCGTAGACTCCGAGACACGCGCGTCGAGCGTGCGCGAGAGCTCCTGCATCTGCTGCTGTAGGAGGAGAAATGCCTGCGGACTCTCCTCCGGTATTTCTTTCTGTCGCTTCAGCCACCCGAACACGATCGCGAGCCCGACCACCTGCACCAGCACGATAGCGATGACGATGAGAGCGAGCGAGAGCGGTTCCATAGGCTGTAGTATACTACCTGACACCATGACTATTCACGAAACCATCAAAGCATCGATACCGACTGCCATGCGCGCGAAAGACGAAGTGCGCCTGCGAACGCTCCGCTCGCTCGTCACCGCCATGACTAACGAAGTGGTCGCAAAAAAGCGTAAGCCCGACGAATTCCTCACCGACGAAGAGGCCATTACGGTCCTGAAGCGCGCGGCAAATCAGCGCAAAGACTCCATCGAGCAGTTCACGAACGGCGGACGCCCCGAGCTTGCCGAACCCGAACAAGCAGAGCTCACGATTATCGAAGCGCTCCTCCCTGCCCAGATGCCGCGAAATGAGATCGAAACGTTTGCACGGGCAAAAATGGCCGAAATGGGTGTCACCGGCAAGGCCGACATGGGCCGCTTCATGGGTGCCGTGATGAAAGACCTCAAGGGCAAAGCCGACGGCGGAGACGTGAAAGCGGTTGTGGAAAGCTTGCTTTCATAGACAGATAGTGGTATAATAAACACTAGGTAACTTCAGGAAAAGTTGGGAGGTGTACCTTGGAAGAAGCAAAGGAGGTAAGGCCTTTTTCGCTGCAAGAAGCTCACTTTGGGCGCGAGGCGGCGCACCAAGCCTACTCGCTGTACTGCACTCGGCTTTCGGATGAGAATCTGATCACCCTGTGCCAGATCGCCACCAGCGCCCTTGAAAAAGTGCATGCTGGCGCACAGCTTGGCCCCGCAGTCATCCAAGCGCTCAAGAACGCGGGCATCAAAGATCGCAGCGAAGAAGGTCGTGTACGGCAACAGCTGTATGTGAAGGCGGTGAGCGCCATGTTCCTCGCCCGCAAGGAAGCGAAGAAGACGGCATCGAAGCCTGGCGCAGCCAAGACGGCGCACGCGCAAACAAGCACATCCAAGGAAGACAATCGTGCGAAACAACTCTCAATTAAGTTTTGAATCTGCGGCGGACTGTACAGCCATACAGCCCGCCGTTTTCATTTGACAACATGTACCAATTCGTCGTATCGTTTGAACAGGCGCAACGGAGGTTCAGCTATGCCCAATTATGCTTATGTGAACTGGGTGGACGCTCTGGCGTATGTCGTGTTCGGAGTGTTCATCGTCGCGACGATCGTCGACGTCGTCTGCGATCACATCGTCTGGCTCGAAAAACACAAACGTTCCCGCTAAATCTCCTGCGGCGCACAGAGAAATCTGTGCGCCGCATCTCGTTCTTCTCGCCGAGTTAATCAGCGCTTCCCTTTCCACTCTTTATCAGGCCCATGATACCTGCGGCACCAAGCACGACTCCGAGCAATTGCCCTCCAGGACTGTCATCAATTCCGCCGTATACGAACATGAATATGCCGAACGCTAGGGCAAGAATGGAATACACTATCCTACGTTTATTCATCATAGCGAGCGATCAAGCGTGAGCCACGGGGGCTGAATGAGCCAATACAATAGCTCTCCAGCTCCGTATAGCGGTGGCGGACAATCTTCTTTCGGATCCTGGCATCCGAAATGAATCGCGACGCCGACGTATTGAAGGACATAGAAGCAGGCGATGGCGGCTGCGACTCCCACGACTTTTCTAAAGTTGTCCGGCATTTGATAAGTGATAACATCGGAAATCTGAGGGTGGTTACAGAAATCATCATTCCGCTTTCGAATGAGTCGTCTGCAAAACAAACGGCGCAAGGATTACCTTGCGCCGCTAAGTTTTTCCCGAGAAGCAACACTAGATGAGACCGTAGAGAAGTCTCACGCACCGCTCCATATCTCGAACGAGCATCAACTCAAGTGCGTCTCTCGGCCGCATCCACGCGTATCCCTTGTGTTCTTCAGGATTGAGCTGGATTTCCGGCTTATACGGAAGCTGCAGGTGATACGTGTGGAAGGTAAAGTCATCGTCGTTCTCTTCGTCTCGGACGAAGACTGTCCTGCCATAGAAAGGCCTCCCAGCGCGAGGAGAATGTCCTGTCTCCTCCTCAAGTTCGCGCTGCATTGCCTGGGCAAGAGTCTCGCCCGCCTGCACCTTCCCTGCTGGAACTCCCCACGCGTCTCCCTGCGGCTTATGGTTCTGACGGTGCAGTAACAAGAACTCTGGTCCCACATCCACGAAACAGCCGACCACTTCGAACAACGGTCGGAACCTGGCTGGCTCAATCAGATGTATCATCGGTACTCTCCGGTAGTCTGATCCTACTCTACCCCATCTTGTGGGTGCAGGAAATCCCCGCGAGGCATAGCGCAAATGCGTATTTTTTGATATAAAACTCCAGCGGCCCTATCGTCTAACGGTTAGGACGGAGCCTTCTCAAGGCTTAAATCGGGGTTCGATTCCCCGTAGGGTCA
>CAYVUT010000020.1:0-11016 GCA_964455225.1 uncultured Candidatus Saccharibacteria bacterium
CCAGCTGTCCTGCCAAGGGCACCGCTGGGTAGCTATGTCGGGTTGCGATAACCGCTGAAAGCATATAAGCGGGAAACGTGCTCCAAGATCAGTAATCGTTATGAGACTCGTGGAAGATGACCACGTTGATAGGCTCTACGTGTACACGCCGCAAGGTGTTGAGCGAAGGAGTACTAATATGTCCATTCTTCTGTGCGGAACTCTAGATGGCACAATTATGTATTTGCGTGTGTAAAGAACCTTTTGCATATTCTTATGAGCCTGCGGGCGCGAAAACGCGCGCATGGTGTTGGTGGTTTGGCGAGAGGGTTATACCCGATCTCATTCCGAACTCGGCAGTCAAGCCTCTTAGCGGCGATGGTACTCATCGTTACTGGTGGGGAGAGTAGCTAGCCGCCAACACCATGCGCGTGTTTTTTGTTTTGATATAGTGTGATTTGGCCGGGGTGTGGAGCAAGAGTGTGCTCGTCATTTCATGTTTGTGTATCAAGCTCTCGGAAGTCAGCAGCCGCGTAAAGTTCCGTAAGAGCGTACACCCTCCACGAGCTGCCTTCCCCAACTGGTACTCTCGTGGAACAACCGAGCAATTCGGAGGAAGCAAGGGTTCTGATAGACAAGCGGGGAATGAAAGCGGTCGTATACGCTCACACCTCGGCCAACCACACCATCAACGCCGCGCGTACGCGCGGCGTTTTTTCGTTTATACTGTTTGCATGAACTGGGCAACCGAACGGCGCATCGTGATCATGACCATACTCTTCCTGGTCGTTGCGGCGCTTGCGGCAGTCACGCTCATTGCAACCCTCCACGACACCCCCTCGTGTACTGACGGTGTGCAGAATCAGGATGAGACGGGTGTCGATTGTGGCGGTTCTTGTGCATATCTGTGTTTTGCCGCACAACAAGCTCCGGCCACCATCTTTACGCGTGCGCTCTCGGAAACTCCTGGTCGCACCGATGTGATTGCGGCAGTGCTCAATAAGAATATCTTTGCCGCAGCAAAGGATGTGCGCTACACGCTCACGCTCTATGGAGACGATTTGGCTGTTCTCGCGACACGCGAGGGCGTGCTCGACTTGCCGCCTGCAGGGAGTGCGGAGGGCGGCCGGGTGCTTGTCTATGTGCCGGCGCTTTTTTCAGGGACTACGCGCGTGAAGAGCGCGAATCTTGCCATTGATACCGCCTCGATCCGCTGGTTCGATCTCTCGGAAGACTCGCGCATTATCCCAAGCGTGGGCAATTTCACCCTCACGCGCGAGACGACTGCGCCCAGGATCAGTGTGGTGCTCGCCAATCCAAGTACGCGCACCATTGCCAATCTGAAGACGCTCGTTGCGGTCTATGACGCGGCGGGGAACGTGCTCGCCGCTTCGCAGACGGTCGTGACCGCGATTCCGCCGCAGGGAAGTGCGGAAGCGGTATTTACCTGGAATGAGCCGTTTGCGGCACCGGTGTCACGGATCGAAGTTGTGCCGCTCGTACCGCTTCCGTGAGAGAGATTCGCGCAACGATTTCAGACTGGACCCTGCTCGCGCCAGCGGCCGCGCTCTCGCTGCTTGGCATCCTCACGATGAGCACCTTCGGTGTGGATGATTCGCTTGCGCCAAGGCAGCTGACATTCCTCGCGCTTGGCATCGGTGCATTCATGCTGCTTGCTCGTCTTGATCTGCGTGCGCTCCGGCGTACGCCCGTTGTCATGAGCGCGTATTTTGCCGCACTCTTCCTTCTGGTCGCCGTCCTTGCAACCGCTCCTCTCATGGGCGCGCGCAGCTGGTTTGACCTCGGCATCGTCTCGTTTCAGCCTGCAGACTTTGCCAAGTTCGCGCTCATCGCGCTTCTTGCGAAATACCTCTCGAGGCGGCATATCGAGATTGCGAACGTGCGGCACATCATCGTCTCGGGCGCCTATGCTGCCGCCATCACGCTCCTCGTGCTTATCCAGCCAGATCTGGGTACGGCGATCATTATCGGCACGGTGTGGCTGTCCCTCATGCTCGTATCGGGGATATCAAAGAAGCATCTCGCGCTCGTGGGCGGCATGCTGCTCGTGGCGGCGGCGGGGTTGTGGTTTGGCGGTCTCGAGCCCTATCAGCGTACGCGCATCATCTCTTTCGTGAATCCCGCGGGAGATCTAAGTGGCGCTGGGTACAGCGCCTATCAGGCGCGTATCGCAATCGGTTCCGGTGAATGGTTCGGAAAGGGAATAGGATATGGCACCCAATCGAAACTCCGCTTCCTGCCTGAATACCAGACAGACTTCATTTTTGCCGCGTATGCCGAAGAGTGGGGATTCGTGGGCGCCTGTCTCGCACTCCTATTGTATGCAGTCCTATTCTTGCGATTGGCGCAGATAGCCAGACGGAGTGCCACTAATTTCGACTCGTTCTTTACGCTCGGCGTGCTCGCGCTTCTTGCTGCGCACCTCGTGATCCATGCGGGTATCAATCTGGGGCTCTTACCGGTGACCGGTACGACCATACCGTTCATGAGTTCCGGCGGATCACATTTGATATTGGAGTTTGCCCTGCTTGGCGTTGTGGCTTCTCTTGCTCGCGAGGGGCGCGCTGCGTCTCGCGAAGTTACGCAAAACGAATACCTAGGCGGGTAATTCGTAGAGTTTGACGACCTGCTCGATCATGTTCCTCAGAGAAAAATGCTCGCACACGCGTGCGTGAAGCGCGCTTCCGAGCAGGGATGCGCGGCCCGGGTCTGCAAGGAGGCTCACGACCGCCTCGGCGATCCGTGCGGGCGTGCGCGGAGGTACGAGGAGTCCCTCTCGGTTGCTCTCGATGATTTCAGGGATGCCGCCCACGCGAGTGGCGACGACGGGGAGTGCGGCGCATCCCGCTTCAAGCACGACGTATCCAAGCGCTTCTGACTGGGACGTGTGCACGAATACATCGAACGCCTTCATGAGGCGGCCCGCTTCGGGCTTCGCGCCTGCGAATATGACCGCATCCTGAAGTGAGAGTTCGTCTCGGAGGTTTTCGAGTCTCGTGCGCAACTGCCCGTCGCCAATCACGACCAGTCTCGACTCCGGCCAGGTTCGGCGTACGATCACCATCGCCTGAAGCGCATCCTCGATACGTTTCGTGGGATGCAGTTCGGAAATCATGCCGATGATCGGCTGTTCGGTTTCAGGAAGCGAAAGCTCTCGTCGCGCATCCTCGCGGTCGAGAAGGGTAGCGCACGCGACGCCGAGCCGCACCACCACCAACCTGTTCTTGAGGAATGGCCACGCGCGCACATCGCGTCGTACTGCTTCCGAGACAGCGATGGTCGTGTGCGTAAGCAGCATGGTAAGCCAGCTGAAGAATCGGATGCCCGCCTTTGTCGCGCGGTTTCTGGGCGCATTAAATTCCCACCCATGTGCCGTGAAGATGATGCGCGGAACGCATGCTATGCGTGCGGCAAGCGCACCGAGCCCGCCCGCCTTTGCGCTGTGGAGGTGGACGATGTCCGGTCGTTCCGAGCGGAATATGCTGATAAGCGGAAAAAGCGGACCGAATGTCATAAGGTCAAGCAGGAACGAGCGCCGTTGTCTCATGGCGATAGGGATGATCCGGACTCCCCGCGCCTGCAGGTTCTCTGTCAGAGGGCCGAATCCTCCGGTAACGACAGCAACGTCGTAGTTCCTGGCGAGAAGGGCGCATGCCAGGTCATACACATGCCGCTGTGCGCCGCCCCAATTCGCTTTCGTTATGACCAGCAGGGCCTTTTTTGGGTGACTTTCTTTCATGCAAGGGTAGTTATAGTATATAACCACTCCTCATGATTTTCGGTGCCAGACGGACCTCCTCGCTTCTCCTTATCGGCGACCTTGTCGTGTTCATCCTTGCGCTGTGGATGACCCTGTTCATCAGGTATCGGGACATCCCCTCATCTGACCTCCTGGCGCGGTTCGCGGTCCCGTTCTCGTTCCTGTTCATCGTCTGGCTCGTCGTCTTTTATATCGCGGGGCTCTATGGGAAGCGCATCGTCCTTTTCCCGAGCAGGGTACCGGACGCGCTGCTTGCGACCCAGACGGCGAATGTCATCTTTGCAGCGCTATTCTTCTTCCTCATACCGGCGTTCGGCATTGCGCCAAAGACGACGCTCGCGATCTATCTGGTCGTGTCTGCCGCCGCGATCTTTTTCTGGCGACTCGTGCTCTACCCGAGACTCATGCATCCCCGTGCGGCGCTCTCAGTTGCGCTTATTGCTTCTGGCGAGGAGGCCGATGCGCTTGTGAAAGAGGTGCATGGAAATCCGCGTTATGGAATCGCATTTCGCGCCATCTGGAAGCCGGACGCACTTCCCGAGCCGCGCGAATTTCTCGATACGCTCAAGCGGCAAGGGGTGAGCATCATCGTTGCCGATACTACGCAAATCGCCGGTGCAGCGCTGCTCCCGAATCTCTACGAAGCGTCGAGCGTCGAGCGCCGTTACCAGTTTGCTGAATTCGAAGATGTGTATGAGGAGATCTTCGATCGTGTCCCGCTTTCACGCCTTTCGTATGAATGGCTGCTGCGGAATGTCTCGCCAGGAAACTCGCCGTTCTATGGAGGCATAAAGCGGGCGATTGACATCGCTGGCGGACTTCTCATGGGTATGATCACCATCGTTGTCGCGCCTTTCATATGGATCGCAAACCGTTTCGAAGGATCCGGCAAGCTTTTCATCCGACAAGAGCGACTCGGCGAGCGAGGACAGCGCATTCCGGCCTACAAGTTCCGTAGCATGGAGAAGAACCTTGCCGCATCAGGGCAGTGGACGACCGAGGGGGAAAACCGAGTGACCAAGGTCGGCGCGTTCCTGCGAAAAACATCTCTCGATGAATTTCCTCAGTTCCTCAACGTGCTTGCCGGCGACCTCTCGCTCATCGGACCTCGAAACGACATTGTCGGCCTGGGTGAGCGTCTTGCCGAAGCGTTGCCGTATTACAGCGCGCGCTACCTGGTCCGACCGGGCATCACGGGATGGGCGCAGATCAATCAGCAGTATGAACAGGGCAAGCTGTCGCCGCAGTCCGTCGAGGAGACGAAAACCCGTCTCGCGTATGATTTTTACTATCTCAAGCATCGCTCGCTCGGTCTCGATATCGTGATCGCGCTCAAGACGCTGAAGCGGATGTTCTTCCGCATCGGTTCCTGATACTCTACTCGCATATGCATCGCGTACTTATCACGGGAGCAGCAGGGTATGTGGGGGCTATGTTGGTGCGCGAGTTTGCGAAGCGCGCCGATGTCGAGATGATCATCGGCCTCGACAAAGAGCCGCTGCCGGATTTTCTTAAAGAAGAGAAGAAGCTCGTATACCTCGAAGCGAATACGGCGGGCGAATGGGAGGAGGCGGTTCGCGTACATGTCCCCGACATCGTCATTCATACCGCATGGCAAATCCGCGAAATGTATGGCGCACAGGATGTCGAGTGGGAGTGGAACGTCGTCGGTTCAGACAAGGTATTCGATTTCGCGTTCGCGACGCCTTCCGTCACGCGCCTCGTGCACTTCTCGACGGTTGCTTCGTATGGCGCGTACTCCTCAAATACGATCGAACACCGCTTTACCGAAGAAGAGCCGTTTAGAGAGAGCGATTACCTGTACGCTGAAGAGAAGCGGGTTGTCGAAGAGAATCTCAAGGCGCATTACGAATCTACTGACAAACGCGTTGCGGTTTCCATCGTGCGCCCAGCGGCGATTACGGGTCCGCGCGGGCGCTTCATGCGCATCCGATTCGGCCTCCAATCGGCGCTCTCGGGGCAGCTCAAAGACTCGTTCGCATACCGCCTCGTCTCACGTCTCGTATCGTTCGTTCCCGTTACGCCCGCGTGGTGTCGCCAATTCATTCATGAAGATGACGTGGTCGGTATCGTGACCCGTCTCGCGTTTGGCGAAGTCGCGGGAACGTATGAGGTGTTTAACATCTGCCCTCCCGGGCAGGTCGTCCGTGGAAAGGACATGGCGCGGGCGGTGGGGAAGAAGATGCTCCCCATCTTTCCGTGGATGGTTCGTCTCGCGTTCTTCGTGTTTTGGCACCTCACACGCGGCAAGATTCCTACGGGTCGTGGCGCTTGGAAGGGCTACTCGTATCCGATTGCGGTCGATGGGTCAAAAGTGACCAGGAAGCTCGGGTATCAGTATCAGTACGAAGGGTATGACGCGTTCTACTATACGAACGGTACGTACGAGACGTTCGTTCCTGAAACTGCGCGCAGACACAAATGATCGTTAACGGGAAATTAATTGCGCAAGACATACTTGCGCGCGCCAAAGCACGTGCGCTCTCTCTCCAGCGCCTCCCGCGCGTGAGGGCGATCGTGGCGAATGAGACGCCCGCTACGCGCTCGTATCTGAAGATTAAGGAGCGCTATGCCGAAGAGGCGGGGTGTGTTTTTGAGACGCGCGCATTTCCCGAAGAAGTGTCGACGGCGACGCTGCGTACCGCTGTGCAGGAGGCAGATGCAGACGCGATAATCGTGCAGCTCCCACTCCCTGCGCACGTCGATGCTCGCGCGGTGTGCGACGCTATCCCGCTCGCAAAAGATGCTGACTGCCTCTCTACGCAAAGTCGCGCTGTTGAGCACTCTGATGTGCTGCCGCCCGTGGCAGCGGCGGTGCGTGAGATTTTATGGCGGCACGATGTGGCGATAGCGGGGAAGAGGGCGATTGTCATTGGTGACGGCTGGCTCGTGGGAAGGCCATGCGCAGCCTGGCTTCGAAACCAGGGCGCTCTCGTTTCTGTAGTCACGAGCTTGGGAAGCCCTGACCTTCCCAGTCTCGCAGAAGCGGACATCATCGTGTCGGGCACGGGCTCTCCACACCTCATCAAGCCCGGCATGATCAAGGAGGGGGTCGTGTTGATCGATGCGGGAACTTCTGAATCGGGAGGGACGCTTGCGGGAGATGCAGATCCTGCATGTGCCGAAAAGTGCGCTCTGTTTACGCCCGTGCCAGGCGGCGTGGGGCCCGTGGCAGTCGCGTGCCTCTTCGAGAACGCCACACTTATCGCGAAGCGCAATGATGCGCGCTTCTAGTGAGTTGCGTTATACTCCCGCCATGATCACGTATCGGGTGTGGGGAGCGGCTGCCCTCGTCATCGGGGGCTTGCTTGCGTATTTCGTATGGACGACCGAGATGGGCGTCGAAAGCACGTACCGATTCAAGCTCGGCCTCGATCTTGCGGGCGGTACCGAGCTCATCTACGAAGCTGACATGAGTAGTACGGCGCCGGGTGAGCGCGATGGTGCGCTTGAGGCGCTCCAGGAAGTCATCGAGCGTCGAGTCAATCTCTTCGGTGTTGCAGAGCCATTGGTGCAGACCGAACAGGCAGGCGCCGTTTCCGGAAATGCGGCCGACCGGCTCATCGTTGATCTGCCCGGGGTGACCGACGTGAACGCGGCTATCGCAGCGCTTGGCGAGACGCCCGTGCTTGAGTTCAAGATCGCCACCACGTCGACGACCGGCACCACCACGGCAATTTCCTATGTGGCAACAGGACTTACGGGCCGCTACTTGGAGAGCGCATCGCTTCAGTTTGGTAGCGGCGCAACGGCGGGTCTTGCGTCCCCGATCATTCTCCTCACGTTTAGTGCTGAGGGCGGGGAACTTTTCGAGAAAATCACTCGAGAACATACGGGAGAAATCCTCGCGATCTTCCTTGATGGGGAACCGATCTCGACACCAGTCATTCAGGAACCGATCGTCGGCGGTCAGGCGACCATTACGGGCAACTTTACGGCCATCGAGGCACGCGAGCTCGTGAGGAATCTCAATTTCGGCGCACTCCCGGTACCGATCGAGCTTGAGAGCACGTCTACGGTCGGTCCGACGCTTGGTGCCGCCGCTATTTCTGCGGGCGTTGTGGCGGGAATCGCTGGATTCGTCATCGTCGCACTCTTCATGATCCTGTGGTACCGCCTCCCAGGACTCATCGCGACGCTAGCGCTTGCCGAATATGTGGCGTTCATGCTTGCGGTCATTAAGTTCATCCCGATCACGCTCACTGCGTCGGGTATCGCCGCGTTCATCATTTCGGTTGGCATGGCGGTCGACGCGAACGTCCTTATCTTCGAGCGCATGAAAGAAGAGCTTCTCGAAGGCAAGAGCCCGCGGGAGGCGGTGCACGTAGGGTTTGCGCGTGCGTGGCCGGCAATCCGCGATGGCCATCTCACCATGATCATCTCGGGCGTCATCCTCTTCTGGCTCGGCACTTCGATCGTGAAAGGGTTTGCCTTCGTGTTCATTCTCGGCGTGCTCGCGTCGTTCGTGTCAGCAGTCTCGCTCTCCCGCGTCTTCCTCCTCGCCCTCGTTCCAGAGACTCGTTCGCGTGGCTGGGTCTGGCTTCTCCGCTCCGGCTTTACTCGCAACACTCAACCTTCAACCTCCAACCTTTAAACAACCATGTATATCGTCGCTCACCGCCGTTTCTTCTTCTGGTTCACCGGTATCATTCTCGCGGGCGCAATCGGCGCACTGGTCGCGTGGGGTCTGCCGCTCGGTCTCGATTTCACGGGCGGCACGCTGATGCAGGTCGAGTATGTGGAGACCAGGCCCGATCTTTCCCGCATCGAAGCGGAGGTTCGGAATCTCGCGCTCGGCGCAGTCTCTGTCCGTGCATTCGGCGAGACGGGCGTGTCGATTCGCGCACGCACCCTTTCTCCCGAAGAGCATGCAGACGTTCTCGCGGCGCTCGGAGGAGGGGATGCGGTGACCGAACTCTCCTTTACGTCCGTAGGGCCGGCGCTCGGCGCCCAGTTTGCCGCAAAGGCGTTGTGGGCGATAGCTGCCGTCGTGCTTGCTATCGTGCTCTACATCGCGTTCGCATTCCGCAAGGTCTCAGAGCCCGTGCCGAGCTGGGGGTACGGCCTTACTGTCGTTGCCATGCTCGCTATAGACATCATCGTCCCTGCCGGGTTCTTCGCGGCGTACGCTCACTACACGAGCGCCGAGGTCGACTCGCTGTTTGTCGTCGCGATGCTCGCGCTTCTCGGATACGTCGTCAATGACGTGATCGTCGTGTTCGACCGCGTACGCGAGCGCCTCGCGCATAACCAGAAGGTAAATGCAAAAGAGGCATTTGAAGACACGGTCGGACACTCCATCGACCAGACCATCGCACGTTCTATCAACACGTCCCTTACCGTAGTGCTCGCGCTCATCACGCTCATGCTCCTTGGCGCCGAAGCGACGCGCAATTTCGCTCTCGTGATGCTCGTGGGTGTCATTGCCGGCACCTTCTCCTCGATCTGCCGCTCCGCGCCGCTCCTTATCCCGCTTGCGCGCTACTTCAGTACGAAATAACGCACTACGACGATGATAATCGGAATCACCGGCACCATAGGCGCAGGCAAGGGCACGGTGGTCGAGCATCTGAAGACCAAAGGGTTCACGCACTACGCAGCACGTGATTTTCTCATCGAAGAAATCCAGCGTCGCGGTCTCCCCGTCGATCGAGATTCGATGACGACGGTCGCGAATGAGCTTCGTCATGCGCATGGACCCTCGCACATCATCGCCACGCTCCTTGCCTCTGCAGAAGCGTCCGGAAAGGACGCGGTGGTCGAGTCGATCCGTGCGATCGGCGAGGCGAAACTCCTCAAAGAGCGTGGGGCGATTCTCCTTGCGGTCGATGCCGATCAGCGCGTCCGATACGAACGCATCATCGCGAGAGGCTCGTCGACCGACCATGTCGATTTCGCTACGTTTGAGGCGCAAGAAGCGCGCGAGATGCAGAATACTGATCCGGAAAAACAGAATATCGCTGCAGTGATGGCTATGGCCGACTACCGCATCGAGAACGTGCGTTCAGTCGACGAACTGCATGCCAGGGTAGATGAAATGCTGGCTGGCCTTAGGAAATAATGGTGCCTGTAAAGGGCGCGCCAGCGAGATAGTTTGAAAATTCTCCCAGATTCTTTCCGTTCATGATCGCCACCTCAAGACCGAGCGCCTCGGCTTCTTTTGCGGCCACCGGATCAAAGGGGGAGGAGAGACCCGGGTCCCATTCGGCAGGAATAAGCGTTCGAAAATCAGCCCAGGATATCTTTTCTATCCTCCTTGCATCCGGATTCACGCGCGGATCTGCGTCGTACACGTAATCGATATTCGAGAGGTTCACCAATTTTGTCGCACCTGAACGCTTCGCGATCTGCACGGCACGCAAGTCAGTGGAGGCGCCAGGCCGGTATCCAGCGGCAACGATAACGGGCACGTCATGCGGCACGTCGAGCACCTCATCGGGATTCGTAATCATCGTCGGATGCGCGATATCGCGCAAAATGGTGCGCAGGAGGTGTCCGTTCAAGCGTGTCGAATGGATGCCGATCCAGTCTGAGTCTTGAGCTGAAAGCGGAGTGACTGCGTTTGCAGCCTCGATGTAGCGCCTGGCAGTTTTGCCTCCGCCGGCAATGATGGCAAAGCGGAGCCCGGCCTCTGCCTTTTCTGAAATAAGTTGTCTGAATGCGGAGAGAAAGTGAGTATCTATCTGGTCAGGAACGATAAGAGACCCTCCGACGGACACGACTACACGCTCATGCGTCGTTTGCATAAGTAGGCAAGGGGTGACGGCTTCAGGCATCATACGCCGACCGTAAAAACGCGCAATGGGGACAAGGATTTCAGGGCCTTTTCACCCTATTGACGGTAGTATGGGGCTCGTATAGTATGGGCGGACTGCCCTCAAAAGGGGTGGCGTTATTTTTCTCTCGGCGATGGCCGAGAGGGGACTTTGAAAACTCAATACGTGCCACAATTGTTGTGAAAATGAAAGGTGTGAATTCTTTTGTTCCGCCTATTCTTAATGAGAGTTTGATCCTAGCTCAGGGTGAATGCTGGCAGTGTGGATGAGTCATGCAAGTCAAGGGGGCCCGCAAGGGCAACCGGCAGACGAGGTAGTAACACGTAGGTACGCCCCCCGAAGTCGGGCATAGCCAGCCGAAAGGTTGGGTAATTCCCGATAGTCCCGCAAGGGTAAAGGTTTTCCGCTTCGGGAGCGGCCTGCGTAGTATCAGCTAGTTGGTAGGGTAACGGCCTACCA
>CAYVUT010000021.1:0-6883 GCA_964455225.1 uncultured Candidatus Saccharibacteria bacterium
CGAAGCGGTGAATCCGGTCATGGAACGTGTCGCAGGAGTACTTACGGGCGCGGGTTACGAAATCCGTTAAAGCATGGAAAAGCACGTTTATTTCGTGCGGCATGGGGAGACAGATAGCAACGCTGACCGCGTTCTTCGCGGGGAAGGTGCGATGCTGAATGAGAAAGGGAAGAAGCAGGCCGAGATTGTTGCGGAACGTATTGCAAGGATTGGAGTTGAAACGCTCATGTCGAGCTCTTTTCCTCGCGCTATCGATACCGCACGGGCAATATCAGAAAAAACGGGACTCACGAACGAGCAACACGCCATACTCGGCGAGTGGCAACATGCCACGGTCGTGCACGGGCGACATCGGGACGACCCCGAAGTCAAGCAAGTCATTGATTCGTGGTACCTGAGTCACGACAACCACGACTTCAAGCATTCAGACGAAGAATCCTTTGCTGACTTGATGCGACGTGCGCGGGAGGTTGTCAGTCTCGTGGAGAAGACTCCCGCAACACGACAATGTATTGTCACACATGGCGCCTTTCTACGAGTCATCATCGGGATGTTCATTTTCGGCGAAACGTTCAGCAAGAGTCAGTTCATTAGCTTGCTTCGTCATACGTATGCTCACAACACTGGCATAACACATATCGCATATGATCCCAAAGACTACGGTTGGAAGCTCATTTCTTGGAACGACTCTGCGCACCTTGGCTAGTGCTACGCCATTATTTTTAACACCGGTTCAATAAAAAAGACGCCCGTACAAGATGGGCGTCTTTGCTGGATTCGCTAGGGCGGCTATTTGCCGAAGTACGCTTCAGCAAACGAGCAGCCGATAGCAATCAATAACATGATGAGGGCAACAACGAAGGTTGCGTGCACCGGCTCCTGTTCGCCATACCGCTTGCACGCCTCGCCGTATTCTTTGAAATTACGCACCCCGCACCTCCCGAAAGGACAATGGAATACGCCGGACCATTCCGGCGCTTTTTTGATTATGCCACACACCATGAGGAGCTGGCAATGCGCGTGTAGCAAGGGCTGTTTTGTGATAAAATAGCAGGATAGATATGGCGAAACAGGCCGAAAAAGAGCAAAAAAATAAAGCAGCAAAAGGCGCCGCGTACGACGCCTCTTCCATTACCGTCCTCGAGGGTCTTGAGCCCGTCCGAAAGCGTCCCGGCATGTACATCGGGACCACGGGTCCTGACGGCCTGCATCACCTCATCTGGGAGATTTTCGACAACTCTCGAGACGAGGCGATGGGCGGCCACGCAGACCATATCGAGGTCGCACTCTTGCCGGGCGGCTATGTGCGCGTCGCTGACAATGGTCGCGGTATTCCGGTCGGTATTCACCCTAAGACAAAAGTCTCTGCACTCGAGACGATCATGACTACGCTCCACGCCGGAGGCAAGTTCGGTGGGGAGGGGAGCGGCTATAAGGTCTCGGGCGGTCTCCACGGCGTCGGCGCCTCGGTGGTGAACGCGCTTTCGGTGCACACCAAGGTGGTGGTGCACAAGGATGACGGCATCCACATGCAGGAATACAAGATCGGAAAACCGATGGCGAAAGTGAAGCAGATCGGCAAGTCGAAGCTTCATGGCACGGTCGTCTACTTCCTTCCGGACGATTCCATCTTCCAAGACGGCGTAAATTGGAATCTGGACAAGATCGTCGCGCATCTGCGCCAACAGGCGTATCTCGTGAAAGGCGTGCGCATCACGGTCATCGACGCGCGCGACGCGGGTGCAGTCGATTCCGAAGACGCATTTTATCTCAGTGAGCTCGCGCTTGAGGTGCCCTCGACCTCTTTTTATTTCGAGGGAGGTTTGAAATCGCTCGTTGCGTTCTACAACAAGCACCAGACCGTAGTGCATAAGAACATTTTCTATGTAGACCGGAGCGTCAAACCCGAGGGTGCGCCGCACGAAGTGGCGGTCGAGGTCTCGCTCCAGTACGTCGATGACATAACGCCGCGCATCACGGCCTTCGCGAACAATACCTACAACAGCGAGGGAGGTACTCACATCACCGGTTTCAAGACGGCACTCACGCGCTCCCTCAACACCTACGGCAGGAACGCGAACATCCTCAAAGAGAAGGATGAGAATTTCACGGGTGACGACGTGCTTGAAGGGCTTACTGCGGTCGTTTCTGTGAAGCTCCCGGAGATCCAGTTTGAAGGACAGACCAAGGCGAAGCTGGGTAGCGTCGAGGCACAGAGCGCCACCGCCACCGTCTTTGGCGAAGCGTTCGCTACGTTCCTTGAAGAGAATCCGGATGATGCGAAGGCGATCGTAAACAAGGTGCTTCTTGCGCTTAAGGCTCGCAAAGCTGCGAAGGCGGCAAAAGACTCGGTGCTCCGTAAGGGTGCGCTCGAAGGCATGACGCTTCCAGGAAAGCTCGCTGACTGCCAAGTGAAGAATGCTGCAGAAGCAGAGCTCTTCATCGTGGAGGGAGATTCTGCAGGCGGCTCCTCGAAGCAGGGCAGGGATCGCCGCACGCAAGCGATCCTTCCGCTTCGCGGCAAGATCCTCAACGTCGAACGCGCGCGTATCGATCGCATGCTCGCATCGGCAGAAATCCGCGCGCTCGTGGTCGCCATGGGTACGGCGATCGGAGACGTGTTCGACATCGAGAAGCTCCGCTACCACAAGGTCATCATCGCAACCGATGCCGATGTCGACGGTGCCCATATCCGCACACTTCTCCTCACGCTCCTCTATCGTCATTTCCGCCCGGTCATTGATGGAGGTTTCGTATACATCGCTCAGCCCCCGCTCTACAAGATCTCGCGCGGCAAGGAGGTGCACTACGCATACTCAGATGCGGAGAAGGAAAAGACGCTTAAGGGGCTCGGGGTCGCTCCGTCTGAAGTCGCGGAGAATCCGCTTGAGGAAGAGCCAGCAGAAGAGGGGGCGGCGAGCGCGAAGAAGTCCGCGAAAGTGAACATTCAGCGCTACAAAGGTCTCGGAGAAATGAACCCGGGAGAGCTCTGGGAGACCACCATGGACCCAGCGCGCCGCGTTCTGAAGCAGGTGCAGATCGAAGATGCGCAGGAGGCTGACCGTATTTTCGACATCCTCATGGGTACGGATGTCGCGAGCCGCAAGAGTTTCATCCAATCGAACGCGAAGCTTGCAAGCATCGACGTGTAATGTGGCAGTTAACAAAAACCCCCGCGGCCGAGCCGCGGGGGTTTTTGTTAAATTGAAGCGTTTAGAGCACCTTGAGAGCAGCGGAAATCGTATTGTTGCTCGTGTTTGACTCTTTGAATGAGTCATCGGAGTTCACCTCGATGGTGATCTTCTGATTATCACCACGGTCTGCCTGGTCGAAACCGAGCGTGTAGTCGATGCTCTCGCCCGGGTTAAGTGCCTGTTGGACAGGGGAGCGGAAGGTGTAATCGCGTTTCGTCGGAATATCTGCAGTGAAGCGCCAAGAGCTCGTTACGTTCGTGCCCGCGTTGCGGACCGTGAACTTCACTGCCGGACGCTTGCCGGACGGGACGCTCGAAGCCGCTACGAATGAGCTCGCATCGCTCGTGTTCAGATAGCCGACCGCTGTAATGACTACTGCGAGATCAGGGAGACCGTAGAGGTTTGCGGGTGCGCCACCGGTACCGATCGGGTACGTGCCAGACGTTGGCGTGCCAGCGACCGGTTTCGGTGTCGATGTTCCCGCTACCGGCTTAGTCGACGTTGCTGTCGTCGTAGTGGCCGTCGTAGTCGTCGCGTTCCCCAAGGGGATAGTGGTAGTCGCCTTTTCCACGACTGAAAGGCCCGGGTTGGGGGCCGGATTGAATATCTGAGTAAAGGTGACCGCTGCAGCGCCAAGGCGTGAGATGGCTGCGGGCACATACTGCGCCGTATAGATAGCAAGCCACATGCCGCCTGCAACGAGTGCGATAAAACCGACGATGGCAAGGCCGTTAATCGCCGCCATGCGGTTTCCGTCCCGCGTTTCCGAAGTCGTATTCATAGTGGACATATACATACCACAGTGTATTTTTAGTGTCAAGTACCCCTCTTGACACTTTGCACACGATGGTGTATTAATTATTAAGACGAACTCTGGTATGAATCGGGCAGTACACATCGCAGCGCGGCTCATTGTGGCCGCGCAGAAGGCAAGCGCAAGGAAGTGGAGCTTCCTCGCGGTTGCTGCTGTCTGCTTTTTCGGCAGCGTAACGCTTCTTGCGCGGCTCGATCTCTTGCCTGAGGCGCGTACAAACGTATCGGAAACGACGGTGCCGGCAGTGACGCTTGCTGCGTCACCGCTGGTCGCTGGCGCAGGTGCGCTGGCGACGAACGCGGTTGCGGAGTCTCCAGATAAGATCGAGATTCCATCGATCAAACTGGTAACTACGGTCTCGAATCCCGACTCCACTCAGATTGACGTGCTCGATCGGGCGCTCCTTACGGGAGCAGTGCGTTACCCGTCGTCGGCGAAACTTGGCGAGACTGGAAACGTCGTCATCTTTGGGCACTCGAGCTACCTGCCGGTCGTGAACAATCAGGCGTTCAAGGCGTTCACGGGCATCGAGAAGCTTCATGCAGGCGACACGATCATTGTGTATTCATCAAGCCGAGTGCACACCTACGCGGTTCGGAGCGTCACGAAAGAGGATGCGAACTCGGCTGGCATTCCGCTTACGGTAGCGGGGAAGGTGCTCACGCTCTCGACTTGCAACTCGTTCGGTGAGAAGAGCGACCGATTCGTCGTCGTCGCGGACTTTGTAGAAAGCCATCCGATCTCGGGCTAACCATCTACTTGTGAAGGTCAGACCTTCACAAGACTGGTGAACTCCGAGCGTGGATGGCTCTCTGGAAAGCAGAGAGTAGATCTTTTTCCGCCGCGAAAGCGGCATCTATAGAGGAGTAAGAGAGATGAGCATCACGCTCGTGGCAATCATCGGCGCGCTGCTCGTCTTGGGCATCGCGTTCTGGAAGAAACCGGCGCTTCGCCGTTGGTATCGCAATGGAGGGCAAAAGTTCGTGAACTGGAAAACGGCGGTAGCTGCACTTCTGGTTGGCGGAGTTCTTGCGGTCGCCGGCTACCACTACTTCGGGGTCGACTCGACCCAGAGCGTGGCAGAAGCCAAGGAGGAGGTGGAGCGCAAGCTCGCACCGACTCCGAAAGCGGCAGAGCCTCGCGCGACGCCGGAACCGACTGCAAAACCCGCATCGTCCACCAATGAGACGATGCTTGCGGCGAAACCCGTGAAGAAACCCGCGCCAGTCGTGAAAACGGCCAGCGCCGGAGTCTTTCATTGGCGTAACTTCGGTGCAGATCCGTTCGCCTCTTCGCGAGAAGAGGCGATGGGGAAGCGCGAACAGGCGTTTCGGGCTATGGGACTTTCGGAAGCGTGTGTCGCGGAAGCGATGCGTGTCACGAAGACTACCGGCAGCGAAAGCGAACTCCGCGTTGGCGACCGACTGGACGCCATGCTCTCTGGCAAGGCTGGCGCGCACAAGAACGTGCTCGTCGACTTTCCGCGGGGCATCAAGGCATCTACCGAAGAGTGGAGCCTGACGTGTGACGGCAAGACGTATCGGCTCGTTCTGCCGGAGGTCTGCTACAACTGGTCGCTTGCGACCGGTCCAAGCAGGTCTCTGGGGGGAGACGAGTGCGTCGAGCTGACGTTCGGCGCTCCAACTGGCGGCAACGTCCGTTGGGGAGTCGGAAGCGTTTCCGGGCCCTTGCCGCCCTCAAGCTGCAACGCGCAGCGTGAAGGCGATGGACCCTGGGTCGCGTGGTGGGGCGAGTGCGACTGGTGCGAGCCGGCATACGGTTACATCCGGAGCGTGCTCGGCGAGTCGGCAGAGGTGCCTCACAAATACCTCTATCCCGCTAAGGAGTCGCAGCAGACGATTCGGTTCTCGGCAGCAGTGCAATCGAGACTCGTATATGTCTGCCTCGAAGACCAAGGTGGCGCACAGTCCTGCGGTGTCTACGTTCGCCCGGAAGACTGGAAGGGAAGACGAGTGATCGAAATCCCGGACACGCTCTGGCGCTTTGATGCCGAATGCTCGTAACCTCTGTAGTTCTTTGGGTCGGGTGATGCATGCATCACCCACCCTTTTTGTACGCCGCGTAAGCGGCAGGGTTTGAAAATTTATTGATTCTAAAATTAGTATGACAAAAACGGCCCGATATCTGGTGCGTGTGGGTGCAAAGAAACCGATCTTGATCGGTGCTTTTGCCGTACTCGCAACCATACTGCTTGGAGTAGGGATGGCGACCGCGACCGGTCTCCTCTCGCCTGGCGCAGCCTCTGCGCAAGTGGTCGGCCCGCCCTGCTGCTCGCCCCCGCCCCCGCCACCCCCGCCGCCACCCCCGCCTCCTCCTCCGCCACCGCCGGCACCTACGCCAGTGCCAAGCTGCGACCTTTCGGTAAGCCCCGATGAGCTTACGGGCGCAGGCTCCGTGACTGTGTCGTGGACGACGGCAGCGGCTTCAGATTTCATTCTTCAGTACAGCAATGCAAACGGCCAGACTGGAAATGTGTTTGGTTGGTCAAATGCCACCGAATCTGGCTCTCGAGCGGTTTCGGTAAGCGTGTCGACCGAGTTCACTATGACCGTCTCTGGTGCAGGCGGCGAATCTACTTGCACCGCGCAAGTAGATGTAGCTCCTCCCGCACCTGCGCCGCGCTGCGCGCTCATCGCGTCTCCAGCCTCGATCGGTGCAGGGGAGTCCTCGACGCTCTCGTGGACTACGCGTGACGCTACTTCAATCACCATCAACCAGGGAATCGGTTCCGTGACCCCGGTCGCGTCCGGCTCCCGTGTCGTGTCTCCGACACAGACCACTACCTACACTGCAACCGTCACTGGTGCGGGCGGTACGGCGACCTGCAATACGACGATCACGGTTTCTGCAGCAC
>CAYVUT010000021.1:6983-10982 GCA_964455225.1 uncultured Candidatus Saccharibacteria bacterium
GACCACGACCTACACGGCAACCGTGACTGGTGCGGGCGGTACGGCGACCTGCAATGTAACTATTACGGTCACCACGACGACACCCGCACCCGCTTGCGTGCTCACAGCCTCTCCGGCATCGATACAGTCCGGACAGTCCTCGACGCTCTCGTGGACGACACAGAACGCGACTGGAATCACCATAAACCAGGGAATCGGGTCTGTGACCCCGATTGCATCTGGCTCACGCGTCGTGTCTCCGACGCAGACCACGACCTACACGGCAACCGTGACTGGTGCGGGCGGTACGGCGACCTGCAACGCAACCGTTACGGTCATCACGACGAATCCTGCGCCGACCTGTACGCTCTCTGCAAGCCCCTCGTCGCTTCCAGAAGGTGGCGGTTCATCGACGCTCTCGTGGACGACCGCGAACGCAACTTCGCTCTCGATCAATCAGGGCATCGGTTCCGTGACTCCGGTCGCTTCGGGTTCGCAGGGCGTTTCGGTTACACAAACGACCACCTACATCGCAACGGCAACCGGGCCAGGCGGCTCAGTAACCTGTGCAGCAACGGTGAATGTCGAAACGGGAGGCGGAGGCGGCAACAATCCGTCCTGCACGCTCTCTGCAAGCCCGACCACGGTCAGCTCGGGTGGCTCCTCCACGCTTACATGGACTACGAGTCATGCAGCATCCTTCAGCATTAATCAGGGCATCGGCTCGGTCACGCCGGTCTCGGGCGGATCCACGACGACGCCTGCACTAACTACCACCACGACGTTTACGGGTACGGCAACAGGCAATGGTCGCACGGATACCTGCGCGGTCACGATTACGGTCACTACGCCTTCCGGTCTCGCATGTACGCTCGTCGCAGACCCTTCTACTATTGGTCCTGGGAACGAAACCACTCTTCGCTGGACTACCACGAATGCGGTTGCTTTCTCTATCAACCAGGGAATCGGTTCTGTGACGCCAGTATCCGGCGGTTCAGTTACCACGCCTTCTCTCAATGACGATACGACGTTCACTGGTACGGCAACCGATGCGTCGGGTGCGACCGTTACTTGTGCCGCGCCGGTCAATGTCGACGGCGGAGGTGGAGGTGGAGGTGGCGGCGGAGGCGGCAGGAACCCTCGCGTCATCCTTGAGGCGGTCCCGGCACAGCCACTCGCATATCTCTACCTCTCGCAGATTCCGTACACCGGACTCGAGCTTGGTACGTGGGGTACAGCGCTCTACTGGATCGCGCTTATCGGCTGGTCGCTCGCGCTTGCGTATCTTGTCCTCTTCGGTGCGGTACCGTTTGCGAATCGTCGTCTCCGCGCGTTTGGCGCACGAGTGGGAGAGGTTTTGAACGCTCGCGAGCTACAGCTCGCAGTCGCTCCTGCGGAAGCGGCCCCCCTCGAGACATCTTCTGAAGTGTCTGAATCGTACGCATACGAATCAGCACCTGAAGCGCCAAAGAGCTATTCCAGTTACGATGGATTCAAGTCCTTTGCGGCAGGCGGCTCGCTCTCGATCGAAGACATCGTGAAGGGTCTCTCCCGCTACACTTCTCCCGAGGTGTCGCGTGACGTACCACAGGAGTCGGCTATGCTTAAGGAAGTTATGGCCCCTAAGCGCAATTCCATGCCTGTCACTGAACCGGAGGCCCCGACCGCTTCGCACGTCTCGTCAGTAGGCCCTATGGGCGTGGCGCCGCATGTGCGCGGTCTCATCGCCTCTCTTCTTGAGGGCGATCGTGAGTCGGTCTTTGGCACGCTGCGCACCCACGTACGTGGTGGCGGGGCACCGGAGGATCTCCTGACGCATGCCACCTGCGCGCTTGATGACGCCTATCGTGCACGCATCGACGGCACGGCGTGCGATCCGGAAGTAGCGCGCATCTGCGCTTCCTGCGACACGCCAGTGCTTGAGCGCACGATCGCATCGCTCACGACCGCGATCGACGCGAGCTACAGCACGGGCGTTACAGGGGCGAAGCTCGCGCTCACGCGCGCGCTTGGAACGCTTGGCGCATAACAGAGTAGCGATACGCTATTGAACAAACCGCCCGAGGCAAAGCCTCGGGCGGTTTGTTCGTTTCCAGTCCGCTTATTTCCGTTCGCGAATCTCTTCCGTAATCTGCGCTACGAAATCCGTGAGCGCCACTGCTTCCTGCTTTCCGTGGTCGCGGCTCTCGACGCTCACCGTCTTCGATTCCGCTTCCTTGTCGCCAACGACGAGCAGGTAGGGGATCTTCTCGGTCTTCCCGTTTCTGATCTTCTTGCCAAGCGACTCGTTCGCATTGTCCACGTCTGTCCGTACCCCTGCGGCGCGTAGCGCCGCGTTTACTTCGGTAGCGTATGCCGCGTGTTTTTCAGAAACCGGCAGCACGCGCACTTGCATCGGCGAAAGCCAGATGGGGAAGGCGCCGGCATATTTCTCGATAAGGAATGCGATGGTGCGCTCGATAGAGCCGATCGAAGAACGGTGCACTACGAACGTGCGATGGGGTTTTCCATCTTCGCCGGTGTAGGTGAGGTCGAATTTGATAGGCGAAGAAAGATCGTACTGCACGGTGAACGCGGTATCCTCCTTGCCGTTCACGTTCTTCATCTGGATGTCGATCTTCGGGCCATAGAACGCCGCTTCGTCTTTTGCTTCGACAAATGGAACGCCACGCTTCTTCATCGCTTCGCGAAGGAGCGCCTCGGCTTTTTCCCATCCCGCGTCATCCTTGTAGTACTTGTCGGTGTTGTCGCGATCGCCGAGCGAGAGGCGGTAGGTATAGTCCGTGCCCATCTGAAGGCCCAAGACCCCGTTCGCGTACTCAATGAGATCGAGTGCCTTATGGATCTCCTCGATAGCCTGTTCTTCCGAAGCGCAAATGATATGCGCATCGGACAGACAGAAGGAGCGGACGCGCTGGAGGCCCATGAGCTCGCCGGACTGTTCGTAGCGATAGAGCTTAGCGAGTTCTGCGTAGCGGATAGGGAACTCGCGGTAGCTGTGCGGCTTCGAGAGGTATAGCTCGAAATGGTGCGGGCACGTCATGGGGCGAAGCATGAATTCCTCATCCTCATCCTGGATGGGCGCATACATCGAATCCTTGTAGTGCGGATAGTGGCCGGATTTCTTGTATAGGTCGATCTTCGCGATATCCGGCGTCATGACGTGCTGATAGCCGCGCTTCACCTCCTCATCAACGATGAATCGCTCGATCTCGCGGCGGATAGTCGCGCCGCGCGGTGTCCAGAGCGGAAGTCCTTTGCCTACCGTCTCTGAAAAGGTGAAGAGATCGAGCTCGCGCCCAAGCCGCTTATGATCTCGTTCTTTTTCTGGCGTATCCATACGTGCATGTACTAGATGAATAAAAATAGCCCTGGCGAACATACGGAAATCCGTATACTCGCCAGGGCGATCTTTGACCGCGGTTCCACCCGGCTTTCCGCATAAGATGCGGACACTTTTCAGGGATTTCGGATTAGGCCTCTGCGCGTGTGCCTTCGGTTGGTAGCCGAAGCAATCTCCGATACCTCGTATGCTAGCACTCTGCGCTTCAGGGTCAACCAAGTGCTAAAGCGCTTTCAGGTTCTCGATTGAGAGCGAGAGCTCGCCATTTCTGTTTGAGACGCTGCCTTTGACGAGGAGGCATGAGCCTGGAATAAGCGCGCCGCCATGCTCTTTGAAAAGCTTCGGGAAGACGACCGCATCGATCGATTCGCTCCTGTCCTCGAATTTTATGAACGCCATCTTCTCGCCCTTCTTCGTAAGCAGGGTGCGTACCTCGGCGACCAGGACGGGGAGGATGATCGGCAATCCAGGCTGTGGGTCCTCTTTTATCTTGGCGATCGTAAGTTTCGCTTTCGCGACCGTTGCCTCATGCGCATCGAGCGGGTGGCCAGAGACATAGATGCCGAGGAGCTCTTTTTCCCAATCCAGCTTGTCTTTGAGCGAGATCGATCCGCCCGGCGCGAGGGTGAGCGTGGGAGGGGCAGCGAGCGCGCCGAAGAGCGAGTCTTGCGGCGCTT
>CAYVUT010000022.1:0-10903 GCA_964455225.1 uncultured Candidatus Saccharibacteria bacterium
GCCGCTGGCTCTTTCGCCTCTATCTCCGTGCCGAATTCGCCTTCGGTACGTATTTCTTTCACGTCTGCACGCGCCTGCTGCAGGTTCTTGATGACGCCACGGGCCACCTCCGCATCGCGCCGAACGATCTTGATAGTCGCACCGACTGAGAATGTGCCGGAGACGAGACGTACTCCAAGCACCTGCTTTTTTGACCCCGATGAGAATGTCTTGAGGATGGTGCCGCGTCCAAGTTCGGTCTCGACATCCACTTTAGGTGCGCGTGCCGCCACGAGCTCGGCGACCTTCTCCGATAGTTCATAAATGATGGAGAACGTCTCGATCGAGACTCCGTCACGAAGAGCCATATCCTGCGCTGCGCTCTCGGTGCTCGTATTGAAGGCGATGACGACCCCGTGTGCCGCATGGGCTGCCTTCACATCGCTCTCGGAGACGGGACCGACTCCCGAGGTGACGACGCGCACCTGCACGCGCTCATGCGTGATCTTCTTGAGCTCGTGGAGAATGGCATCAACCGAGCCGGCGACATCGGCCTTCACGATGAGTGGCAACTCGACGACGCCTTCAGGAAGTGCGGTTGCGACCGTGGCGACCGCACGTGCCTTTGCCGCTTCGAGCACGAGCGCTTCAGCCTCTTTGCGTGAAGAAACCGTGACGAAAGGTGTGCCTGCCGGCGGGAGTTTCGAAAATCCTGAGATGCGCGCAGGTTCTGAGGGCCCGACACTCTCGACGCGCTTCCCGAGGAAGTTCTCGATGAAACGAACGGGTGCGTAGGCATCTCCGGCGACTACGAACGAGCCAGCAGCGAGGCTGCCGTCTTTGAGGATGAGGGTGGCTGAAGAGCCGCGCTTCGCATCCTGCATCGACTCGAGCACGAAGCCTTTCGCGGGAGTTTCCGTATCGCCTGCAAGCTCTACGAGGTCTGCGGCAAGGAGCACGAGATCAAGCAGCTCCGGGATACCATCCCCGGTCTTTGAGGAAACCGGCGCGTAGGGAATGTCGCCGCCAAGGCCCTCGATGAATATCTCGTGCTCGAGCAGGGAGGTCTTTGCGCGTTCGATGTCCGCATTATTCTTATCGATTTTCGTGAGCGCTATCACGAATGGGATCTTCGCCTCTTGTATGGCTCTATATGCATCCATCGTTTGCGGCATGACGCCCTCATCCGCCGCGACGACGAGAATGGCGATATCTGCGGCGGATGCGCCACGTGCGCGCAGTGCCTTGAACGCCTCGTGTCCAGGCGTGTCGAGGAAGGTGACCTGGCGGCCGGCGTGTGCGGCGACGTACGCCGCCACATGCTGCGTGATGCCTCCCGCTTCGCCAGCAACGACATTCGCTTTGCGGATGTAGTCGAGCAGGGAAGATTTCCCATGATCTATGTGGCCCATCACTGCAATGACGGGTGGTCGCACGGTAGTCGCCATAATCTGTTGATTTCATCACAAAAACAGTGACCGTGCAATGATTCGGTAGCGAATCATCCTGAGGAGCTTTCGACGAGCGGGTCGTTTATACTTGGATCATGTTTTCTCGCCGCGTGTATCTTGATGCAGCCGCAAGCGTGCCGGTGCGTAGGGAAGCCGCGCGCGCGTATGCGCGCGCAGCCCATGCGTACGCGAATCCTTCTTCGCCGCACGAAGAAGGCAGGCGCGCGAAAGAGATTCTGGAAGATGCACGGCGGACGATCGCGCGCCTTGCACAAGTGAAAGCGGATGATGTGGTGTTCACGTCCGGTGCAACCGAGGCGAACGCGCTTGCGCTACTTGGTCTCCCCAAGAGCGGCGAACACGTGCTTTATTTGCCGAGTGCACATAGCTCTATAGTCGAGAATGTGCGTCTGCTTGCGGCACGCGGCGTCCAGATCGAAGCGCTCCCCCTGAAAGAAGGGGGATCGGTAGATAGCGCGGCGCTCCGTAAGATGATTCGCCCAGAGACCGTCCTGGTGTCCATGGAGGCGGTATGCGGTGAGACCGGGACAGTCTGGAACACGCGTGAGGTGGCGCATGTGCTCAAGCAGGCGAATCCCTCTGCGTATCTCCATGTGGATGCGAGCCAGGCGCCTCTTGCGGAACGGTTTGAGCGCGCGCATTTCGGCGCCGACCTCATCTCGCTTGACGCCTCTAAGGTCGGCGGCGTGCGTGGTATCGGCTGTTTGATCGCGCACCGCACCATCCCGCTTCGTGCGCTCTATGCAGGTGGCGGCCAAGAGCGTGGACTTCGATCGGGAACAGAGAATCCTGCGCTCGCCGCAGCATTTGCGGCGGCACTCGCCGCATGCGGGTCAGAGCGTGAGAAGTTTCGTGCCCACGCATCCCTGCTCCGCGCTGATTTCAAGGAGTGTGTGGGAACGGTCCCAGGGCTCATGTGGAACGAATCGCGCGAAACAGTACCTCACATCATCAACCTATCGCTTCCAGAGAGAGACACAGACTATATTGTCGCGCTCCTTGATGAGGCGGGGATTGCGGTTTCGACGAAAAGCGCGTGCGAGACTGATTCGCAGACCGGTTCTCGTGCAGTCTTCGCGCTCTTTGGGGATGAAAAACGGGCGCAAGCGACACTTCGTCTGTCTTTTTTGCCCGGGGTGAAAGAGCGCGAGCTGCGCCGCAGTGCGCGTGAGCTCTCGAGGGCGGTAGCATTCGTTGACAAACATGCGACCCGATAGCATCATGCTCATATGAACATAGAGGAACTCTCCAAATCTCAGCTCATCCTGCTCACGATCCTCGTGAACTTCGTCACTTCGGTCGCGACCGGTATTTTGACGGTGTCGCTTCTTGATCAGGCGCCGCCGATCGTGACGCAGACGGTGAACCGGGTCGTTGAGCGCACTATTGAGACGGTGGCCCAGGCGGCGCCTGCAGCTGTCGTGAAGGCGCCCACCCCTGCGCCATCAACCGAGGAGCTCGTCACGAGCGCGATCGCCGCTTCGGCGAGCCGCATCGTCTGGCTCTATGCGCCTAAGTCAGGTACCTCGACCGAAGCGCTCGCGATGGGTACCTACCTTTCGAAAGATCGCGCAGTCATAGCGCTCAAGAACGCCTCGCTTCCCGAAGATGTGCTAGTTGAGTTCCAGAATGGCGCTACGGCACGCGCACTTCTCACCAAAGAGGGCGACGATCTGCTCCTCTATCGCTTTGTCGGCACCGAGACGCTGCCAACGGCGTCTGCGCCAAACCTGCTTGCCGCAAGCGAACTCAAGCTTGGCGAGACAGTCCTTGCTATCGGCATCGATGGCAGCGCAGCTACGGCCATCGTGTCACGCGTCGGTGACGACGGCGTGCGCACTACGCTCCCTGACATTGGCCCTGGCGCTGCCGCAGTCGATCTTGCCGGCGACCTTATTGGCATTGCTGGGCGAGGGAATGTCGGGGTCTTGGTGAGCGCAGAACAGATCGCAACGCTGCTTGCTACTGTTTCTGTTGCCGAATAGCGCTTCATCAAATGTTGCGGCGCCTCGCCGCACGCTATAAGCTAGAAGTTGTATCTCACTATCTTTACGCCTATGCCTCCCTTTAAGAACTTCACCACCAAAGCGAAAGAAGCGGTGCGTCGGGCGCATGAGCTTGCTATTGAGCGAGGACAGAATCATGTCTCGCCGCTCCACCTTCTTGCGGCGCTCGTGCTGCAGGAAGAGAGCCTGGTTTTTTCCATGCTCGACCGGATGGAGATCGATACCATCCTCCTCTCTGATGCGATTCTCGAAAACCTAGAAGCGCCGGAGAATGCGACGACGCTCTCACCCTCGTACCAGATTTATCTGACCCCGGACTTGGCGCAGGCGCTTGAAGGCGCGGGGAAGATCGCGGCGCGGATGAATGACGCGTTCGTTGGCACCGAGCATCTCTTTTTGGCTATTGTGGAGAATCCTGGACCGGTGAACGAAATATTCGCACGGTTTCGCATCACCAAAGAGTCAGCTGGTGCGGTCTTAAAGGAACTCCGCTCCTCGAAAGATGCGGGCGGCGAGGAGCCGAAGCGTTTCCGTGCGCTCAACAAATATGCGAGAAATCTCACCAAGCTCGCCTCCGAAAACAAGCTCGATCCGGTCATCGGCCGCGATACGGAGATCAATCGCGTCATCCAGATCCTCTCGCGTCGCACGAAGAACAATCCGGTCCTGATCGGTGAAGCTGGTGTCGGCAAGACGGCGATCGCAGAAGGGCTTGCGGCGCGCATGGCAGTGAATGACGTGCCGGAGTCTCTCAAAGGAAAGGAACTGCTCCTCCTTGATCTCGGGCTCATGATCGCGGGCACGAAGTACCGCGGCGAGTTTGAGGAGCGCATGAAGAACGTGATGAAAGAAGTGGAGCGCGCAGAAGGCAAGGTCATCATTTTCGTCGATGAGCTCCATACGCTTGTCGGTGCGGGTGCCGCCGAAGGCGCGCTTGACGCCTCGAACATGCTGAAACCTGCGCTTGCGCGCGGCGAGATCCGCATCATCGGTGCGACGACCCTGAAGGAGTACCAGAAGCATATCGAGAAGGATGCTGCGCTTACGCGCCGGTTCCAGCCCGTCTACGTGCAGGAGCCGACGGTCGAGGATGCGGTGGCGATACTTCGCGGACTTCGCGACAAGTACGAGCTTTACCATGGCGTACGCATCACGGATGGCGCGATCGTTGCGGCGGTCGAGCTTTCCTCCCGTTACATTGCAGACCGGTTCCTGCCGGACAAAGCGATCGATCTCATCGACGAGGCCGCTTCTGGGCTTCGTATCGCACTAGAGAATAAGCCGCCACAGCTTGAAGAGACGGACCGGAAGATCCGCCGTCTCGAGATCGAACGGCAAGCGCTCAAGAAGGATGAGGCAAGCCTCACGAACGCGACGCGCGGCGAGGAGAAAGAGATAAAAGAACGGCTCAAAGCGATCGATGCAGATGTCGCTGATCTCAAGGAGCAGACCGCAGAGCTTGAGCTTAAGTGGAAGAACGAGAAAGAGGTGCTCGATGGTATCCGCAAAGCGAAGACCGAACTGGAGAAGCTCAAGCAAGAAGCTGATGGCGCGGAAGCGGCAGCAGATCTTGGTACCGCTGCTGAGATCCGCTATGGGAAGATTCCTACGCTGCAGAAAGAGCTCGAACAGAAACTGAAGCGCTTGAAGACGCTCCAGAAATCGCGTCGCGTGCTCCACGAGGAGGTTACCGAACAGGAGATCGCGGGCGTCGTCTCGCGTTGGACCGGCATCCCGGTCGTAAAGATGATGGAAGAAGAAGCTGCAAAGCTTGCGCGTATGGAAGAGACGCTCAAGAAGTCGATCGTGGGGCAAGACGGCGCAGTGAAGAAGGTGGCGGATGCCGTGAAGCGTTCGCGCGTCGGCATCGCAGACCCGAACCGTCCGATCGGCTCGTTCCTGTTCCTGGGACCGACCGGAGTCGGTAAGACTGAGCTCTCACGCCAGCTCGCTGAGTTCATGTTCAACGATCCGGAGTCGTTAGTGCGCGTCGACATGAGCGAGTTCATGGAAAAGCATTCCGTGGCGAAGCTCATCGGCGCGCCTCCGGGCTACGTAGGATACGAAGAAGCGGGCTCTCTGACCGAGCGTATCCGCCACCGCCCGTACGCCGTTCTGTTGTTTGATGAAGTAGAGAAAGCGCATCCGGAGGTTTTCAACGTGCTCCTCCAGGTCCTTGATTCGGGACACCTCACCGACGGCAAGGGGCGCAAGGTGAATTTCAAGAACACCATCATCATCCTCACGTCGAACATCGGCAGCGAATTCATGGATCGCCTCGCGCATATCGGTTTCGGTTCGACCGAAGCGACAGACGCGTCCCGCTATGAGGAAACGAAGGAGCGCGTGATGGGGGCTCTGAAGGATCATTTCCGTCCCGAGTTCCTCAATCGTCTGGATGACATCGTCATGTTCGACGTGCTCTCGAAAGAGGCGCTTGCGGGCATCGTGGAGCGCCAGGTGGAGGAGACGGTGAAGCGTCTTGCCGGGAAGCGCATCTCGCTCGTCATCCTTCCTGAAGTGAAAGAGTGGCTTGCGGAGAAGGGCTACAACCCGCAGTACGGCGCTCGGCCTCTGCGGCGCACCATCCAGGACAAGATACTCACGCCGCTCGCTTCGATGATGATTGCGCAAGGCGTGATGGAGGGCGGGGTAGTCACGGTGTCTTTGAAGAACGATGAGCCGGCATTTGATGTCAAAAAGCGGGCTCCGAAAGCTCGGTCAATGGCTGTTGCTTAACGGTCGCACATCTGATAGATTCGTCACATGTCACAAGACCGCCTCATACGGCTCAAGTCGACCAAGTCCGACCACGTCTACTACACCACCAAGAACCGTAAGAAGGTGGAGCGTAAGATTGAGCTCAAGAAATTTGACCCGACGCTCCGAAAGCGCGTCACCTACAAGGAAGCAAAGAAGTAGTCAAAAGCCGCCCCTCGGGGCGGCTTTTGTGTTTTATGCGGGTCCACCCCGACTCGAACGGGGAACTCTTCTTTTGGAGAGAAGCGTTTTACCATTGAAACTATAGACCCGTGTCTGAAAGATAGCAGACTGGAGGCGGTGGGGAAAGTGTGGTGGGCGGTACGGAAGACGCGGTACAATACCTCACATGGGTTTGCGTACCGCGTTCTTCTCTCTCGTACTCTTTGGCATATTCGCGTTTCCGCACGTTGCCTCTGCAGCCATTCCATTTCTCGGCCCCATTATTCCGAAGGAGCTTGGCGAGAGCGGTTGTCCCATCGGTTGGCCGGGCCTTATCGTCGTAGTGAACCGGCTTATCAGCTTTGCTATCACGGCGGTCATCGTATTCGTTGCGCCGCTCATGATCGCGTGGGCAGGATTTCTGCTGGTCGTAAATCCAGTGAGTCCTGAGGGTAAGAATGAGGCTAAGCAGATGCTCTGGCAGGTCGCTATTGGCGTAACGATCGCGCTCTCCGCATATCTTCTAGTGAACGCGATATTGGTAGGTCTCACTGGCGGTCAGAAGGGCGTTTCGTACTGGACGTCAGTCCTAGGCGGAGGCGGAGGCGATCCGTGCCTGCCAGTCGCAAGCTCTCTCAATCAAGCGCCGCCCGGCGGCGTATCCGTGGTCGGAGGTGGTGGCGGAGCTGTTGGTGGAGGTACCTGCAGTAATTGTGTGGACGTCACGGGTATTCCGCATAAATCTCCTGCGCAAAATGGCTGCGATCCAAATGGTGGGTTTATGAATGTACCATTGATTGATCCACCGCTCACCGAGTGTCAGGTGAACGCAACCTTGCTTTCAAAACTTCAGTCTGCAAACACTCAAATCAGTGGTGCTTGGCAGGTCACCGAAATGTGGCCGCCGACTCTTAATCACAAGAATGCGTGTCACGGTAACGGTACGTGTGTCGACGCCGCCTCGCGTGGAGCCGATATCTACTCGATGGCAAAGGCCTTTATCAGTGTAGGTCTCAACCCGGTCTATGAATTTTCAGGCACAGCTGAGGAGTGCGCGATTCTCCTCAATCAATTTAGTAGTGCGGGAGTCACTAGTATCCAGATTCTTAATCTGAATGTAGAACCTCATTTTTCAGTGTATACCGATGGCGCTCGTACGCCGGGGTGCGTGAATTTCTAATGGGATTCTATATCAAGTTTCCGCAACCACGCCTTTTGGCGTCGCGCATACTGCCACAACTTTGAAACGAGTATAGGAAGCAGCGATTCCTCGCTCCGCTCCCCGCGCAGGTATTCGCCCACGATGCGGTATTCAAGCCCGAGCTCATTAAGGCGCGGATCACCAACTGCGTCGCGCACACGCCGCACCTCCTCGACGAGTCCGCGCGCGAGTGCGGCTTCAAGCCGCGCGGCGATGCGAGCCTTGAGTTCATCGGCCGGCGGATTTATCACGATCCACTCTGCAATATAGGGACTTACGACGTCCCTAGAAGAGACGCTGCCTTTTGCCTCGATGATCTCAAGCGCACGAATGAGTCGGCGGCGGTTCTTGGGGTCAAGCTCGGTAGCGCGTCTCGGATCTGCTTCCCGTATGCGCTCAAAGAGCTCCTCGGTGGAGCAGGCCTCAAGATCTTCGCGCAGCTCCCAGTTCATGGGTACTGCGTCCGGCAAGCCACGCAGCAGGGCATCGAAATAGAAGTGCGTCCCGCCTGCAAGAATCGGCAGGTTGCCGCGCTTAGAGATTTCTGTGATAAGCCGTTTCGCGTCAGCGACGAACTCTCCGGCAGAGTAGGGGGTGCGCGGATCGCGAATATCTATGAGGTGGTGGGGCACGCCGCGCATCTCTTCATGCGTGATCTTTTCAGTCCCGATATCAAGGCCTTGGTAGACTTGCCGGCTGTCGACCGAGATGATCTCGCCACCGCGTGCGAGCGCTTCTTCGACGGCCCGGGCGGATTTGCCGGAAGCAGTCGGTCCAGCGATACAGAGTATGCGGGTTTCCATGGGTTTGGGGCGATTTGGTATACTGTAGCGGTTGTTAACCCTACTACCTAGCATATGAAGGAAACGAAAAGCAACTATTGCGAACAGTGCGGAGAATTCCATGACGTGGCGCATGAGTACCTCACGCAGGTGCGCGTGGGGGAGACGGTGCCTGATTATGAGTTCGAGGTGTATCACAATGACGAGATCAAGACGATGTCGCTTTCCTCGCTTCGGGGGAAGTGGGCAGTGCTCGCATTCTATCCGGCGGATTTCACCTTCGTCTGCCCGACCGAGCTTGAAGAGCTCGCCAAGCTCTATCCGAAGTTCCAAGAACTGAATGCGGAAGTCGTGTCCGTTTCAAGCGACACCGTATTCACACATAAGGCGTGGCACGATACTTCGGAAGCGATCAAGCAGATCAAATACCCGATGGCCGCAGACCCCTCTGGAAAACTTGGGCGAGCATTCGGTGTGCTCATCGAGGGTGGCAATCCCGAACTGACGCCGGACGAGGGTCTTTCGCTCCGCGGTACGTTCATCATTGATCCTGCGGGCATCCTTCGCGCGATGGAAATCAATGATAATTCGATGGGTCGCAAGGCTTCCGAGGCCCTGCGCAAGCTGCAGGCAGCGCAGTATGTGGAAACGCACAAGGGTCAGGTGTGCCCAGCATCGTGGGAGCCGGGGGACGACACGCTTGAGCCGGGGCTCGGGCTCGTTGGAAAAATCTAGGCAAGTCGCTCAAAATCCTCATCTGCTTCGTTATGGGCCCCAGTGATTTTCTGCGTCGTACCGCAGAGTACGCCTACGAAAATCACTCGCCCATGCCTCGCATCTGAAGAATTTTGAATCGACTTGGCAAAACCGCCGCGCGAAAGCGCGGCGGTTTTTGGTGCCGGGAGAGAGACTCGAACTCTCATGCCTTGCGGCGCGGGGTTTTGAATCCCGAGTGTCTACCAATTCCACCATCCCGGCGATGAGTCGCACAGTACCATTTTTAGCCCGCTTTTTCATCATGTTATTATGGAACAAATGAAAGAGGCGGAGAAAAATATTCCTTCGAAATACGAGTCGGTCTTTTGGATCGAGGTCGAGAAGATCAAGCCGAATCCGTATCAGCCGCGTCGAGAGTTCGACGAAGAGCGATTGAAGGCGCTTGCTGACTCGATTCGCCAGTACGGCGTATTGCAGCCACTCGTGGTCACGCGGCATGACGTTGAAAAACCGGGCGGAGGCCTCGAAAGCGAGTACGAACTCATTGCAGGCGAGCGGCGTCTGCGCGCTTCAAAGCTGGTAGGGCTTCGGACGGTCCCAGTCGTCATCCGTACGGGCGACAATAATCGTACGAAACTCGAGCTGGCGATCATCGAGAACCTGCAACGCGAAGATCTGAATGCGATCGATCGTGCAAAAGCTTTGCAGCAGCTCATCGATGAGTTCGGTATTTCCCATACGGAAGTCGCCATCAAGATCGGCAAGAGCCGTGAATATGTCTCGAACTCGATACGCCTTCTTGCGCTTCCGGAGCACATGCAGCAGGCAATCGTGAATAAGGAGCTGACTGAAGGGCACGGCCGCACGCTGCTCGCGCTCAACGATCGCCCAGAAGAGCGCGAAACGCTTTTCAAGGAGATCATCCTCAAGAAGCTGCCGGTCCGTACCGCAGAGCGCATTGCGCGCTCTATTGCGAACGAGCGTGCTCGCCGCTACCACCGCAAGAGCGCGGAAATGGTCGAGCTTGAAAAATCGCTTACCGAAACCCTGGGTACGCGCGTGATCATCGAAGCGAACGAGCAGGGTGGTCGCCTGACGATCGAATTCTTCTCTCCGGAAGACCTCTCGACGCTCGTTGCCTCCCTCGCTACTTCTCCTGCCGCAGAAGATCCGCAGACGGCGCCCGTCTCACCAGCAGCATCTCCAGCTCCCGAGGCAATGCCAACCTATCCGAACACCACTCCTGTCCAAGCGGTGGAAGAAGCGGCACAAGCCAAGCCCCCGGTTGAGGAGGATCTCTACTCCATCAAAAGCTTTTCGGTCTAACCCTAGTGGGTCGCACCGTTTTTCTTTCCGTGTTTTCGTAACGTGCTTCGTTTCGGTCTCGGCTGCTTAGTGGGCTCTGCGGTCATGCCAAGCGCGAGGCGGATATGCTTCCTGGCCATGCCTGTGCGTGCATCATCGAGCCATTTGGGAGATGGGTGCGCGGAGTCGCGACAAAGTATTTCGACGACATTGCCGTTGTGGAGCGCAGTGTTGAAGGAGACGAGCTTGCCGTTCACTTTCGCGCCCAGCATGTGGTTTCCCACATCGCTATGGATGGCGTACGCGAAATCTATCGGCGTCGCACCGACCGGCAGGTCGATGACATCTCCCTTCGGTGAGAACACGAATACCCGATGGGAAAAGAAGTCTTCCTTCAGGCCCTCGACGAACTCTTCAGATCCTGCAATGTCCGTATGCGCTTCGGAAAGCTCTGAGAGCCAGTAGGGCATGACCTTTGGGGCTGGGGCGTCTTTCACTTCACCTCGCTTCAGTTTCATA
>CAYVUT010000023.1:0-4331 GCA_964455225.1 uncultured Candidatus Saccharibacteria bacterium
CTGCGCACCCACGCGAACGAGAGGCGCGTGAACGATCCTTTTTGTGCCGTCTTATCGAGCCGCTCGATCTCCTTGCCGAGCTGCTTATAGGACATGTGCGAGGCGACGCCGAACTGCGCGTGGAGATGCATCTCTTCGGAGCGTATCTGAATCTCTACCACGCCCGCGTCTTTGGTGAGCACGGTCGTATGGAGCGACTGGTAGCCGTTTGGCTTGGGGAAGGCGATGTAGTCTTTAAATTCGCCCGGTAGCGGCTTAAAAAGCGAGTGGATGACGCCAAGCACGGCATAGCATGCGTCGAGGCTCTCGACGATGATGCGGAGCGCGGCAATATCGTGAATGAGCGTGATGTCTTCGTGTTTGCGCTTCAGTTTCTGATGGAGGCTCCAGAGCCCCTTCATGCGGACCTCCGTCGAGAACGCCGCGATACATTTCTTTACCGATTCTTGCCGGATGAGTTTCTGCACGCGCCCGAGGCCCTCCTCTGTCTCTTTGGTCTTGAGCTTTCGAAGCTCAAGCGTATGCGTGTACGCGTCAGGGTCGACATAGGGGAATGCAAGATCCTCAAGCTCGCGCTTCAGGCGTCCCATACCGAGCCGCTCGGCAAGCGGGGTGTAGATCTCAAGCGTCTCAAGCGCGATGCGTCGGCGCTTATGTGCCGGCACATGCTCCAGGGTTTGCATGTTGTGGAACCGGTCAGCAAGTTTGACGATGAGTACGCGCAGGTCGGAAGCGGTGGCAACAAGAAGCCGCCGCAATGATTCAGCGTGGCGCTCCGCGCCGCGATACTTATGCTTCCCAAGCTTCGTCACGCCCTCGATGAGAAAGAGCACTTCAGCGCCAAACGCGTCGCGCACCTCTTCTTCGGTTGCAAGCGCATCCTCGATCGTATCGTGGAGAAGCCCTGCAGAGATCGTCTCTGCGTCCATGCCGAATTCGGCAAGGATTTTTGCCGTCGCCGCGGGGTGTATGAAGTACGGTTCGCCGGAATAGCGCGTATGCCCTTCATGCGCCTGTTTTGAGAATTCGTACGCCTTCTCAACCAGTTTCTGGTCTGCCTCCGAGGCATTGGTCATGAGTGCAATTATTTCTTTTACACCCGTCATGCAGTCACTATACACCCGCAGCCTTATTTCATCATTTCTGCTGCTTCGGCAGGAGACAGCTCTTCTGCTTTGGTGTTGTCGGGGAGGTAGATGCGGCGCAAGCCTTTTTTGAGGAAGAGACCCGCTTTTGATTTATAGAGGGTTATCATTCGTTTCGTTTTCGGGTGCTGACCAATCTCGCGTACGATTTCAACGCCCTTGGGCGGGAGTTTCGGCTTCGCGAGGAGCTCGAGCGCTTCAGCAAGCGTAATGGTGTACGGATCGCCTTTCTTTATGGAACGGAACTCGCCGTCAGAGCCGACGTAGGGGCCGTAGCGTCCGGTCGATGCGAAGACGACCTTTCCCGTCTCTGGGCGGACTCCAAGCTCTCGCGGAAGCGAGAGGTACTTCACCGCATCCTCAAGCGTTACTTGCGAGAGGTCTGTACCGGGAGGGATGCTTGCTCGCTTCGCGGCCGTCTTCGGCCGTCCCCGACCCTTTTTCGTCTTTCCTTCACTCTTGACTCCAGACTCTTGACTCATGACTTCTGCCAATGGCATTTCAACGTACGGTCCGAATCGTCCCGTCTTCACGTAGATCGGCTGGCCGGTCTCGGGGTGCGTACCAATCGGCTCGTCGCCCTTGAGTTCATGACCTGTTTCAGTGCGTGCACCGAGGCATTCCGGGTAGCGCTTGCAGCTCATGAAAACACCGCCGCGGCCGAGCTTGAATTCCATCATGCTGCCGCATAGTGGGCAGGGGAACTCGGCGGGCGCGTCGCCAAGCGCGGTTGCCTTAGGGAGCTTATCTTTGGCGCGCACGGCTTTGGTGAATGGCGTATAGAAATCCGCAAGCGTCTTTCCGTAGTCGCGTTCGCCGCGAGAGATTTCGTCGAGCTCATCCTCCATCTCCGCAGTGAACGTGTCGCTGATGTATTCGGCGAAATGTTCTTCGAGCCAGCCGGAAACGACCATGCCGGTCGCGGTCGGGGTGAGAGTGCGTCCGGTCTTTTCGACATAGCCGCGATCCTGAATGGTTTTCATGATCGATGCATATGTCGATGGCCGGCCGATGCCACGCTTCTCGAGTTCTTTGATGAGGCCCGCTTCCGTGTAGCGATTAGGCGGTTCGGTCTGCTTTTCATCCGCGCCAAGCGAGAGCAGTGTCAAGGTGTCACCTTGACCAAGTTTCGGAAGCTCGACGTCTTCGCCACGCGCCTTGGTATCAAGCGCAAGCCAGCCGGGGAAGATGACGCGCGAACCGTTTGCCGTAAATGTGGGAATCTCCGCGTCGGCGACAGCGGAAACCGAAGTGCGCAAGACGCTTGCACTCGCCATCTGCGAGGCGATAGCGCGCGTACGGATGAGCGTATAGAGCTGCTGCTCGTCAGGGGTGTTTCCGGTATACTCCCGGCTCGGATCGGTCGGTCGGACTGCTTCGTGCGCTTCCTGCGCGTTCTTGCTCTTGGTCTTGTAGACACGCGCCTCGACGTATTCCTTTCCGAATTCTTTTTCGACGACCGTGCACATCTTCGCTACCGCCTCTTTCGCGAGGTTTACCGAGTCGGTACGCATGTAGGTGATGTGTCCCGCTTCATAGAGTTTCTGTGCAGCACGCATGGCGCGCGAGGGTGTGAACCCGAGCCTGGTCGAGGCGGACTGCTGCAGGGTCGAGGTCGTGAAGGGCGGTCGCGGATTCCTGTCCTCGGCCTTCTCTGTCACTTCGGCGACTTTCCATGCCGCTTTGCGGCCGAGCGTTACGATATGTTCCGCTTCCTCCTTCGTTTTCGGTTCTATCGAACAGGTAGCAGGGAAAGTGCCGGATTTTGCTTTGAATTCAGCATTGAGTACGAAATACGTTTCTGGGATGAATGCTTTGATCTCGCGTTCGCGCTCAGCGAGGATACGGAGCGCGGGGGACTGCACGCGCCCCGCGGAGAGGCCGTAGCGGACTTTTTTCCAGATGAGGCCGGAGAGATCGTAGCCGACAAGGCGATCGAGGACGCGGCGCGCTTCCTGCGCTTCGCGCAAGTGCTGATCGATGGCTCGCGGATGCGCGAGCGCCTCCTCGATCGCTTCTTTGGTGATCTCGTGATACGTCACGCGCTGCACCGGCTTTTTCTTCGCATCTTCGCGGATGATCTCTGCAAGGTGCCAGGCGATCGCTTCGCCCTCGCGGTCGGGGTCGGTCGCAAGCAGGATCTCGTCGGCTTTCGCTGCTGCGCGCCGAATCTTTTCGATGACCTCGCGTTTCTCTGCCGGAATCACGTAGTGCGGCACGAAACCGCCGTCCACATCGACCGCGTCTTTGTTCGATTTCGGCAAGTCGCGCACGTGCCCGACCGAGGCCAGCACCTCGTAATCTTTCCCGAGATAGTGGCCGATGGTCCTGGCTTTCGTGGGGGACTCGACGATGAGTAGTTTTTTGCTCACCAGTTCACAAATAGCGCGTATACCTATATATGGTCAAGCCCGCGTGTTCATTCAAGCCCGATGAATTTACCCTTTAAGCCCGGCGCCACGCGCCGAATTCTTCACGCACCAACCCTTTAAGTTCAAGCGAAATCAGGGCGGTGAGTAGCTCGGCCGCGCCGGTGGAACCGGCGCGGAGTACTTCATCGCGAGTTTTAGGCTCGGCAAGCAGCTCCCACACCGCTCGCTCGGTGCCCTCAAGCGACTCTGCGGCATCTGACATGCCAGAATCGCTTTCGCGAGGCGTGATGCGGAGCGCCTCGAGAATGTGCTTCGATTCAGTGACGACTGCGGCTCCGATGCGTGCGAACAGGTGCGAGCCGAAGCCGTGCGGGTCGCCGATGCGATGCGGAATGACCATGAGATCGCGATTGTATTCGCTTGCGAGTCGCGCCGTGATGAGCGTGCCAGAGCGTTCTCCTGCTTCGACGACCAGCACCGCATCGGCAATGCCGACCATGATGCGGTTTCGTGCGGGGAAGTCCCAAGGAGCAGCGATGTGTTTCGGCTCGTGTTCCGACATGAGCGCGCCACCCGCTTTCAAGATGTCTTGCGCGAGTCCGAAGTTGGTGCGCGGGCCGATGACGCGGTCGTCGAGTCCGGATCCAGGTATGGCAATGGTGTGAAGCCCCGCAACAAGTGCTGCTTTGTGGGCGCAGGCATCTGCGCCGAGCGCAAGTCCCGACACTATAGAAATAGGATAGCCGGCAAGTCCGGCGATGAGCTTTTCGCAGGCCTCTTTGCCGTAGCGTGAGAGCGCGCGCGAGCCGACTAC
>CAYVUT010000023.1:4431-7749 GCA_964455225.1 uncultured Candidatus Saccharibacteria bacterium
GTATACTGGGCAGACCATGCTCGATATTCATTTCATTCGGGAAAACGCAGACATCGTCAAAGCCGGGGCGGAGAAGAAGCGTATGAGAGTCGATGTCGACCGCCTGCTTGCGGTTGATGACGAGCGCAAAGCGATACGACTCGATCTCGACACGAAACGCGCCGAGCAGAACAAGCAGGGCGCATTCATACCGCACGCAAAACCGGACGAGAAGGAGGGTCTTCTTGAGGCTATGCGCCACCTCAAGGCTGGCATGGCCGAAGCAGAGGAGCGCTACAAAGCGGTCATGGCCGAGTGGCAATCGCTCATGCTCACCGTGCCGAACGTGCCCGACATGTCGGTTCCGGACGGAGAGTCGGACGCGGAAAATGCGGAGGTAAAGAAGTGGGGCGAACCGACGACGTTTGCATTCAAGCCAAAAGACCACATCGAGCTCATGACCGCGCTTCGCATGGCCGACTTTGATCGCGGCACGAAGGTAGCAGGCTTCCGCGGCTATTTCCTCACGGGAGATGGCGTGTTGCTTGCGAACGCGGTTTGGCAGCTTGCGCTGAAGCATTTCATGGCAAAGGGACTCTCGCCGATGCTTGCGCCGTCCTTGGTGCGTCGCGAAGCGTTTCTGGGAACAGGATATCTGCCGCAGGGCGAGGAAGATCTCTATAAGACGCAGGACGGGGAATTCCTTGCAGGCACTGCGGAGGTGGCGACCATGGCGTATTACATGGATGAGCTTATCGATCTAAAGAATTTGCCGATCTCATTCCTTTCGTTCTCTCCGTGCTTCCGCCGCGAAGCGGGCGCACATGGCAAAGACGTTCGCGGTCTCATCCGGGTGCACGAGTTCTTCAAGTGGGAACAGGTCGTGCTCTGTAAGGCGGAGCATGCCGAATCGGTGCGTCTCCATGAGTGGCTCAATCGCAATACCGAAGAATTCATCGAGCTCCTCAAGATCCCGTATCGCACGGTGGCGAACTGCGGTGGCGACCTCGGACTCGGACAGGTGAAGAAATACGACATCGAACTCTGGGTGCCGGGTGAAAAGAAGTATCGCGAGATCAGCTCCGCGTCATACTTCCACGACTTCCAGACGCGCCGTCTGAACATCCGCTACCGTGATGAATCCGGTGCGCTTCGATTCCCGCACTCCCTGAACTCAACCGCGATTCCGACGCCGCGCATCCTGGTATCGATCGTAGAAAATTATCAACAGGAAGATGGGACGGTCCGCGTTCCTGAAGCTCTGGTGCCGTATGTCGGTAAAGAGGTCATCGCGGGAGTCTGAGCGGCTCTCGGAAAAAAGGCGACGGCGTAGCCGCCGCCTGCGGGTTTTCTTCGTACTCCTTCTCATCGGGCTTCTCGGGTCACTCGTATGGCTTACGTGGAAGCCGAGCGTGCGCATCGCAAGCATTGAAGTTTCCTTTGTAGACCGCGAGCTGCTCGCGCTCGTAGAGCCCGAGCTCGCTGGGTCCTATCTAGGGCTCATACCTCGGAACTCCATCTTCTTCTTCCCAGAAGAAGCGATGCGCGCGCGCATACTTGAGCGATACGCTGACATCGCTGCGGTCTCTATCACCCGAAGAAGCTTCTCGAGCATTGAGATCGCAGCGACGCGCCGCGTGCCGGTTGCGCGTTGGTGCGGCCTCCAAAAGACCGAGCCGCCCGTAGAAGAGGAGTACTGCTACTTCTTTGACGCGAGCGGATATGTCTTTGCTGCAGTCGACGTCGCCTCGACCACGGACCCGCTCTATGACTTCGCACTCTATGTCCCACTCGCCGGAACTACCGAAGAACCGCTTCGTGCGACACTCAAGCATGCGGAAGAGTTACCGCGTATTTTTGATTTTGCGCGCCAGATAGCTTCATTCGGTTCGCCCACAGCAACTGTTACGCTTCGAGACGATGAGGTGGATGTACTACTTCACAGTGCTACGCGCATCACGTATGTGCGCGGGCAAGAAGAAGCGGCGTTTGCTGCGCTCAAGTCGGCGCAGGCGAATCTTTCGCTCACGGATGGTTCGATCGAATACATCGACCTGCGTTTTGAAGGAAAAATATACGTACGTCGAACAGGAGAGGAATAAAAAACGCTTCGGACTTCCTTAGTCCGAAGCGTTGTGGTCGATGGACGAGTCAATCGAAGATACCCTCCATGCTGCCGTCTTTCGGACGGCGGCGCCCACAGACCATCTCGACGAGGAAGCTCACGAGGGTTGCGAGTGCGCCGACGATGGTGCCGAGCACGACCGGAATAAGCCATAGATGTTCCGGTTCCGGCTCAGCACCGTAGAGCAGACAGACCGCGCCGATTGAGAAGAAACTGAAGGCGAGGGTGCCCGAGGCCATGAGTGCGAAGTGGTCATTACCCCAGCCCCACCAGTACACCCGTGTGCGGGCGATGATGTAGCCGAAAACGAGCACCGAAACTCCGAGACACAGCAGACCGATATGTGCATTCGACATTGCGCTCTCCTTTGATTGGACCGCGAAGGTGCAGCTGCCGACACGATACGGCCCGAGCAAAGTTTGTCAATTTCGCGTAGGATGCGGACATGGAATCGTTTTGGCAAAAACTCCCGCGACCATTTGCGGTGATGGCACCGATGGCTGATGTCACGGACCCGGCTTTTCGGGCGCTCGTTGCGAAATGCGGACCCCCGGACGTCTTTTGGACGGAGTTCGTTTCTGCAGACGGCCTCTATCATCTCCGAACGATGCAGGGCATGCCGGATGCAGAGAATCCGCTCATGCGCGACCTCGCGTTTACTAAGGGCGAACGCCCCATTGTGGCGCAGATTTTTTCTGCAAAACCCGACATGATCGCCTATGCAGCGGAACTTGCGGCCAAGCTCGGTTTTGATGGCGTCGATATCAACATGGGTTGCCCTGACCGCGCGATCGAGCGGCAAGGCTGCGGCTCGGCCATGATTAAGACACCGGAACTTGCCAAAGAGATTGTGCGCGCTGCCAAAGAGGCGAGCGGATTGCCGGTGTCCGTGAAGACGCGTGTCGGGTACAACACGGAAACGCTTGACGCGTGGCTTCCGGCGGTCCTTGAGGCGCGGCCCGCTGCCGTAACGCTTCATTTGCGTACGAGAAAGGAAATGTCTTTGGTGCCCGCGAACTGGGAGCACATGAAGAAGGCGGTCGCGTTTCGCGACCGCCTCGCACCGGAAGTACTGCTTATCGGTAATGGCGACATAACGAGTCTTGCAGATGGACGTGAAAGGGCGGCAGCAACGGGTGCTGACGGTTTTATGATCGGGCGCGGCATGTTCGGTAATCCGTGGGTCTTTGCCGGGCGCACGAGCGTTGACACGC
>CAYVUT010000024.1:0-7731 GCA_964455225.1 uncultured Candidatus Saccharibacteria bacterium
ATGAACCTGCTTCACGACATTGATCCGGGAACGACTGACGAGATGAACGTCATCATCGAGATTCCGAAGGGATCAAAGAATAAGTACGAGATCGATAAGGCGACGGGCATCATCAAGCTCGATCGCGTGATGCATTCGGCGCAGGATTATCCGTTCGATTACGGCTTCGTTCCTCAAACGCTCTGGGACGACGGCGACGCGCTTGATGTCGTCGTCCTCACCACGCACCCGCTTGCTCCGGGTATTTTGGTCGAGGTACGACCGATCGGCATCATGCACATGACTGACGGCGGCGAAGCCGACGAGAAGATCATTGCCGTCGCCTCCGGCGATCCGCGCTTCGCGGACGTGAAGGATATTACGGACGCAAACCAGCACGTCCTCAAAGAAATAGCCCATTTCTTCGCAACGTATAAGCAGATCCAGAAGAAGGAGGTCGTCGTCGGCGAGTACGAAGGCCGTGCGGCTGCTGAAACCGCATTCGCGCGTGCACGGCAGATGTATCAGGAAAAGAAATAGCGCTCGAACTCCACACACCCGCAGCGCAAGCTGCGGGTGTGTTTTGGTATACCCAGCACTAACGGAATGCATCGCGGCCTTGGCGGCATCACCGCTATCCTCACGTATCATTGGTGACCCGTTAGTGCTCGGGTATACTCACCCCATGGAACAACCGAGCATCGCTCCACAACAGCCAGAACCCTCGGTGCCGGTCATTACGCCAACGACCACCTTTGCAACGCCGTCGGCAAAACAGCAGTCGTGGGGCGCGCTCATTTCTATCATCATCATCGTGTGCATGGTGGTTATCGGTGCTTTTTATGCATGGGGTGAACGCATCGCGGAAGACCGCGTAATTACTGATCCTATTGGCGAAGCACTTGCGGAGTGAGCGTTATACACCCGTAATTTTTCTCCGTCACTTCCGTCTAGGTATACTGTTACTGCGTATTTTACGCAGCAATTATTCATATAGACACACCTGATTCATGTACAAAACGGTCATTGCTGCCTTTCTTCTCCTCGGACTTGCGGTTCCCGCAAGCGCTGAAGAAGTTGAGGCAGAGGGGGCGGTAGAGGTGAACGGTTCTGCGCGCATGCTTCCTCCGCGTATGGGGGATGGAGTTCGTGCAGATATGCGTGCTGCCATCGAGACTCGTCGCGCTTTCATGGCGACGACCTCCGAGGAGCGCAAAGCTGAGATACGAGAGGCTATGGAAGCGAAGCGTGCCGAGTTTCAGTCGCGCCGAGCAGAATTCGCCTCAACGACCGAGGAGCGCAAGGAAGCGATTGCCGCACATATCCGCGAGCGCGTCGTAGCACGCGCCGAACATGCAACCGCACTCCTTGACGCGATCATCGAACGCCTGACACGCATCGCTGACCGCATTGAGGCTCGCATCGAGGTGCTCGCTGATGCCGGAGAAGACGTGGGGGCGGCAGAAGATGCTCTTGCTGAGGCACGCGTGAAGATCGAAGCTGCTGCAGATGAGGTAGCAGCGGTACAGGTTGAGATTGAGGCGGCAGTAGACGCAAAGAAGCCGTCTGAGACGCTCGCCCACGCAAAGCAGCTTGGGGCGGAGGCTAAAGAGGCTATACGCGCGGCACACCAGGCGCTCGTCGTGGCTGTGCAAGCACTTCCGAAAATGGAGGTCGGTACTTCAACCGAAGCGAAAGACGCGGAGGCAGACGACGAATAATCGATACCAAAATCGCACACACCAATACTTATGGAACCTACACAGAGCACTCCGATGGGCGCAGCGCCACAGATGCCGCAATCATCTCCGAGCGAGCATGCGTGGAGCACCCTCGGCATAGCCGTGCTGGCAGTAGTGCTTCTCGCGATCGGCGCCTACGCGTGGTACGCGACGAAAGACACCGGATCACAAGTCTCGAACGAAGATATCGAGCAGATTCAGGCGCAGAGCGCATCGAATGACCCGTCTTCGATAGAAGCGGATCTTGGTGCGCAGTCACCGGACGACTTCGACGCAGAAATCGACGCTGCGTTTGAGGGCGTTGAGGGCGGATACGCAGAGTAAATCCTGCTGAGAAAGATGAGAAAAGCAAAAGCGCCTAACGGCGCTTTTGCTTTTCTCCCACCATTATTTTTGATATGAGTTCTTGTTTTTGCTACTATCCTCCCATGACCACCGACCACACCCCCAAAAGCTCCATGCTCGTGCCGATCGTGCTTGAGAAGTCGCAGTTCGGCGAACGTTCGTACGACATCTATTCGCGCCTACTTAAGGATCGCATCATCTTTCTCGGCGGCCCGATCGACGACGATGTGGCGAATCTTGTGATCGCCCAGCTCCTGTTCCTCGAATCCGAGGATCCGAAAAAAGAGATTCACTTCTATATCAACTCCCCCGGTGGAAACGTGCACTCAGGTCTCGCCATCATCGATGCGATGAACCATGTGAAACCGGATGTCTCGACGACCGTCGTCGGCATGGCAGCCTCGATGGCATCGATCATTCTCGCCTCGGGTGCCAAAGGGAAACGCCACGCGCTTCCGAACGCCGACGTGATGATCCATCAACCCCATGGCGGTGCGGAAGGCCAGGCAGCAGATATCGAGATCAGCGCGCGCCGTATCCTTTCGCTTCGCGATCGCCTGAACAAGATTCTCGCAAAGTCGAGCGGCCAGCCGCTTGAGAAAGTCGCTCGCGATGTCGACCGCGACTTCTTCATGACCGCGGATGAGGCGAAGAAGTACGGCATTGTTGATCACGTCTACAAGGGCGGAAACTAGAGCGTGTCCAAAAAGCCCGCATACGGCGTTGCGCTTCGTTCGGAAACACTCATCGTACCCCGGAGTACGCCTCCTATTTCCTCACTCGCGCGCCTTGTCTGCGGGCTTTTTTGACCACGCTCTTTGACGGTTGCACCGTGCTTAAAAATGATTTCTGCCGTGGCGGGAGACCCGATATCGTGATACCGTGACGGCGTACTGATACGCCGACCGGCCGCTTTGCCCGAACCGCTGTTTCGTCCCTTATTTACGCCATTTTTGCTCGGCTAGGGTAACCATCGAGCCTCATATGTCACTCAAAATAATACTGATCTTGCTCGCGCTTTCAGGCGTTGCAGGCATTGCGCTCGGCTATGTGCTGCGCTGGCTTATCGCGCTTGGCCAGCGAGGATCGCTCGAGCTTGAAATCAAGCAGAAGATGCTGCAGGCAAAGGAGCAGGCCGCAAAGGTGATTGCGGATGCGGAATACCGCGCCGAGGTCATCGAAACGGAACGCCTCGGCCCGCTTGAAGAGCGTCAGGAGAAACTGGAGCGGCTTGAAGAGCGCCTCCTCAAGAAGGAGGAGTTCATGGATGAGCGCCAGCGCGATCTCGATGCTGCTGCAGATGAAGTGAAGGCTCGCGAAGCTGAAGCCGCTCGCAAGAAAGCGGAGGCCGAAAACCTCATCAACGAACGCATCAAAGAGTTGGGACGCATCGCACACCTCTCTGAAGACAAGGCGCGCGAACTCCTGATGAAAGAGATCGAACTCGCACACGAGGAAGCTATCTTGCTACGCCTTCAGAAACTCGATGCCACCGGGCGCGAGCGGCTCGAAGACAAGGCGAAAAACATCCTCCTCTCTTCCATCCATCGTCTTGCAAACGCAGTCAACAACGAAGCCATGTCTTTCTCCGTACCGCTCCCCTCAGAAGAGGTGAAGGGGAAGATCATCGGTAAAGAAGGTCGGAATATCAAAGCGTTTGAACGCGCAACCGGCGTCGAGGTGATCATCGACGACGCGCCGGACAAGATTACGCTCTCCTCGTTCGACCCGTTGCGCCGCACGGTTGCCAAGCACGCTCTTGAGAAACTCATTGCCGATGGGCGCATCCAGCCAGCGAAGATCGAAGAGGTGGTGGAGAAAACCAGGAGCGAGGTGCAGGAGATCATCAAGAAGAAGGGCGAGGAGGCTGCATATGAGACCGAGGTGGTCGGGCTCGACCCGAAACTCATCACCCTGCTTGGACGCCTCCATTTCCGCACCAGCTACGGCCAGAACGTGCTCCAGCATTCGATCGAGATGGCTCACATCGCCGGAATCCTTGCCGCAGAGCTTGGCGCTGACCCGAAGGTCGCCCGCGCTGGCGCCCTGCTCCACGATATCGGCAAAGCAGTCGATCATGAGGTACAGGGCACACACGTCGAGATCGGCCGACGCATTCTCGAGAAATTCGGCGTTGACCCTCGCGTCATTCAGGCCATGCAATCGCATCACGAGGAATACCCCTATGAGACGCCTGAGTCGGTGATCGTACAGGTAGCAGATGCCATTTCAGGCGGACGTCCAGGAGCACGGCGCGACACGGTTGAGCGCTATCTTGAGCGCCTCGGGGACTTGGAGCGGATAGCGACCGGATTCGAGGGGGTCGAGAAGGTGTACGCCATCTCTGCGGGACGCGAAATCCGCGTATTCGTGAATCCGGGAAAGATTTCCGACCTCGCGATGCATACGCTTGCACGCGACATCGCGACCCGCATTCAGAGCGAGCTCAAATACCCAGGAGAGATAAAGGTGAATATCATCCGCGAGAATCGCGTCGTCGAATTCGCCCGCTAATCGCCAGAAACGCGCGTCGCATCGCGGCTCTCGCCTCGATGCGATGCGCGTTTTCTGATGATCAACCAAAAACTACAACCCACTAAGCATTTATTGGCAACCCTATTGCGCAAAAAATGGCGTTTTCTATACTTTTCTCCATCCCCGCCTCCACATCGGCCGCGGGTCTTACCAATCACAGACTCTTATGAACAAAGCAGACATCGTAGGAAAGATGCAAGAGACGCTCGGTTCGACCAAGGCCGACGCAGAGCGCGCTATGGAAACCGTGATCGATTCGATCACGGCAGAGCTTAAGAAGGGCGGTGAAGTTTCGATCGCAGGCCTTGGCATTTTCGTTACCAAGGCCCGCCCGGCACGCGAGGGCCGCAACCCACGCACCGGCGAGACCATCAAGATTGCCGCAACCCGCACGCCGAAATTCCGCCCGGCAAAGGCACTCAAGGACGCGGTGAAATAAATATCCCCGCAAGCGTATAAACGCCGCCCCTTGGGCGGCGTTTTGCATTGTTCACGCTCGGTGTAGAGTGTATGCACATGCATGAATCATTTGAGAGAGGCCCGGTGCGACACTCTTCGACATCGACCATTAAGCTTGAGCAGGATCTCGCTCAGTTAGCTACCGTTTTGAAATCAGAGCGTTTTGCGGAGGGAGAGCGCTCGCTTCGCGAATCCATAGATCGTGAAATCGAGCATTTTGTACACGATCTTATGGCGGCCAGCCTTGAGGCCGGGTTTCGCGTATCCCCCGCTTCCCCTCCATGGAGTAGTAAAACTCAGGAAGATACCCTGGTTCGCAATGAAAACCCGGAACGAATAATTGAAGCATTGTTTGATGGAACACCTATCTCCATCTCTGCGAAACCGGAAGGTAACGCATGTCTTGCAAGCAGAGACGGCATAGACGCCGCTTTCGCGTGGGGACATCACAATAAAGGGGTGCGGATGGTATATGGATTTTCGCGGGACGCGGTTAAGGAAAGCCCGATTGTCCGGCAAGAGGATGATCTGCGCGAAGTTCCTGATGCCGTGGCTATTGAAGGCAGTGTGCCCGCTGACGCGATTCGGTTCGTCTTGCTTCGAGTGCCCGCAAGCGGCTTCCCTAAAGATTTACTCACCGATACGGAGGTGGAAGATGAGCGCGACGTGATTTATCGAGCTATCACTCCGCAAAAACCAGAGGAAAAGAAAACAGCGCCTCACTAGGGGGCGCTGTAGAGCAAGGAATGTTCACGCGAAGGGGGACACGGCTTCTGCGAATGCTTCTTCGACCTTCCGTAAGACTTTGGCACGGAGATTTCCGTACGTGAGCAGGGGTCGATAGTCCGCCATCATGCTTTCCTGTGCATCGAAGGGAAGCCCGAGGAACGTTTCGGCTTCCGCACCCTGTCCGATGCGTATCAGCAAATCGGCAATCAGTACCGCCCAGCAACGACGCGCGCGCAGCGGATCATTCGTTCGCACGAACTCCTCGAAGGCACGTTTTCGTTCAGAAGGTGTGAGCGGTTGCATGGAACACCTCCTCGCGGGCAGATGCACAGGGCACGCATTCGACGGAGAGCTTCACAACTCGCGCAGGCGGCAACGGGACGCTGCACGTAATGCAGGCACCCGGCATATACCCCGGATGCTCCGCAAGTAGCCGCAGTTGACGCTTATCTTCCTCCACGTATGAAGCGAGTGCCGTTTGGCCACTCGCGACGTATGACTCATGGCGGGCAAGCCGCTCGTGTAGCAATTGCTGCAATTCGGCTCGGTTCATGTCCGGCCTCCTTTCAAGGAACTAAATTAAATTATAGCACACTATAGTATCAAACGCAAGATTCCTAGTTGAGATACCGCTTCTTTTTGAGCTTCTCGGGCAGATAACTTTCTATATCGTACTGCTCATATCCTGCTCCGTACCCCTCCTCTTTCATAAGTTTGGTGATGGGATTCCGGATCTTCTTCGGTATGGGCAGATTGCCAAACGCTGCAACGTCCGCCTGCGCGGCGCGAAGCGCGTCATAGGCACTTCGATCTTTCTTTGCTTGCGCGAGGTACGCGACCCCGTGGGCGAGATTGATGGCACATTCCGGATACCCAATCGTCTCGCACGCACGAAAAACAGCATTGGCGACCACGAGCGCCGTCGGCTGGGCGAGCCCCACGTCTTCTGACGCAAAAATGACCATGCGACGCGCAATGAAGAGTGGGTCCTCCCCCGCTTCGACCATACGGGCCAAGTAGTAAAGCGCGGCGTCCGGCTGCGAGGCCCGCATGCTTTTTATGAATGCAGAGATGGTGTCGTAGTGCTCTTCTCCTTTCTTGTCGTAGCGCAGGTGCGGCGACTCAAGCGCCTTAGTGAGCGTTTCTACGCTGATGCTGCCATAGAGCGCCTGTGCGCCTTCGAGCATGCCGAGCGCCTTGCGCGCATCGCCATTCGCATACCCCAAGAGCCAATCGAACGCCCCTTTCCCCATCTTGAGTTTCGTCCGCTTCACGATCGCTCGGAGCGCTTCTTCAGAAAGCGGCTCGAGCACGAATACCCGACAGCGCGAGAGAAGCGCGGGAATGACTTCAAAAGACGGGTTCTCGGTGGTCGCACCAATGAGCGTCAGTTCCCCGCTCTCGACGTACGGCAAAAGAAAATCTTGCTGCGCTTTATTGAAACGATGTATCTCATCGAGAAACAATACCTTTGATCTTTCCGAAACGAGGACTTTCTGGCCGCCTTCTGCCTTCTGCTTGCTGCCTACTATCTTCTTTATGTCTTCCTTCCCTGCCGACACCGCAGAAAGCTCAAAGAGCTCTGCACCGAGCGCCCGAGCATAGATGCGCGCAAGCGTAGTTTTGCCGGTTCCTGGCGGTCCCCACAGGACGAACGAAAAGAGATGCTTCTTCTCGAGTGCCACGCGAAGCGGCTTGCCGGCACCGATAAGGTGCTCCTGCCCGACAACATCATCAAGCGTTTGCGGCCGTATCCTTGCGGCGAGGGGTTCCATACCGCCTATGGTACTCCTCTCTCAAATTTTGTGCGGGATGGGAGAACCCCGATTACACCACAAGAGTACTTCCAAGTTTCTAACTCGCTTCGCTCCTAAGAAACTTTGGTCGCGGTTTCGGCCACGAATAATCTACTCGTCGTCACTCGTAGATTTTCTCGACCCCG
>CAYVUT010000025.1:0-7162 GCA_964455225.1 uncultured Candidatus Saccharibacteria bacterium
AACGATCGCAATCGCGGTCTCGTCGCAAGAAGTCTCAATCGCGAGGATTCTCATGATTTTGGTGTAGTATAACGCTAATGCCGCGAAATGACCTCTTGGTCTGGATTGATCTCGAGATGACCTCAATCCAGGATGTGCGGGTCGATCATATAACTGAAGTCGCCATCATCCTTACCGACAAGGATCTCAACACTGTCGCCGAACTGCCAGGCATCATCATCCACGCCGATAGGGAGTTCTATGAATCCCGCCAACAACCCGAAACGCTCGAGTGGGCGCGACAAAGTCAGTTAGTTGCATCGGCGGCAGCGAGCACCATCTCAATGCAAGAAGCCGAAGCACAGGCGCTCGCGTTCCTTGAGCAGCATGTTGTTCCTGATACGGCTCCGCTCTGCGGCAATTCGATCCATATGGACCGGCACTTCCTGCGCATCCACATGCCGCGTCTCGAGAAGTTTTTGTTCTATCGCTGTATCGATGTATCAAGCGTGAAAGAGCTTGCGCGGCGTTGGCAACCGGCCGTGTATGAAGAGGCGAAAGCGCGCAAGGGCGAAAGCACGCACCGCGCACTTGATGATATTCGTGCCTCCATCGAAGAACTCCGTTTCTATCGCGAGAATTTCTTTCAGAACTAATCTTCCTCGATCTCGACCCACGGCAATTCGTGTCCGTGCGGGATGAAGAATCCGGCGCTCCCCGCATGTCCGCCTCCGCCGTATTTGGCAGCAAGCGCGCCCACGTCAACGGATGTGCCGTCGCTGCGGATTGAGACGCCGTATCCATCCGGGTGTGCCGAAACCACAAGCGCAATAGGCGGCAGTTTCTTATAGAGCAGATTGCCGATGTGGGAGCGCATGGTGATGGAGGGGAGGGAATTGGCGAAATAGCACTCGTACCCCTCAAACCGTACTTTCTTTGCAGCCTCCACGGCAATAGCGACCATCTTTTCGTAAAAATCGTCATACGCTGCGGCTTTCGTAAGCAGCTCCTCCCGCTTCGCGTCGTCTTCAAGTGTTGCGACAAGCTCGTCCCAGACCGCAAAGTCGGACGGCACTGTCATGAGGTAGGTGAATACGTGACGCGTCTCCGGGAGGGCGAATCGGTAGAGATCGCCGTCCTCAAGGTATTGCATGAGACGCGGCATGGGCGCGTCTGGATGGAAATACGACCAGGCAATCGTGGCGCCGGAGCGGTTGTTGTCAAACACATGTTCTGGAGCCTCTTCGACAAAAGGACGAGAGGTTTGGTGATGGTCCAGTATCACGAGACGCTTCGTATCCTTGGCGAGCTGCCGCATCGCGTCCGGATGTTCGTCGTAGTAGAAGTCAACGATGTATACCTCTTTCCCCGCAAGGTCCTCGGGCGGTTCTTCACCATAGCCCGCAGGGACATACTCGGCCGTATCGCCGAATTTCTTCCATGCCGCATAGGCGGCACCAAAGCCGTCTGGGCAGCGTTTGTGGTAGATCACGACGATATTCTTGTCCGTCATGTCTTGATATTAGCGCACGAAACGCACATAGATGCCGGCGGGGATGACGCGGTCCGTCGAGGATTCTTTGATGAGGAGCTCTCCCGCTTCGCCCTCAACAGTTCCAAACATGCTTTCTACCACCTGCACAAACGAGCGTGGCGCATAACCAGCAGCGTAGCCGTTTAAGAGGAAGAACGAGCCCGGAGCATCCGAGAGCAGTTCTTTGAGCACTGCGAGGAGTTGCGGCAGATTTTCTTCGATACGCCATATCTCACCTTTGGCACCACGTCCGAACGCTGGCGGGTCGAGGATGATGCCGTCGTACTTCGCGCCACGGCGTACTTCGCGCTTCGCGAATGCGAGCGCGTCGTCGAGTATCCAGCGGATCGCGTCTGCCGGCAGGTCGGATGCCGCCGCATTCCTGCGGGCCCAATCAAGAGATTGTTTCGAGGCGTCGACGTGCGTCACCGATGCGCCTGCCTCCGCAGCGACAAGACTTGCGATACCGGTGTACCCGAAGAGGTTGAGCACTTTCGGCTGTGTGAGGCGCGAGACCCGTTCGCGGATCCACGCCCAGTTCGGCGCCTGTTCGGGAAATATGCCGGTGTGCTTGAACGCGGTCAGCTTCGCTTCGGCGCGCACATTCCCAAACGAGACTGTCCATGTATCTGGCAGCGGCTTGCGGATCTCCCACGAGCCTTTTTTCTCGCCAAATGCAAAAAGCGCCCGCGCACTCTTCCAGAATTCGGGATGTGTTTTTGCCCAGAGCGCTTGGGTTTCCGGCCGTGCCACGATCGCTTCGCCAAAACGCTCCAGCTTCATGTTTTCCCCGGAATCGAGGAGTTCGTAGTCCGGCCAGGACGGGGTAGTGAGATGCGTGTCGTGGGTCATGACAGGAATTCAGGGTGTTTCTTGCTCCATGCGTAAAACACGACCGCCGCAGAAACGGCTGCGTTCAGAGATTCGGTGCGCGGATGCATCGGGATTGAAAGCGCGATGTCGCACGTCTCGAGCGTTTTCTCGCGGATGCCCGCGCCCTCGTTCCCGACCACAAATGCAGCGGGTGCATCGAACGCCTCTTTTTCAAGCGGCACCGAGCCCTCCATCGCAAGACCATACGTCCAGAATCCTTTCTCTTTGAGTACGCGTAGCGTGTGATTCACGTTCCCAATCGAGACGAGCGGGACACGGAACGCCATTCCTGCCGATGTCTTTACGACCGTTCCTGTGACGGGCGCTTGGTTGTGTTCGGGAATCAAGACTCCTGCAAGGCCGAAGGCAGCGGCACTGCGAATGATGGCGCCCACATTGTGCGGATCTTGCACCTCGCCAAGCACGACGACGGCGGGATTCTTACCCATATCGAGCGTCTTCAGGAACTCCTCAAGCGAGACCATGAGCTTCTCTGGTTCCATGACGGCGATCACGCCCTGATGGGATTCGCTCCCGGTCATGTCACGGCCTTTCCCGCGCGCCAGTTCAGCTACCGGAATATGGTGTGCCGCAATGAGGTCGCGCAGTGCAGTGTCGCGGATCTCGGGCGAAAGAAAGACTTTGCGGATGGTCTTCGGCGCGTTCTGGAGCGCCTCCGCAAGCGCATGCTTGCCATATATATAGACTTTCTCGGGCCTCGTATCGGGCTTCATTTTGTGCGCGGTGTAGGACTTGAACCTACGACCCTCTCAACGTCAATGAGATGCTCTACCAACTGAGCTAACCGCGCAAATGTGTCCTAGAGAATACACTATTTTTCTGCCAATAAAAAGGCCGCCCGTTGGGCGGCCTGAAGTGGCGTGCGGGTCCTGTTTAGGTCCTGGCTGCCATGAGCAACGGCTTATGGAGCCGCGCGGTTGCGATGCATTTCGCACTTTCCATGCGGAAGTTCTTGCATCCGCCCGGACAGTTCCCATTGCTGCACGCGCGCGTGCACTTGCTGCTCCCTGGCAATTTCTTGCACTGGGGGCGCAGGTACCCGCTATCTACTAGTTGCTGCATCGACTGTGAGTCAAGCATAGCCCCTACCTCGTGTCTGAAACGAAAAATCCCTCGGGTTTCCCCGAGGGTCCTTGCTTCCTTCTTTCACTCTCGCTTATGCACCGGAAGCAACCCTCGGGGTTTCCCCAAGAAGGACGGCCTTCGCGATGAGCTGCATGCGGTGCATACTGCTTAGTATTGCCGAGTGGAGTAAAACGTCAATACCGATCGGTGGGGAAGCACTTCATTTGCGTTTCATCAGGTCTCGTGTTATTATAAAAAGGTCAGGGGTGGGCCCTGGCATTTTTTGTTCCTTACCAAAAACAGAGGAGTACACTGTGCGAAAAATAATGAACCCGCATGCGGTCCCCGTACTGCGGGCGCTTGAGCTCGAAGGTCTTGGAATCCGGCATACGTTGCCGCAAGTAATCGTTGCGACGCCGTTTCCTACAGGGGCGCTTGCGCGATTGGCGCACGAGGAGGTGGCGCACAGCTTCTGTCACCACTTGCGCGATACTCACGGCATCGTGTTTCGTCCGAACCCGCCGCTTCCCGTCGAACGGGAGGTCAAGCGAATCGTTTCGAAAGCCGACTGCCCGTTCACCGCAACGCTCGAGTCGGTTGGTGGAGAAGAAACGGCGCCCTGGCTGAGCATCGTGCTCTGCAAGCCCAACCAAAGCGACTACGATCGCGTTGCGGTGCACGAGAGCGCAAAACTGCAGCGCGACTGGGATGATCTCAAGGATCGTCTCGGGGTGCACCTGCCGGGGCCTCTCGGGTTTCTGGAACGCGTTGTCACTCGTCGCGTATTCAGCGCCGTGGGACACGCACGTGCCGTGCAGGGAATCGTCTTCCGTTAGCTCTTTCGTTTGTTCATCACAAGCCGTCCTCTCTGAGGACGGCTTCACTCTTTATGTTATGCACTCGCGCAAGCGAGTCGGCCGCGGTCGATTGTTATACTGGAATTTGAAATAGCGGTATGAAGATCTTCTCATCTCGCATCATCTTGCTTACGCTTGGCGCAGTTGCCACGGCGGCGATTCCGCTGTGGATCTGGGTAGTGGCTCCTCGCATCCTTGCTCTTCCTGTCGATTTTTCATTTACCGCCGATATCATTTCCGTTGATGATTTCTATGATGAGGCGCGCGACGCATATGTCGGCGGCGTCTACTCCAAAACCACGTACACTTACGAGACCGTTTCAAGCAATAACGGCGTTTCGATCATACGAAATCAATTTGATGTCCGCACACAAGATGATGAACCGATATTCTCGGTGAGCCGTGACTACGGCATCGACCGTGTAAGCGGGGCGCATATGCCAGGGTTTGGCGATCGTGCTCGTACCGGATATCTGTTTGCGCCGCGCGGCGTGAATCCCGAGGACACCTTCACCTATTGGCATGTGAACTATGATGGCCCGGCGCTCATGCGCTATGCGGGTGAGGAGCGGCTTTATGGTCTACGGACACTCCGGTTTCAAACCAGGTACGACGAGGTGCGTATCGATCAGACCGCGAATCTTGGCCATCTACCAGGAGTGGGCACGACTCGTGGCGTCGAGCTTGATCCGCACCTGACTCTCTGGATCGAGCCGTTGACGGGGCGTTTGGTGAAATACCAAGACGACACGGTCGCGTATTACTACGACCTTGCGACCGGGGAGCGCCTCCATCCCTGGAACCACTTCACGAACACCTTTAACGAGCGGAGTGTGGAGCTCATTGCGAAAGCGGTAGCGTCCGAGCGAACGAAAGCGCAGATCCTTGCGTGGTATGTTCCAGCGCTCCTTGCACTTCTGGCGCTCATTGCCTTCGGTCGCGCGCGAAGCGGCGGAATCTCCGTATTCGAGCGAGCAGCGATAGCTCGAGTGCCACAAGCGGCCATCGCGTTCCTGATACTCATACCGCTTCTGGTGCTTGCGGGGTGGACATTCGCTATCCCGGTCCTTGCGCAACCGGTGCCGAATACGATTCCCATGAATCCGGTGACTGCCATCGCGTTCCTGTTGCTGACGACCGGGTTTCTGCTTCGCAACAGGGCGGGGTATGCAAGCGTCGTGCTTGGCGGACTCGTCGCGCTTATCGGGCTGATACGCATTTTTGAGACGTTCGGCCTCTCGTTCTTCTCAGTCGACCTCCTCCTTTTTGGTGACGCGGTACTGTCCGCCGAAGTGCCTGTGCGGATGGCGCAGTACACAGCGCTTTGCTTTACGCTGCTCGGTCTTGTACCGCTCGTGGCGCGCGTGGAGAGTCTCAAGCGATTACGTCTTCCGGAAATCCATACGTCACTCGTCTTCCTCCTCTCGCTCCTGCTGTTAGCCGAATATCTCCTCGGGTCGATTGCGCAACTCCCGCTCCCGGCATTCTTTGCCGCCGCCGCAGTCCATACCGGATTCGTGTTCCTGTGCGCGAGCGGGCTCTTCTATGCCGCGTATCGCGAACGCGACGCATACGCGCTCGAATTCAAAGGGTGGCTTGCACTCACATGGCTGCTGCTGTTTTCGATCATGATTACCATCGTGACCGCGGCGGTATTCGATGCGTTCCTCACCCAAGAGGCGCGCAACGTCTTCGACACTGAAGTTGATCGTGCATCGCGTGCCATCGAGGCGCGGATAAAAGTATATGAAAGCCTTCTTGAGGGGGCAGAGGGGCTTCTCGCCGCATCCGATGTCGTGGAGCGCGATGAGTGGAAGGCGTATGTTGATGCGCTCAACATCAGAGAGAATTATCCGGGGATCCAAGGCATCGGGTACGCGATTTTCGTGACTCCCGAGGAGCGTACTGCCCATGAGAAGGCGATCCGCAACGAAGGCTTTCCCAACTACACGATTCGGCCTCCCGGTGAACGGGATATCTATTCGACCATCATTTACATCGAGCCGCTCGATACGCGCAATCAACAGGCGTTCGGCTTCGATATGTTCCAGGAACCAGTCCGGCGTGCTGGCATGGAGCAGGCGCGTGATACAGGAGAACCGCGTATTTCTGGCCGCGTCACGCTCGTGCAAGAGATCGACGCGGACGTGCAGCCCGGGTTTCTCATGTATGTCCCGTTCTACGCGAACGGAAAACCGCATGAGACGCTTTCCGAACGGCGGGCGCATATCGTCGGCTATACGTACAGTCCGTTTCGCGCCCACGATTTCGTGCGGGGTATCATCGGCGAACAAGGGCTCGGTAAGATCGGGCTTCGTATCGCCGATGGTACGAACGGTTCGCCCGAGAGCGTTTTATATGATGATTGGGATGAGCGAGGGATTCTTGCGAATTCTATCCGTTTCACTCAGACGCGAACCATTTACGTTTCTGGTCGTCCCTGGAAACTCTCATTCGCCGCGCCGGCAGGGTTTGGCGACGTTGCGTACGCTAAGTTCACGGTACCGGTAGTTATCGGCGCCGGAATCGTGGTCAGCATCCTTCTGGCGCTCATGTTCTATACGCTCGCCTCGACACGCGCCCGCGCGCTTGCGTATGCGGATCGGGCAACCAAAGACCTTGCGGAAGCAAAGCGCGTTGTGGATGAAAGGCTCGCGGAGTCAGAGCGCGTGAATCGCATCATGGTGGATCGCGAGCTCCGAATGGTAGAACTCAAGAAAGAACTGCAACGACAGAGCATCTCTCCGTCAGGCGGTGCGTCAGTGTAATTTCACTTATTGCGGAGAGGGTGGGATTTGAACCCACGAGGAGCTTTCGCCCCTGCTGGTTTTCG
>CAYVUT010000026.1:0-6864 GCA_964455225.1 uncultured Candidatus Saccharibacteria bacterium
AAATGCCTTTCGATATGAAGCGCATGTCGTACGCCGGCTTCAAGGTCGAGGTGGGCATATAAGCACAGATCCGCAGAAGATTTCCACAGGCAGCATTGCGAAGCATACCCCCTAGGGGGTATGCTTCGTGCTATGCGCACCATGAATGAAACCAGCAGGAGCACGATTGTCCGCCGACTGAAGCTTATCGAGGGCCAGGTACGCGGGCTCCAGAAAATGGTAGAAGGCGGTACGTACTGCATCGACATCATCACCCAAACCTCCGCGGTGAAGCAGGGTCTCTCGAATGTGGAGGACCTTCTCCTTGAAAATCATCTGGGCGGATGCATCCTGAATCAGGTGAAGTCGGGTCAGACGGAAAAAGCGAAATCAGAAATCTTGAAGGTTTATAAGCTCAAGCGGAAATAAACACTATGCACACCGAAACGTACGTAGTGAAAGGGATGCACTGCGCGTCGTGTTCCACCATCATCGAGAAGACGCTCAAAAAAACGGAAGGCGTCGCCTCTGCCGAGGTGAGCTACGGCACGGAAAAGGCAAAGATAGCCTTTGACCCGACGAAAACGAATCCGCATGAGCTCTCGAAGAAGATAGCGCCGCTCGGCTATGCACTCGCGCTCCCGGGCGGGATGAGCGCGGAAGCGATGGGCATGTCTCCCGAAGAGCACCAGAAACACACGGGCATCGGGCAAACGAAGCAAGAGAAGCTTGCGGAGATTGCTCGGATGCGCCTGGGTGTCCTCACCTCGATGCCGCTTGCCGTTTTCAGTATCGCCGTGATGGCTATGGATGCGCTCGCGAAATTTCAGGTCATCCCCACTCTCTCCCCCACGCTCAACGAATTCATACATCATCTTCTGCCGATCTTTGCGACCTACACGCTCCTCGTGGTCGGCAAACCGTATCTCCTCGGCTTCTACCGCTTCCTGCGCTATGGAAGCGCGAATATGGATACGCTGATCGGCATCGGCACTTCCGTCGCCTTCGTCTACAGCTTCATACTCTCTGCGTTTGAGGAGCCGCTTCGCCAATATCTTGATGTCGACCAGTCCTACTACGACATCACCATCGTCGTGATCGCGTTCATTACGCTCGGCAAATATCTCGAGGCGCGCGCAAAACTCAAGACTGGGGATGCTATCGAGAAGCTCCTCAACCTCCAGGCGAAAACCGCGCTCGTGATCCGCGATGGCGTCGAGCAGGAGCTGCCGGTGAATGAGGTGGTGCATGGCGACCAGATCGTCGTGAAGCCGGGCGGCCGCATTCCTGTCGATGGCGTAGTGACAGAAGGTTCGTCGTATGTCGACGAGTCGATGATCACAGGAGAACCCGTGCCCGTCGAGAAGCAGGCGGGCGATACGGTCGCCGCCGGCACCATCAATAGCACCGGTGCATTCACCTTCACCGCGACGAAAGTGGGCAGCGAAACGCTGCTTGCACATATCATTCGGATGGTCGAGGAAGCCCAAGGAAGCCGCGCGCCTATTCAGGCGCTCGCGGATCGGATTTCCGGCGTATTCGTGCCAATAGTGCTCGTGCTTGCTTTCCTTGCACTGTTCGGCTGGCTCATCATCGGCACTCCCCTGCTTGGCTTCGCGCACGCGCTCTCCTATGGCCTCACCTCCTTCGTCGGCATACTCGTCATCGCCTGCCCGTGCGCGCTCGGACTTGCGACACCGACCGCGATCATCGTCGGCGTCGGCAAGGGCGCGAAGGAAGGGATACTGATCAAGGATGCGGCAACGCTCGAAAAACTGCAGGAAGTCGATACCGTAGTGCTCGACAAGACCGGCACGATCACCAAAGGAAAACCGGAATTGACCGGAGTAACGGCATACGCGGAAAAGGATGCGCGAAAACTGCTCTCGATACTCGCGTCACTTGAAAATAAGTCCGAGCATCCGATCGCGCACGCGATCGTCGAACATGCGCGTACGCAAGGAATCGCACTTTCCCCCGTCGAGCATTTCGAGGTGAAGAAAGGGAGGGGTGTCACGGGCACCGTGGGCGGCACGGCCTATGCCGCAGGAAACGTCGCGTTCATGGCCGAACTCGGAGTCGCATTTGAGCGAGATGCGCTCTCGGAAGACACCCGCAAGGGTCGAACACCGGTGATCCTGGCGAGCGCAGGCACGGTGCTTGGCGTCGTCACGGTAGCCGATGCCGTGAAAAAAGAAGCGATCGAGGCCATCAAGGCGCTCCATCGACTTAACCTCAAGACCGTAATGCTGACCGGCGATGACACGAATACGGCGCACGCGATCGCTGAGGAGGTTGGCATCGACGAGGTTGTTGCCGAGGTCTTGCCCGACGACAAGCTCAGCGTCATAGAGAAGCTTCAGCGCGCAGGACACGTCGTCGTCATGGCGGGCGACGGCATCAACGATGCTCCCGCGCTCGCAAAGGCAGACGTCGGCGTCGCGATGGGCACTGGTACGGATGTAGCGATAGAAACAGCAGGCATCACGCTTCTGCATGGCGATCTCTCAAAACTCGTGAAAGCGGTGCGCCCCCCGAAGTTCACCATGCGTGGCATCAAGCAGAACCTCTTCTTCGCATTCGTATACAACATCGTCGGTATCCCGCTTGCGGGAGGCCTCTTCTACCCCGCGTTCGGCTGGCTGTTGAGCCCTGTCTTCGCAGGGCTCGCGATGGCGCTTTCGAGCGTCTCAGTCGTCGGCAATTCGCTCCGTCTTAAAGCTAAGCAGCTCTAAACACGTATGACCAAACCTACACATTCCACGTCGAAGGCATGCACTGCACTTCGTGTGTCGCGCTCACCGAGAGCGAGCTCGCCGAAGTGCCCGAGGTGTCGCGCGCAAAGGCATCACTCGCGGATCTCTCGGTCGAAGTGACTGGCGAGTTCGGCGACAAGGCGCCCGAACATGTGGCGCGCGACCTGAGCGAAGTCCTCAAGCCCCACGGCTACACGCTCGCGCTCGAGCGTCAGAAGCATCACGCGAAATGGTCGGACTTCACGCGCGCACTGCCGATCGCAGCTGCGTTCATTGCGCTTTTCATCATCCTCCAGAAGCTTGGCATCGTGAACCTGGTCACGACCGCCGACGTGGGCTATGGCACCGCATTCCTCATCGGTCTCATCGCCTCCGTCTCAACGTGCATGGCGATCGTCGGCGGACTCGCGCTCTCGATCTCTGCGAACTTCGCCAAAGAAGGAGATGCGGTCAGGCCGCAGGCGCTCTTCCACGCCGGACGGCTCATTTCCTTCTTCGTCTTGGGCGGAACGATCGGCGCGCTCGGTGCGGTATTTCAACTGGGCACGACCGGCACCTTCGTCTTGAACCTCATCGTCGCGCTCGTGCTCATCGTGCTCGGCATCAATCTGCTTGACGTATTCCCATGGATGAAGAAGCTGCAGCTCACGCTGCCGAGCGCGCTTGGCAAGCGCATACACGGATTGAAACGAGTGAATCATACGCTCACGCCGTTCTTGCTTGGCATCGCCACCTTCTTCCTGCCGTGCGGCTTCACGCAGTCGATGCAGCTCTATACACTCACGACCGGCAGCTTCCTTGAGGGCGCACTCATCATGTCGGCGTTCGCGCTCGGCACGCTCCCCGTTCTCGCGCTCCTTTCCTTCAGCTCACTCGGGATTCACACGAAAGCGCAATCAGGCATCTTCTTCAAGAGTGCCGGGTTGATCGTGATTTTCTTCGGACTCTTCACGCTACTCGGTGCTCTCGTCGCGGCCGGAATCATTCCCCCGCTCTGGAACTTCTAACGCCTTGCGCTACCATTACCTCAGCATGAAACCAATCACCCTGTCGATCATCATTGCCGCGCTCCTCATCGGCGGGGCGGTCGCGCTTGTTCGCACTCCAAGCCAAAATAACGGAGTGCCGCAAGACGAGACTGCAGATAACGTCAGCGTCGTAGATGGCGTGCAGCGTATCCGCATCAGCGCAAAAGGCGGATATTCGCCGCGCATAACAAATGCCGCCGCCGGACTCCCCACCGTAATCGAAATGGACACGCGCGGCACATTCGACTGCTCATCTGCCCTCGTCATTCCGAGTGTCGGTTATCGTGGCAGCCTTCCTCCGTCCGGAGAGACTTCGATAGATATTCCGCCCCAGGAGTCAGGCACCAGTATGCAGGGGCTTGGCGCGAGGGGTATGTATAACTTCACGATCAACTTTAATTAGGAGCAGATTCCCACACCGTCTACTTTGCAACGCCGCACACAAAAACGCCCCGTACGGGGCGTTTTTGTGTGCTAACCGCACGATTATTGCTGTCTAGTTATCATCGGAACCGCTATTGCTGCCGCTCCTATCTTCATCCGCATCCTCTCTTTCATCCTCATCGGAACCATCATCCTCGTCTGCATCGTTGTCGCTCACCTCATCTCCATCATCGTCGTCAGCATCTTCGATCTCGGTCGCGTCGTCGTTGTCGTCGTCATCCGTTTTCACTTCCGTGCGCGTTTCCCCGTCCTTGATCTCAACCTTCGTGCGGATGCCATCGGCGCGAATCTCGGTCTTTACTTCGTCTTCGTCATCTTCGCCGCGAGCCTCATCGGAATCCTCATCCTCATCGCTCTCGTCCTCAACTTTGATGCGAATTTCCTGGCTACCATCATCCTCCACTTTCACTTCGATGGAAGCCTTTACTGTGGACGGCAGGGTGCCCATGCGCTCGAGCAGGCGATCAATCACTGTCTGAACCGCTTCTTCGGCCTGGACATTGCCCTTGGCTTCAAGCTCCAGGCGCACTTCAGACAGATAGGACACCGCATTTTCGAGGGCCCCTTCAACACGCTCTGAGTCACGGAATATGGCTGGCGTACGGTCCTCGGGACGGCTCGCCCGATCTTCGGTCTCTATCGTTAGCACCGCATGCACCTCTTCGGCGCTGATGCCGTAGTACGCCGCAATTTCATTCTCGAGCATTGTCGCTTCGGTGCTCGTAGAAATGAGGATCTCTTTTGCATCATTGAACTCAGTCTTCACGATGGTTTCGTTCGTGTAGATAGTTGCCTCGGCTTCGGTCAAGCCTACGGACACCTCGTCAGAGGTATCCTCATCTTCACTCTCTTCAGCAATGACCTCCTCAAGCTCGGTGAGGCGCTCATTCGCGTAGCGGACCTTAAGCTCAGCTTTTCCCTCTTCGCCCGCAAACGCAAGCCGCACACGCTCTGATGCGCGGTCGACGCCATACAGGGCATCGCCCGGTTTCGCGTCGTCAGAAACGGCGACCGTCGCGCCGGCGCTAAGCGCAAGGAATAGTCCGATAAGTGCAGAAATCATAATGATGTTCAAATGTGATGGCTAATCGGGTCCCGTCACGTATTGGCGGGATATACCTCCAGTCTAGCGCATATACGACCAATACCCGATGCACGCAGTGCATAGCTGATACCTGGGCACGTACTAGGTATACTTCACTACAGCATCACGCTTACCCATTCACAATAACTGCTATGCAACGGATCGTCCCTCATCTCTGGTTCAATACCGAAGCGAAAGAAGCAGCAGCGCTCTATACCTCTCTCCTTCCCGACTCAAAGATCACAAGTCTCGTGACACTGCGCGACACGCCTTCAGGCGACTGCGACGTCGTGTCATTCACGCTTGCAGGTTATGAGTTCATGGCGATAAGTGCGGGCCCCCTCTTCACGATCAACCCGTCGATCTCGTTCACCATAAAATGCGTGACCGCAGAAGAAGTCGATGAGCTGTGGGCAAAACTCTCGCCGGGCGGCAAGGCGCTCATGGAGCTCGGCTCCTACCCATTCAGCAAACGCTACGGTTGGATAGAAGACAAGTACGGCGTCTCGTGGCAGATCATCCTCACGGAAGAGGGCTTCGCGAAGGGGCGCATCGCACCCGCGCTCTTGTTCGTTGGCGACGTCTGCGGAAAAGCTGAGGAGGCAGCACGCCTCTATGCATCGCTCTTTCCGGATTCGAGCGTAGACATTCTCGCCAGGTACGCGGCAGATGAGGCGCCGGATGCCGAAGGTACGGTGAAATATGCGCGGCTCACGCTCTTCGGACAAGAGTTCAGTGTTATGGATAGCGCATACGCGCATAAGTTCGCCTTCAACGAAGCGGTGTCGCTCATCGTACGCTGTGACACCCAAGAAGAGATCGATAGATACTGGGATGCGCTCTCCGCCGTCCCCGATTCCGAACAGTGCGGATGGCTCAAGGATCGTTACGGCATCTCGTGGCAGATCGTCCCCCGCGAGATGGACGAGCTGATGAGCGCTGGAACACCTGAGCAGCTCGCACGCATGATGCAAACGTTCATGCCCATGAAAAAGCTTGACGCAGCTGCGATTCGCGCAGCGTATGAGGGGGTATAATGCACGCACCATGCAACAGACCCTGCAACGCTTGAGCGTAGTTGCCATCATTCTTTTCATCGCTGCGGTACTGTATTCGCTCCGCACACTTGATACGACACCTGAGCGCGCGGCTAGCCTAGAAACCGCGACTAGCACGTCGTCCGGCCTCACCTTCACCTACCCCACAACCCTTGGCACTACCTACATCGCTACTGTCGACTGGCCGCCGAAATTCCTTACTGTCTCTGAAACGCTTTCCTGTACCGAAGCTGGAATCGAGAGCGACCGCGCGGGCGGCACCGAGAAGCGCATCATAGACGGCCGCTCGTACTGCGTGACGACCGTCGCCGAGGGTGCCGCAGGGAGCGTCTATCGACAGTACGCCTATGCGTTCGCACCAGACGATGCGGCGACAACGATTCTGACGTTCAGCCTCCGCTTCCCCCAGTGCGGCAACTACGAAGAATCCGAGATGCGCGCTTGTGAAGATGAACGGAGCGCGTTCACGCCCGATCCGTTCGTAGAAGACATCGTCCGATCGATTGTCCGCTAAG
>CAYVUT010000027.1:0-6634 GCA_964455225.1 uncultured Candidatus Saccharibacteria bacterium
GTACGGAAGCCGGCTTTTGCCCTACGGTAGTGTCGCAAAAGATATATTGTGCGACGTATCTACCCTTGAACTAAACCCGCTCGCGGCGAGCTTCCCTGCCTTCAATATCTCACTCAATCAAGTTTTCGCAGCGTATCAGAATTATTCTTGTAGCAATCTCCTTCCGATTCGCGCTGTGCTTTTTCAACGAACTTAGACCCTTCCCCGAACACACTACCGGAAAGGGGACGCGAGTCCAGTTTTCTAGAGGGCATAACTCCCTTCTTGCTCCCCTGCCCTGTGCCAGTTTCAATACTTGACATACTTAATAATACTGTGATATATTATTACCGGCTGTAGTACATTAACGTCTCGGCCATTTCTGCAACCTCAAACTCCAACGGGAGATGATGATGACGAAGACACTGTCCCCGCGGATCCTCCGTAAGGTGGTTCCCAACCCGCAATGCCTCAACTTCGAGGTGAATACGAGGATTTCGACCGACTACATCGAGAGCTTCCACCTTCCGCTCCGCGAGAGCTCGGAGAAGTACATCGAGAAGGTCGGACCGATCGGTGCGGCGCTCGTGCGTAAGATCAACGACACACTCGGATGCGAGAGCGTTTCGCTCAAACAGTACGGTGTGCAGGTGATCGTCGGCGACGCCTTCAACCCTGACGAAGACGGGATCACGAACGACGTGATCGAGGCGCTCAAGGACTGCTTCGGCGACAAGCGCGACGAAGTGGAGGTCATCAACAAGGATACGCGACATCTTTACAGCCGCAGTTCCGGCGAGCACGACACCGACACGGGAGTCGGCGGCGAGCCCGCCGAGGCCACGACCGAGACGGGACCCAAGACGGTCAACTGACCGCAATCGCACGTAGAAATTCGCTTTCTACCGCACCCAGCTCTTCGGAGCTGGGTGTTTCTTTTGATACGTTTTGCGACATTGCTTCAGATAATTGAATTTGTGCGACACTCATCTATTCTGAAGGTCCATCGAATACAGACCCTTCCCTATAAACGTACCTCGGCACAAATCTTTCGTGGCGCTCTTAGAAGAAATCCGTTCTCTTGGTGCGATATTTTGCGGTATGTATCTGAATATTTTCTAGCGATCCCGAAACCGCAGGTGAGATAGGGAGGCGGGATACTCCTTTTGCCTTTCCAAGATGAAAACAGGGTATTCCCCTGCCCTGTTATTTGAACGCCTGCACCAAGACACCGGCGAGCGAGATGAGCGTACTCATGAGCCCGGTGAAGAATGCGTAAATCTGCAGACGGTCTGCGCGCGTACCGCGCCGTTTGTGCTTCAGCGGAGCATTCACGAGTTGCTTCTGTGCATAGTCGAGTCCCATATGCCTTCAAGTATAGATGATGCTTCGGCGTCGAAAAGCGTCAGATGTTCACAATCAGCACGTCACGTTCGCAGCGATGTATTCGTATGCCTCGTCCACAGTATCCACGATACGGAAAAGCTCCATGTCGGCCTTATCGATTGCTTTGCGGTCCTCATACATCTGTTTTTGAAAGAACTCGTTGAGCGGCTTCCAGTAGCTGCTATCAAAAAGCACGATTGGCACTTTGCGGATCTTCTTAGTTTGCACCAAGGTCACAATCTCGAAGAATTCGTCGAGCGTTCCAAAACCGCCCGGGAAATAGACATAGACCTCGGAAGCGTACGTGAGCATCACTTTACGGACGAAGAAGTGGTCGAAGCTGAAACGTTCTGTGAGGTACGGATTGTACGATTGCACGATGGGGAGATTGATATTGAGTCCAACTGATGCGCCTCCCGCCTCAAACGCACCCTTATTCCCTGCCTGCATGATGCCGGAGCTACCGCCCGTAACGACGGCGAATCCGCGCTTTGCGAGCCGGCCCGCGAGCTCGCTCGCCTTCTTATATACCTCGCTATCGGCAGAAGCGCGTGCGCTACCAAAAAATGTTGCCGAGAGGCCATGACGGCCGATGATGTCGAATCCTTCGACGAACTCGGACATGATCTTGAACACGCGCCACGACTCCACTTTGTTTGGTTTGCAGACAAGAAGCGGTCGTTCTTGCGGCATCGTCTGCTTCCCTTCACGGATTATCTCCGCCAGATGATTGCCATTTCCCTGTGCCGAAGGCAGCGTATCTCGGGTCAAATCTTCATTCATAGGTGCTTTTCAAAAGTGTAGCATGGGTGAAGACGTGCGCTTTACTCACACCCTGCTCCACGTTCGTATCCAGCCGCCTCCGCTTCTTCTGCAGAAGCAAATGAGATCTTAGTTGCCGCGCTCAAGCGGCTCGCGCCGCTGCACCAGGGGTAGTAGTAGCGGGTACCGTTCCGTGAAGCCACCACCTCCCCGCCCTGACCTGGGAGCGCCGCTGGAGCAACGGTCTCCCCGGGCGCGGCCGCCCTGCGGGCGGCCGCGTATTCCTCAAGCGGCACCTCGGTCACCGTGAAGGCGCTCCCCTGCCCCAAGTCCCGTTCAACGAGCATCCCCAACCCGAAGCTCCCAAGGCACGAAAGGACGAAAACCGCGATGTAGAGCACGTCCTTAGGGACCGCTTCATAACGCCCCACCAGGAAGCGTTTTAGGGCCTCCCGCCGAGCCTTGTTTTTCTCCCGCAGCCCTGCTATAGTCATGCGACATTTAGCTTAACACTATGGCATCAACAAAAGCCGGCGGCTCAACACAGAACCTGCGCGATTCAAACCCAAAATACTTGGGCGTGAAGCTCGGTGACGGCGCAAAAGCACGTCCGGGCATGGTCATCGTCCGCCAGCGCGGCACGAAGATCGAGGCAGGCAAGAACGTAAAGGTTGGCAAGGATCACACTCTCTTTGCCATGGCAGAAGGAACCGTCTCCTTCAAAGACAAGCGCTTCACCCGTTACGACGGTCAGATTCTCAAGAAGAAAGTCGCACACGTTATCTAAAAGTTTTTGATTCAACAAAACAAAAAGCCCACCATATATGGTGGGCTTTTTGTTTTGTTGTCTGCAGAACGTTCCCTACTCTGCTTCAACGGTGACTGAAAACTTGCCGAAAGTTGTTCCTGCGGCGACTGGGACATCGAACGTTCCCGTCTCCTTGATAGGCTTCTCCAAACGGATGACTCCTTCTGGAAGCTCGAGGCGTGCCTGCTCGCGCACAGCAGCCGCAATCTCATCAGCCCCTATCGCGTCATAGAGATGACCCTTTTCGTTGACCTTGGTGCGGATCACGATGCGTGCTTCAGCAAGCTGCTCAAGACCCTTTGCAAGGAGCTTCCCATCAAGCTCACGGCGTGCCGTTACCTGCGACTTCCGGAGTTCCGCCTCTTTAAGAGCCGACGGGGTGGCCGGGATAGCAAGCTTCTTCGGGATAAGGAAATTCAGACCGTGACCGTCTGACACGTCAATCGTGTCGTGTGCGCGGCCCGTGTCCTTCACGTCTTTCAGCAATATAACTTTCATAGTCGCCCCATCCTAACCCATCTCCTGCTTCAGGGCAACCATATAGAAAAACCCGTACCCATCAGAGTCTGACGCGCGGGTTATTTCGTCTCGAAGTCGTATGTGCCGTCCCAGTCATGCGGCGGATGCTTCTTGAAATACTCCGCGCGTGCCGCAAGGGTTTCGGTAACCGGATCCGGTCCGGCACGAAGGATGGCGTGGAAGCACTCTATCGCCTTATCCCACCTCCCTTCCTGATACGCACGCCTCCCTTCTGCGAAATCGCTATGAGACGGTTCCGTACGCCCCGTCGCACGTAGTTCGTAAATAGTTCTCGACTTAGACTTTCCTTTCACGCGCACCGTATCAATCTCGCGGAACATGCATTGCTGCTCCTGGGCTACGCCATCATACGTTTCCTTGCTCACCAGACACGTCGTACCGTACTCCTTCGTGATTCCCTCAAGGCGTGAAGCGAAGTTCACTTCATCCCCCATAGCAGTGTAGTTGAAGCGTTGTGTTGACCCCATATTCCCCACCACTGCTTCTCCCGTCGTGACACCGATGCCAATACGTACCGGCGGCAAGCCACGAGTACCCCAAAGCGCATTAAGTTCGGCGAGCCGGTCCCGCATGACAAGCACAGCCTCCACCGCATGCGTCTCCTGCGCCGGATCATCAACTGGCGCGCCCCAGAACGCCATGATTGCATCGCCAATGTATTTATCGACCAAGCCCCCATGCGCAAGTATGGCGTCCGTCATCGCAGACAAATATTCATTCATGATCTGGGTCAGCGCTTCAGGCGAAAGATTCTCGGAAAGAGTCGTAAAGCCTCGGATGTCTGAAAATAAGACGGTGATGCGCTTCTTCTCACCGCCAAGCGTGAGCTTTTCTGGGTGCGCCATGAGCTCTGCCATGACCGCGCCCGAGACATAGCGCTCGAAAGTGTCCCGGATGAAGCGTTTCTCTTTCGATTCGGCAACGTATTCCCGCGCAAGCATGGCACCTCCCGTAAGCACGACCGCGCCGAGCATGTACAGAAGCGGAATGACGATCCCGTACGCGAACAGGAAGGCCGCGACACCAATGAAGCCGCCAAGAAGCGCTACGACACAGAGTGCCAGCAACGTGAGACGCCGCACGTATGCAACCGCCGCGCCCGTAACCGCACACGCCATTAGCAGCAACAGGACTGCAGTCATCGGTGCCACATCTGACAGATACACCCCCTCCCGCATAGTCTGAAGCGCGTTGGCGTGTATCTCGACGCCCGGCATGAAACCGAACGGCGTCTCAAACACGTCGCGCAAGCTTGGAGCTGTCGCGCCTATGAGCACATACGCATCGTTGATCACTGACTCGGGAACGGTGCCGGCGACCACGTCTGCAAGCGAGATTGTAAGAAAGGTTCGTGCACCGCCGATATACGCGATGCGTATGCGCTCAGGGATAGCGATTGCAGTAGTCGTACCGAGAAGCGCACGTGAGAAACTGACCTCTCGCCCTCCCTGCAGATCGGATCGTTCGCTCGAGAGCGACCGGACGACTCCATCTGCGCTTACGATGACATTCACGAACCCCCGCTCGCTCTCTGCCTGGAACGCTGCGAGCGGGGCGGTCGATCGCAATCCATCGGCCGTCAATTCCACCGGCAAGACGACGGGAGGTGTGGCGCGTGCAAGTGCCTGTGCGAATGCGGCGTCATCGGTCTCACCCCATCGGGACGGTTCGGCAAAATGTATGTCTATGCCGATGCGTCGCGCACCCTGCAGACGATCGACCGCATGTCCAAACACCGCGCGCGGAAATGGCCATTGGCCGAACGCGGCGAGCGCCGCCTCATCAACGCTGACTATTAGGATCTGCTCCGGCTGCGGCGCCTCAAGAAACAGCCTATCGGTCAGCTGATCTTGCCACGTATCAAACACCCCACCGATATACGCCGCGACGACCACTGATCCTGCAAGTACGACGACACCCGCCTGATGCAGGAAGCGACGCATACCGCTAGAAGAGGGTCAGTGCGTTCTTGAGCGAGAAGCCACGCTCAGCGTTACTGGTGACGACGATGGTGTATGTGCCAGCCGCAAGTCCCCGCGGCACGGTCACGGTCACTGCCGTATCATCAACGATCTTGAACGATTCTGCTGCCGCTACCACCTCGCCTTCGCCCACAAAAGACACATACGCCGCGTATGAAAGGCCGAGTCCGCGGATCGTGAGCGAATCGCCTGAACCGCGAGCAATGCGTGCCGGCGACACGTTCGCTAAAACAATTATTCCAGGAGGCAGGATGGGTTCAGCAACGGTTTCCTCGACAGGTACGGACGTATCGTCCTCTCGTTCTGTCTCCGTATCCTGACGAGTCTCGGAACGAACGGTCTCTCGCACCTCTGAGACCGTGTTCGCGGCAGCAGGCGACGACGGAAGCGGGGCCGCAGACCTCTCTTCCGAGTCAGCGTCGTCAGGTTCAGATGTTGCCGTATTGAATTCGAACCAAGAATCAGCGCGGTCGTCTTCAGTAAGAGCATCCACGCGTAGCTCAAGTGCGTCTTCTTGTACCACCTTCTGTCCATCGATCACGAGTACGCTTGCTTCGGTGCGGGGCGCTCCGGTTTCCTCATCACGCGGCGTTACCGCAACCGTACTCTCGGTCACCATGACCGCCGAAACTCCGTCGCGGTAGGTCACGTTAAACGCCGTGCCGCGCACGGCCGCAACCATCGTCTCTGTCTCGACTTCGTAATACTCTCCCTGCTCGAATATCTTTGCGACGCGGGACCACATGCCGCCATTGACGAGTCTCACGCGGTTCACTGATCCGCGCTCATCACCATAGAGAACGAGCGTCGTCTCGTGATCAAGCGTTAGCTGCTTAGAAGGCATGGCAATAAGCGCCCGACCTGTCGCAGACGTACGCACAGTACTACCGATGGTCGTAGTCGCTGAATCGGCACCGCGGTGACGACGATCGTCTCTGCGTCGTGCGCCAGTTCTGCACTCGGACTCATGCGCAACACCAATACCGAAACAAGCACGGCACAAGCACCGATTAGAAGAGCTATTCTCGTGGGAGTCATATCCACCTATCATAGCGTATACGCACCAACACTCGAGACAGCAAGGACTCTCGCCGACTTCCGCAACACGCACGGCTCCGAGCGCCCTACTTCCCTTCCGTCAAAAACTTCACTGCCCTATCCAACTGCGGATCCTTCT
>CAYVUT010000028.1:0-5557 GCA_964455225.1 uncultured Candidatus Saccharibacteria bacterium
TTTTCCGTATCGCGTGGCGGCAGCAGGACTCGCACTCCTCATTCTGATAAGCGGGAAGTACGCGCTCCTTGACGAATACGCTCGGCAGGACTCGCTCTACCGCGTGTTTGTCGAGATGGACACAAAAAAGCAGTTGGTAGAGATACAGCTTGCCACCTCGCGCGTCTCAAGTTTCGAGTCGCTCCGGTTCGCATCGGCCTCTCTCATAAAAGGAACGCTCGAGCGGTTCGCGGAGCGGAACATCGACGCGGCAACTATCGAGACGGCTCGCACGCAGCTCGCCGTGTACGAAGAACGTTATCGGACGTACCTCGACGTGGCACCCGAGCATTATCGCGCGCGTATGAATTTCGCCTATCTGCTCTCGGTCGAGACCGTTCTTGGAGAAAAGAAGATTCCTGAAGCAAAAGAAATGGTTGCGCGAGCGGTACTGCTCTCGCCCGGAAATCTGCTCACACCTGCGATGGAGGCTCTGCTCGCGCTTTACAGTGGTGACTTGAAGGAGGCTGAGCGCAAGGCACAGGAAGCAGTCGCGCTTAATCCGCATGCGGCGTTTCCGAATCTGGTGCTTGCGCACGTCGAAAAACAGAAGCCAAAGTTTCCCGCTATTTCCGTCCTTCGCCTCGAACACATTTGAGTTGGCAATCAGAAAGGGGACAGGCTATACTTTCGGACACCTATGACAACTATACGTAGCTACTATACGCTCGGCGGGGTGCTTCTTATCGGCGGACTTCTTCTTGGCACCTGGTTTCTTGGACGCGGTTCTTCATCAATAGGACAAGGGGGTGAGCCTGCGGCAACAACGACTCCGGGGACTGCAACGAGTACCAGTTCCACTTCTACGTCAACAACCCCCGGAAAAAACACCCTCCCACCCGAGCCAGCTTTTGTGCTGCCCGAGGGTGCAGTAGCAGTAGACGGATATGCGTACATCCTAAGGAGCTCAGTCTTTTTCCGTTCGCTCACAGGTGGACAGCCGCTTCGTATTCCAAATGCGCATTCGGCCACATTTGAGCGACTCACTGATTTTTTCACCTATCCAGGCGATGCGGTGGTGCGTGACTGTGGCGCAGCCCCGCTCTATTCATTTTATGGAGATGAACGTCAAGTGTACCTCTATCAGATCTGGCGCGCGCCTGAGTTTCGTACAAGCCGGGTCGAGGTCATTGTGGAAATGAGGAAGGACGAATTCGAGCTTATCCACCCACTCATCGTTGCCGATACGGAGTCCCTCTTCACTGTCGGTTACACGACTGCAACCACGACCTGCGCGCTCTCTCTTACAAAATCTGCGCGCGAATAGTGCTATCCTGAACCCATGCAGTACTTCGTCGGGTTCATCAAATTCGCGACCGGTTTCGCCGCCATCGTCGCTGTGAGCCTCCTTACGCTGCGGCTCGCCGCTGCGCTCTAGCGCCGTTAATAAAGAAAGGGCCGCGCGTGCGCGGCCCCGAAACTTCTGTTAGCGTTTGAGTTCAAACGCCTGCGTTTGTACGCTGAATGTTCTTTCAGAGAGCCAGGTAGCGAACTCGTCTGATGCTCGGTACCAGTCTCTGCCGAGAGGAACTGGTACCAGCAGCCCGGCCTCTTTGAGTTTTTGTGTTGGCTCAACTTCGCCTTCTCGAAATCGGTCAGACCCGATTTGTCGAAGCACCTCCAGATGAATTGCAAAGTTTTCTCGGTCGTGGGAAGAGGGTATGTTTCCCAACGCCTCTCTAACTGCCGCACCAATGTCCACGTACGCCTCCTTTAGCGTGACTTACTAGGGTGGGGACCTATCGTACCACTCTCTCCATAATTTGCACATGAAGACGCGCTGGGCTATAGTCTCCCTCGTACGGACCAAAGACCGTAGGCAGCCATAAGTCCTACGCAGGGAGACCAATAATCAGGTCGAATTCTCCTTATTTTGTTCGTACGAATAAAAGAAGCTTGTAGCTTACCGGATTCAAACTCCGTAAGCCGCCAGCTGTAAAAGCTACGAAAATGGCTATTAACAAAGCAAAGAAAGAAGAGATTGTCGCGAAACTGACGGAGGCATTCAAGGATGCGTCCTCGATCGTCTTCGTCCGCTTCCACAAGCTCACCGTGAAGGACGCTTCGGCGCTCCGGAAGGATCTCAAGCAGGAGGGGGTGAGCTATATGGTTGCGAAGAAGACTTTGATCAAGCGCGCGCTTGCGGCGAAGGGGCATGAGGGCGAACTCCCGGAACTCCCGGGTGAAATCGCTGTGGCCTGGACTGCGGGCGATGCGACGGCACCGGCTCGCGGTGTGCATGCCTACGTGAAGAAGCTCAAGGACGTGCTCGCGATCGCGGGCGGCGTTTTCGAGGGCGCATTTGCGGACGCAGCGAAAATGACTCAGGTCGCGACGATCCCTTCAGTTCCCGTGCTTCGCGGCATGTTCGCGAACGTTATCAACTCACCGCGCGCTCGTTTTGCGATCGCACTTGGTGAAGTATCTAAACTCAAGAATTAATTATGAACCAGGAACAAATCATTGAGGCAGTCGAGAAGATGACCGTCCTCGAGCTCAACACGCTCGTGAAGGCGATTGAGGAGAAGTGGGGTGTTTCCGCAACTGCGGTTGCAGCTGCACCTGCAGCGGGCGGCGCAGCTTCCGGAGAGGAGGCTAAGTCGACGTCTGACGTCGAGCTTACCGATGCGGGCGGTCAGAAGATCGCAGTCATCAAGGTAGTTAAGGAGGCGCTCGCCCTCGGACTTAAGGAGGCGAAGGATCTCGTCGACGGCGCACCTTCCATGCTCAAGCAGGGCATGAAGAAGGAGGATGCCGAAGAGCTCAAGAAGAAGCTCGAGGAGGCCGGAGCGAAAGTCACGTTGAAATAAGACTTTCCCAGAAGACACAAAAAACCCGCCACTGGCGGGTTTTTTGTGTCTTCTGTACACTCTCCCTATCTTATGGATTCACTTGCAAAACTGTTCGGTTCGGCAGCCCGCTTAAAATTGCTTCGCCTCTTCATATTCAATCAGGACGCCGCATTTACGCTTGAAGAGGTGAGTGACCGCACGAAGCTCTCCAAAGAGGTGACTCGCAAAGAGCTCGGGGTCTTATCCGTCGTCGGGATGGTGAAGCGGAAGAAGGGAAGCAGGGGTGTGTACCTGTATGCTGCCGATCCACGGTTCGAGCATTTGCATGCGCTCGATACGTTCATTCGCCAGACGTGTGTTCTGCGGCCTGATGACATCGCCGCTGCTCTTAAGAAGGCGGGTACACTGAAACTCATCGTGCTCTCAGGCTTGTTCACGGGAACCGTCGAATCCCAGATCGATTTGCTGGTTGTGGGGGATGCGCTTGATGAGCGCGCGATCATACGCGCCGTTTCCGTGCTCGAATCTGAGCTCGGTCGCGAGATCCGCTACGCCTTCTTCCCGACGACCGACTTCCGCTATCGTCTTGGCGTCTACGACCGCCTCCTTCGAGACGTGTTCGACTACCCACACCGTCCCATTCTCGACAAGATCGGGCTGCGCTGACCGGCGCGGCCCCTTTCAAGGGTATCCACACCCCAGGCCGAATAGGGACACGTTTTTGTTACACTTTAAAGAGGTGCTCAATCTACGTGCGCCATTACTTATATAAATCAACCGTACTCAATCATGGTGTTTACTACATGGGCAGATGTGCTCAACACGTCGTTCCAGAACCTGTTCTGGGGCCTCGTCCAGTTCATCCCCAACTTAGTCGTTGCGATCATCATCTTCGTCGTCGGCTGGCTCATCGGAGCAGGCCTTGGCCGCGTCGTCGCGCAGGTGGTTAACTCGCTTCGCGTGGATCAGGCATTGCGTGCTGCAGGCATCGAGCGTTTCATCGAGCGCGCAGGCTTCACGCTCTCTTCGGGCAAGTTCCTCGGCGTACTCGTTGAGTGGTTCTTCGTCGTCGTCTTCCTCGTTGCAGCGCTTGACGTGCTTGGCCTTACCGCAGTCAACGCATTCTTGTCGACGGTTGTCCTTGGCTACTTGCCGCAGGTAATCGTCGCCGTCCTTATCCTCCTGGTCGCAGCAGTCGTCGCTGGCACCGCAGAGCGCGTCGTAATCGGCTCGGCAAAGGCGGCAGAGATTCGCGCTGCAGGATTCTTCGGGAAAGTGGCTCGCTATGCGATCTGGCTCTTCGCCATCCTTGCAGCCCTTGACCAACTCCAGGTCGCGACCGCATTCGTACAGACCCTCTTCACGGGCATCGTGATCGCAGCGGCTCTCGCCATTGGTCTCGCATTCGGCCTTGGCGGCCAGCAGGCAGCTGCTCGCTACCTCGAGCATCTCCACTCGGACATTCACTAGTCTCTCGGTACGAGGGTGCTAGCCGAAACGGCCGCCCAGCTGGGCGGCCGTTTCGCTGTTGTTGACAGGTGGGGGTCAGTTCGGGTACACTCGCCCTACGTGTTTACGAAGCGCACAAACCACACCAAACGGAGCGGATAGGCCGCGCGCATTCGCGCGCGACGAAAACCGCCCCGAACGGGCGGTTTTCGTTTCGAGGAACACGGGTGTCTTTGACATAAGAATATGCATTAGGTAATCAGCCGCGCCGAAGACGGCGCGGCAGAAAGTGCAGGCCCGTCACACTCCGTGTGACGGGTGCAAATATATAATTGTGGTATTTAGATTTCCGCACAGGAGATCTAAGAGTGCATGGTGGATGCCTTGGCCTAGGATGGCGAAGAAGGACGTGACTAACCTGCGAAAAGCTCCGGGGAGGCGGTTTGTAGCCTTTGATCCGGAGATGTCCGAATGGGGAAACCCGTCCGCGTAAGCGGAACACTCATGGGGTAATCGCCCGTGGGAGCGAACTCAGGGAAGTGAAACATCTCAGTACCTGAAGGAAAAGAGAACAATACGAGTTGCTTTCAGTGTGCGCGTTATGTTCGCGCGCATTGAAAGCGACTCTCGTGATACCCCCAGTAGCGGCGAGCGAAAAGGGAAAAGCCCAAACTTCTTTCTTCGGAAAGAGGGGTTGTAAGGTGCGAGCGTCGTACTTGTACGAGAAGAGTTACCAATTAGGCATATAGCGGAAGCTGCTGGGAAGCAGCGCCCCAGAGGGTAATGGCCCCGTACGCGAAATATGTCCTGACTCTTTTGCTCGCATTCTTGAGTAGCTCGAGACACGAATAGCTCGAGTGAATCTGCCGGAACTAACCGGTAAGGCTAAATACATCCTATGACCGATAGTGAACTAGTACCGTGAGGGAAAGGTGAAAAGCACCCCGAGAGGGGAGTGAAATAGAACTGAAACCATGTACTTACAAAGGGTGGGAGCGGATGTCGCAAGACATACCGTGACCGCGTGCCTATTGAAGAATGAGCCGGCGAGTGGGTGCAGACTGCGTAGCTAAACCCTTCCGGGGTGGAGCTGTAGGGAAACCGAGTGTTAATAGCGCGTGTGTAGTCTGCATACGACCCGAAGCCAGATGAGCTTGCCATGAGCAGGGTGAACCCCTCCGAAAGGAGGGGGGAGGCCCGAACCCATATGTTGTACAACGCGTTGGGATGACTTGTGGCAAGGAGTGAAAAGCTAATCGAATCTGGGAATAGCTGGT
>CAYVUT010000029.1:0-4852 GCA_964455225.1 uncultured Candidatus Saccharibacteria bacterium
CCGTCTCTCGCGCAAGACACAACGTCCCCGAAAGGGGACTTTGTGTGTTCAGTGGGTCAGATGCCAGTCGCTTGAGGTTGCGGTGCGGGTATTGTCGTGGTCAATTCGCGCGTGAGCCGGAGCGTAGCGAACACCATGAGAAACGCGGATACGGCGTAGAGCACGTCTGATACGTCACCATTCCAGTAGATTTCCTGGGCAGCCCGGTAGTAGAACACGAGGTCGGCGAGCGCGCGTACCAAGTAGCCGACCACGAGAAGGATGAGGTTGTTGTGGAGCGTTCCTCCTGAGGTCCGGATGACCACTGCCGCGGCGGTGATAAGGATGGAGTCCGTAAGGAGGTACATGATATTGAACGCTTTTTCGAGAATGCCGATGTCGCCGAAGAAGCTTTCGGAGCCCTGATAGAAGAGGATGGCGGTTGTAGCGATGAGAAACACGATTACTGACTCGATCACCACCCTTCGCGTCACCAGGATCTGATAGATCGCAAGGAATTTCGTTATGGCAAGCGCCGTGAAGGGAATGAATAGAACGAAGAACAGGTCGGCCCACGAGGGGTAAGGCGCCTCAATCCCTGTCAGGTTGTAGTAGGTCCACATCCACAAGCCGATAGCGTACGCGACAAACGAGAGCGCAAGATACAAGAAGCCCTTCGCGACCACGCCCTGATTTCCGAGCGAGCGCCATGCGAAAAATCCTATGAGGCCGCCCCATACATAGAGGAGCGAATAACCCACATTGTAGAGGTAGTTTGCGGTCATCGCGTGGTTTTCGATGCTGGCGAGGTAGCCGCCCCACACGAGAAGAGCGACGATAAGCGCGTAAAGTGTGATGCGTGAGGCGGGTGAGACAAGGGCGTTCATAGCGAAGCGATGAGAGTAATACCTACAGACTAGCACTCTACGCGTGGTCGGAACGGGAGGTTGTGCATACCAGCCCGCCACCCGAAACGGGGCGGGCTGGTATGATTCAACCCATGCACGGATTCCATCATGTACGGGCGCGCGTGAGTCACGCTCACAAAGACCATCGTGGCCTTGAAGCGTTCCCATCCGAAAATACATTCAAGCGTCAACTCGACTATCTCATGTATGCAGTCGGGCTTCTTGCGCCGCTCGCGCTTTTACCACAAGTGGTTGAGATTTATTCGACCAAGAGCGCTGACGGTTTTTCGATCGTGACCTGGACGCTTCTCGTGGCGAGCAACGTGCTCTGGGCGCTCTATGGGCTCGTGCATCGGGAGTCACAGCTCGTGCTCGCGCACATCCTCTTCGCGTTCTTTGATGGCGCCGTGCTTGCGGCGATATTCCTCTTTTCTTAGAGCATGTCCAACTCGTCTATGACTTTTGAAGATGTCCGCACACAGCTTGAATGGACGCCGCATGTCGAAGGGGGAGTGTTGCCGGGTTATCGGCACGTAGTGGTCGGCGGCATGGGCGGCTCTGCGCTTCCTGGCTATGCGCTCCGGTTCCTTAATCCTGCGCTCCCGCTTTCGGTACACAGCGACTACGATCTGCCGGAATACCTGCCGGAAGGCACGCTTTGTGTCGCCACTTCTTTTTCAGGGAACACAGAAGAGACGCTCTCATTCGCGCACGCTGCTCACGCGCGCGGCTTGCCGCTTGCGGTGGTGACTTCAGGCGGCGCGCTCCTTGCTTTTGCTAAAGAAAAAGAAATACCACACGTCCTAGTCCCGAAAAGCGGACAGCCCCGCGACGCACTTATCTATCTCGTGCACGCACTACTTGCGTGCCTGAATCGGCAGGAGGAGGCGGCTATGCTCCGCCAGCTTTCAGTTGACGAGGAGGGTGTTGTGCAAGATGCACAGACACTCGCTGGTTTTTTGCGAGACGGTCTCCCGTTGCTCTATGCTTCTCGCGCGAATGGGTTCTTGGCGCGTCTTGCAAAAGTCATGACGAATGAAACGGCGAAGATGCCCGGATTCGCGAACATCTTTCCCGAGCTGAATCATAACGAGATGGAGTCGTTCGATGCGCCGGCGCCGCATGCGGTCGTTGATCTTGCGCGCTTCGTGCTGCTGCGCGACGCGTCTGACGATGCGCGTATCAAGGTGCGGATGGACGTCTTTCGCGACTGTATGAGCGAGGGCGGCAGGAAAGTGCTCAACCTCCCGCTTCGTGGGGAGGGAAGAGCGGGGTTGTTGGTCGAGAATTGGTTTCTATTTCACTTGGCGGCCAAAGCGCTTGCCGAGGAGCGTGGGGTAGACCCAGAGGCTGTCCCGCTTGTCGAGGAGTTCAAGAAGAGATTGAAAAGCAGGGGGAAATAACGTACTCTCGTGGAGTGCGAAGTGCCGAGATAGCTCAGCTGGTAGAGCAACGCCATGGTAAGGCGTAGGTCCCCGGTTCAAATCCGGGTCTCGGCTCCAGAAAATAAAACGAGGCGCACATGCGCCTCGTTTTCGTTCGTGCCGCTAATGATTAATAGGACACGGGAATCATCCGGGCAGGCTGATTCGAGGGTTGAGTCACATCCCGAAAGAGAAGTGGCATCACCGAGATCAGTTTTCCCGCTTCGTTTTTCGTGAATTCGACGATCACGCCGAGCGCCAAACCTCCCGCCGAGAAACACTTCAGTTCGTGCGGGTGTTTCCCTTGGTGACACTCGTCGAGATGGTCGAGGCGGACGGAGAACAGGAGTCCCTCGGGGCCGCTCTGCTGCACCTCGATACCCACGATTGCACCATCCTTCGTTAGGTACCGGAGCACCCTGCCCGTGCACTTCGTTTCCTTGCCACCACTACCGTTACTGCCGCTGTCCATAAAGATCTCCTGGTGAACCGGGCACTACCATACCACTCCTTTTCTATATAACCTATGAAGTGCAAGGAAAGTATGCTACGTTTTTTCGTACACACCGCCGCCTTAGCTCAGCTGGTAGAGCGACAGTATCGTAAACTGTAGGTCCCCGGTTCAATCCCGGGAGGCGGCTCAAAAATGGAAACGGCTCCTTCGGTAGCAGCAGACGAACGCGCCTCGCGAAGCGAGGCGCGCCGGGATGCGTTCAAGAACCTCGTGTTCATTGCAACCGCAGTCGGTGCCGCTTACTTCCTTACGGTCTCGATCGGCATCGAAGAGCTCGAGCAGCTCGTGATGCGCGCAGGATTCTGGGGTCCGCTCGCCGTCATTCTGCTTAAGATGACGACCATCATCGTCGTCCCGCTTTCTGGCGGATTCATCTATGCGATAGCGGGTGCAGCCTTCGGTTTTCTGAAAGGAACCCTCATTACATTCATCGGCGACGTGCTCGGATTTGCCATAGCGTTCTATCTTAGCCGTCTCTGGGGTCGCCCCATCCTTTCTTTTTTCATGCCCCGGTCGCAGATGCCAAGCGTCGACCGAGTGCTCGCACAGGGTTCGGCATTGAAGTCCTTTCTTAAAGCCCGTCTCGCGTTTGCTGGGCTTCCGGAAGTGTTTGCCTATGCCGCAGGACTCACTGCCATTCCTTTTAGCATTTTCATCATTGCGCAGATGGCGCTCCACACCCCGATTGCTGCGCTCGTCGTGCTCTTTGGCGATGCGCTCCTCACGGGTAATCCGCTCTTCTTTGCCGCGGCAACGCTCGGTGCTCTCGTGCTCGCGATCGTAGGCGGGTGGTGGTTCAAGCGCGACCTTGCTCAAGCGGCGTAGTATAGTCCTCTCATGAAGGAGAGAGAGCAGCGTTTAGCAGAATTGGAGGCGCTTATGGGTACGCCTGATTTTTGGGCGGATAAAGCCCGTGCACAAACGCTCGTGCAGGAATACCAAAGCCTCAAAGAGGGCGGGGGAGAAGGGCATGACAGTGGTCCCGCATCGCTCGCCATACTCGCCGGCGCGGGTGGGGACGACGCGGAGGATTTCGCACGCATGCTGCGCCGCATGTATGAGGGGTACGCCGAGCAAAAAGGGTGGCGCGTGCGCGAGCTGCATGCAAATGAAAACGACCACGGCGGATACCGGAATCTCGTGCTTGAGATATCCGGCGCAGGCGCATACGGCCGCTTGAGGCACGAAGCGGGCGTGCACCGCCTCGTTCGCATCTCGCCGTTCAACGCGAACGCGAAGCGGCAGACCTCTTTTGTGCTCGTCGAAGTGCTCCCCACGCTCGCGCCGACCGACAAAGTAGAGCTCGCGCCGGACGACATCGAGATCCAATTCGCGAAAGCGGGCGGCGCAGGCGGACAAAACGTGAACAAGCGCGAGACCGCGGTGCGCATCCTCCATAAGCCGACGGGGCTTTCTGTGCACGTTTCAAGCGAGCGTAGCCAGCAGGCTAACCGTGAGAAGGCGACCGAGCTTCTGAAGGCGAAAATCTTTGCTCAAAAGGAGGCGGAGCGGCAGGCCGCAGCAGAAGGCCGCTCGGTCGCGAAGACGACCGCAAACGAGTGGGGGAGCCAGATCCGTTCCTATGTGCTCCACCCGTACAAAATGGTCAAAGACCACCGCACGGGACATGAATCCGGCAATCCGGACAAGGTATTAGAGGGTGACCTGGATGCGTTTATAGACGCCGCAAGCGCGGGTGGGGTACAATAGGCTCCGACGCATGATTTATTTCGATAAAGTCACCAAGCGATACAACGGTAGCGGTCCCGCGCTCGAAGAGGTCACCCTCTCGATTCCTCCCAAAGAGTTTCTTTCCATCGTCGGCCATTCGGGTGCCGGGAAGACGACGCTCCTCAAGTTGCTCCTTGCCGAGGAGCGTCCGACCGAAGGCTCGGTGTTCTTTGAATCAGTGAATGTGCATGACCTCCCATCTTCTGCGCTCCACCACTATCGCCGCAAGATCGGCACCGTTTTCCAGGATTTCCGCCTCATCCCGAACAAGACCGCGTACGAGAACATCGCATTTG
>CAYVUT010000030.1:0-3875 GCA_964455225.1 uncultured Candidatus Saccharibacteria bacterium
CCTGCGCTTTTACTGCGAAGAGTTGACCAGAATGCTCGGCGCCCCATTCGTGGTTTGTCACTCGCATGACGACTACATCTTCACGCTTTCGCTGGGCGCCTGATCTTTTAAGGTTCTTGTTTATAAAACGCCCAGCAGTTTGCTGGGCGTTTAAACTGCTCCCCTGCTCCATGGATGTTGCGTTTTCAGTGAGTCTTCTATATAGTCTCCGAGAACCCCAGCCGGGGTCTTTTACTTCACATGTCGACCATCAACCAGCTCACGAAGAAGCGACGGCGCGATAAGGTGCGCAAGACGAAAGTGCTTGCGCTCACGCGCGGCTTCAACACGCTCAAGAACCGCCCGACGTACTACGCGTCGCCCTTTAAGCGTGGCGTGTGCACGAAGGTGACGACGAAGACCCCGCGCAAGCCGAACTCAGCTATCCGTAAGATCGCCCGCGTACGCCTCTCAAACGGTATGGAAATCACCGCGTACATCCCAGGCGAAGGACACAACCTCCAGGAACACTCTGTGGTCTTGGTGCGCGGTGGTCGCGTGAAGGACGTCGGCGTGCAATACACGATCGTGCGCGGCAAGCTCGATACGGCAGGCCTTGAGAAGCGCCGCGTGTCCCGCTCCCGCTACGGTGCGAAGAAGCCAAAAGCCTAACCTTTTCCTATGCGTCGACCTCTCAAAAAGAAGCGAACCTGGCGTCCTGACCCCGAATTCAAGTCGGAAGGCGTGACCCGCTTTGTGAATGCAGTCATGTGGGATGGCAAGAAAGACACCGCGCGTGCCATCGTGTACGGCGCGTTTCATAAAATGAAGGAGGCGGGCGTTGATCCGCTCGAGACCTTCGAAGCGGCGATCCGAAACGTCTCTCCGCTCATGGAAGTCCGTTCTCGCCGCGTGGGCGGTGCAAACTACCAGGTGCCTCGCGAGGTACCGCAGAACCGCCGCCTTGCGCTCGCATACCGCTGGCTCATCGGTGCCGCACGCAGCAAGAAGGGTCGCCCTATGGCCGACAAGCTTGCTGATGAGCTCACGCTTGCAGCAAAGAACGAGGGTGAGGCAATCAAGAAGAAGGACGAGATGCATCGCATGGCAGAGGCTAATAAGGCCTTCGCCCACTTTGCCTGGTAACCAAGCGTTACGAAAAAGCAAAACCCGCCCTTGGCGGGTTTTGCTTTTTCTGGCGTTTCCGCTATGCTCTCCTCTAACGCCTCGGCGCTTTTATTTTTCCTAAATCCTTATGAATCGCGATTATCCACTCGAGAAAGTGCGCAACTTCGGCATCATCGCCCACATCGATGCCGGCAAGACGACGACGTCCGAGCGCGTGCTCTTCTATACGGGCTCCCAGCACAAGATCGGCGAAGTGCACGAAGGCGAGACTACGACCGACTGGATGGAGCAGGAGCGCGAACGCGGCATCACCATCACGGCCGCTGCCATCACCTGCTTCTGGACGCAATCGCAGGAGCCAGACAAGAAAGACATCTCCAAGAAAACCCGTTTCAACGTCATCGATACCCCGGGCCACATCGACTTCACGGTAGAAGTGAAGCGTTCCATGCGCGTGCTTGATGGTGCAGTCGTCGTGTTTGACGGCGTGGCGGGCGTCGAGCCGCAGTCAGAGACCAACTGGCGCTATGCCGATGAGGCAAACGTGCCGCGCCTCTGCTTCATCAACAAGCTCGATCGTACGGGAGCTTCGTTCGAGCGCTCCTACGCTTCTATCCTCGATCGTCTTTCAAAGAAGGCAGTGCGCATGCAGATTCCGATCGGCGAGGAGGGCGAGCATGAGGGAGTGGTAGACCTTCTCACCATGAAGGCATACCGTTTCGAAGGCAGCATGGGCGAGGAAGTAGTTCCTGGCGAGATTCCTGCCGGACTCGTTGAGGAGGCTAAGAAGTACCGTGCTGAGCTCGTGGAGCGCATCGTTGAGCACGATGATGCGGCGATGGCCGGATACCTCGAGGGCAATGAGCCTTCGATCGAAGAGTTGAAGAAAATCCTCCGCAAGGCGGTCATCAATAACGCGATTTTCCCAGTGTTTACCGGCTCGGCCCTCAAGAATAAGGGCGTGCAGCTCGTGCTTGACGCGGTGGTGGATTACCTCCCATCCCCGCTCGATCTTCCGCCGGTCAAGGGCATCAATCCGAAGACGGGCGAAGAGATCGTACGCTACGCTTCGGATGAAGAGCCGTTCACGGCGCTCGCATTCAAGCTTCAGGCAGATCCATTTGTCGGGCAGCTTACCTTCTTCCGTGTCTATGCCGGAACGCTCGAGTCTGGCTCGTACGTCTATAACTCGACGACGGGTACCAAAGAGCGCGTCGGACGCATCGTGCGCCTCCAGGCAGACAAACGCGAAGAGGTGAAGAAGGTGTTTTCAGGAGAAATCGCGGCTGCCGTCGGTCTTAAAGACACCAAGACCGCACATACGCTCTGCGACGAGTCCTCCCCGATCATCCTCGAGTCCATCAAGTTCCCGGAGCCGGTCGTGTCGCTTCGTATTGAGCCGAAGACGAAGGCAGACCAAGAGAAAATGGGTGTTGCGATGCGCAAGCTCGCAGACGAAGACCCGACATTCCGCGTCTCTTCCGACGAGGAGACGGGTGAAACGCTCATTTCAGGCATGGGTGAGCTCCACCTCGACATCATCGTCGACCGCATGAAGCGCGAGTTCAATGTCGAGGCGAACGTCGGCAAGCCGCAGGTGGCGTACCGCGAGACGATCATGGGTGCGGGCGAAGCTGACGCGAAATACATCAAGCAGACCGGCGGTCGCGGTCAGTATGGCCATGCGAAGATCCGCATGAAGAAGCTCGAGCCGCTTGATCCAGAGGCAAAGATTCCGAAGAACGTCGTGCGCGAAGACCATTTCGAGTTCATCAACAACATCAAGGGAGGCGCCATCCCGCAGGAGTACATTCCGGCAGTGCAGAAGGGTATCCGCGAGGCGATGGACCGCGGTATTCTCGCCGGATTCCCGGTGGTCGACATCTCAGTCGACCTCTACGATGGCTCGTACCACGATGTGGACTCCTCGGAAATCGCCTTCAAGATCGCAGGTTCCATGGCGTTCCAGGAAGCTGCACAGAAGGCGAAGCCGGTACTCCTTGAGCCGATCATGAAAGTGGAGGTCGTCGTTCCTGAGCAGTTCATGGGAGACATCACAGGCTCTCTCTCAGGCAAGCGTGGTTCTATCGAGGGTATGGAGGATCGCGGCCAGAATAAGGCGATCGATGCGAAGGTCCCGCTCTCCGAGATGTTCGGTTACACCACGACGCTCCGCTCTATGACCGAAGGTCGCGGTTCCATGACCATGGAGTTCGACCACTATGATGTGGTTCCAGCAAACGTGGCTCAGGAAATCGTTGCATCTCGCAAGTAACTTCAAGGTTACGCCTTGGTGAGCGAAACCGGCCGCCCGAAAGGGCGGCCGGTTGCGTATCGTTGTCCTTGCGCTTTTTTGCGGCCTCCGGTACATTTCCCTATAACGCATCTTGGCGTCGCTCTTTGGCTGTCTGCTTGGTTTAGTAGCGGGCCTCGGAGTGTTTATTATTTCCGACTCGCTCGGAGTTAAAACTAACTCACTAAACTATGGCAGATTTCGATCGTTCGAAGCCGCACATGAACGTGGGCACCATCGGCCACGTCGACCACGGCAAAACGACCCTTACCGCCGGCATCCTCCACACCCTCGACATGTTGAAGGGTGAGGGCTATGGCGCGCGCGTCGAGGAAGTCGACAAGATTGACAGCGCACCGGAAGAGAAGGCGCGCGGTATTACCATCGCGCTCCACCACTCGGAGTACTGGACTGCAAACCGTCACTACGCGCACATCGACGCGCCGGGACACGCCGACTACATCAAGAACATGAT
>CAYVUT010000031.1:0-1995 GCA_964455225.1 uncultured Candidatus Saccharibacteria bacterium
CTCCGGCGCGAGCCGGCATAGGGAACACGTCTGCTCTCACTATTGCAGTCAGGACTCCCCTGTCAAACCAGCACGCTTGATAACTATTCGGAGACCGCGCGCAACACCTCCTCGATCGAAGTGACACCGCGAGTCGCTTTATAAAGACCATCTTCAAGCATGGTGAGCATACCCTCTTTCTTCGCCTGCGCTTCAAGCGAGTCGGTCGTCAGCTGGTGAAGCATGAGCTCGCGGATTGCGGGGGAAACCGCGAGCACCTCATGGATGCCGATGCGGCTCTTGTAGCCATCTTCGCATTCGGATGACGGTTTCGGCCGGAAATACGAAAGCGCGTCGAGTCCTTCAGACGGCTTCACGAGCTTCTCATCCTGAAGCGCTTTGAATGCGGCGGCGAATGATGCGTCCGAAGCGACGCTCGCGCGGCCCGTGGCATCGAGCGCGTACGTCTCTTTCTCGTCGCAGAGCTTACGGACGAGACGCTGACCGATGATGACACGCACTGTCGAAGCCAGGAGGAACGGTTCGACGCCCATGTCCATGAGCCGCGGAATCGCACCTGCGGCAGAGTTGGTGTGGATGGTGGAGAGGACGAGGTGACCGGTGAGGGCGGCATTGATCGCGAGTGAGGCGGTCTCGCCGTCGCGTATCTCGCCCACCATGATGATGTCCGGGTCCTGACGCACGAGAGAGCGTAGTCCCGAAGCGAACGTGAAACCGATCTGCGGGTTCACCTGCGTCTGATTCACGCGCTTCATCTGATATTCGATCGGATCCTCGATCGTCGAAATATTCACGTCTGGCGTATTCAGGATGTCGAGCATCGTGTAGAGCGTCGTCGTCTTACCGCTTCCGGTAGGTCCCGAGACGAGGATGATGCCGGTCGTCTGCTTGAGCGCTTTATGGATGCGCTCCAGGTTTTCTCCGTGAAACCCGAGCGCATCGAGCGTGAATCCTTCTCCGGTCTCGCGCAAGAGTCGCATCACGATCTTCTCTCCGAAGAAAGTCGGGAGCACCGACACGCGGAACGACACGCGATCCGTCTCTGTTTCCATCTTGAATCGGCCGTCTTGCGGGAGACGTTTCTCGTCGAGCTTCAAGACGGCGAGCACCTTCACGCGCGCCGCAAGCCCCGCGGCAGCGGTCTTCGGAAGCGTCATCGCATCGTGGAGGATGCCGTCGATGCGGTAACGCACCAAGACCTCGTTTTCCATCGGCTCGATGTGGATGTCAGACGCGTCCTGCACGATCGCGTGCCGCAAGAGCGTATCGACGATACGCACGATGGGCAGGTCTTCTGCCATCTTCTTGAGGTCATCGTGCGAGAGGTCGCGATCCTTGTCGTCGACCACTTTCAGTTTCCCCGCTTCAGTCGAGATGATGTCGCCGAATTCGTCCTTGAGCGACTTCTGATACTGGAGGAGCGCGTGTTTGATGGATTCCGTATCCGTGAGGCGCGGCAGGATCTTGAGACCCGTCTTTTTCTTCACCGAGTCGATCGACGCGAGATCTTCCACGTCGAGCATCGCCACCTCAAGCGACTCCCCCTCTTTCTTGAAAGCGATGATGTTGTGCGTGCGCGCGATAGGCTCAGGAATGAGCGCGAGCACATCGACCGGAACGCGCCGATCCTTCAGGTTCACGAACGGGATGCCGAGGATATACGCTTGGATCCTGCGGAGCGCGTCTTCGGTCATCGATCCACGCGAGACGAGCGTCGCGCCTAGCGCCTGGCCGCGCTCTTTCGCCTCTTTCGCCGCCGCGTCGATTTCTTTCTTGGCGACGAGTCCTGAATCGAGCACGAACTCTTTGAGCTCGCTTTCTGAAACGTGCATGTAGCAATGATACCGCAGGTTCGAGGAGAAAGACTCGAGGTGTGAGGGGAAAACACGCGACTTGGCACGCACTGTGCGTGCTCATTGCATCCTTATGAGAATCTGGTATGATATGGGTATCTGAAATGTCCGCGACGCGGGCATTTCTTTTTAGAAAAGCGAG
>CAYVUT010000031.1:2095-3655 GCA_964455225.1 uncultured Candidatus Saccharibacteria bacterium
ACATACACAACCCATATGATCGACCTAAAGACCGTCAATTCAGTGCTTGGAGAATTCGAAGAGCGTGGCATCCCCCGCGAGGCGATGATCGCTGCCATAGAGACCGCGATGGCAACCGCGTACAAGAAAGAGTATGGCAAGCGCGGACAGGTCGTGCGTGCACGCCTCGACCTCAATACCGGCACAGTCTCATTCGAGCAGGTGAAGACGGTGGTTGACGAGAGCATGGTCCGCTTCCCTACCGAAGACGAGGTGGCGACCGAAGAGCCGGCACATCACCCACACCATGAGGAGGAGGTGCTCGCCGAGGGCGAGCTGCCCCGCTTTGAGCCGGAAAAGCACATGCTTCTTGCGGATGCGAAGCGCATCAAGCGCGGCGCGGAGATAGGCGAGGAGATCGTCTTCCCGCTTGAGCCGCAGGACGACTTCGGCCGCATTGCCGCACAGACTGCCAAGCAGGTCGTCATCCAGAAAGTGCGCGAGGCGGAGAAGCTCTCGATGCTCGAGGAGTTCGGCGGCAAGAAGGGCGAGATCGCAAGCGGTACCGTGCAGCGCATGGAGCGCGGCGCGCTCTTCATCGATCTTGGCCGCGCGACCGGCATCATTCCCTACGAGGAACAGATCCCGGGTGAGCGCTACCGTCCCGGCGAGCGCATTCGCGCATACCTCTACGCCGTCGACGAAGGATTCCGCGGCGTATACCTGCGCCTCTCGCGTGCACACCCGAAGTTCGTCGTGAAGCTTTTTGAAGCAGAGGCTCCTGAACTTGCTGCGGGCTCAATCGAAGTGAAGAGCATCGCGCGCGAGCCGGGCAGCCGCACGAAGATCGCCGTCGCCTCGCTTGATCCGCACGTGGATCCGGTCGGTTCCCTGGTCGGCCAGCGTGGCGTACGCGTCTCGACCGTCATGAGCGAACTGGGCGGCGAGCGCATCGATATCATCGACTGGTCCGACAATGCAGAGGAGTTCATAAAAGAGGCGCTCTCCCCGGCAACGCCGGTTTCCGTCGTGCTCGATGAGACTGAGCGCCGCGCCACCGTCACCGTGAGCGAAGATGAGCAGTCGCTTGCTATCGGTCGCGGCGGCCAGAACGTCCGCCTCGCTGCAAAACTCACGGGATGGAACATCGACATCGTCTCGACTGGCGGCACGAACGTTGCCGAGTCTGATGGCGAGTCCGTCGATATCGCCCCGCAAGAAGTGGTGGAGGCGAGTCCGGCGGAAGCGGCTGGCGCCATGCCGACCGAGAGCGTAGAAGTCGTTGAAGAGGTGAAAGAAGAAACGACTGTTCTTCCTGCCGAAGAAGAGCTGTCTGCGCTTCCTGATTCCGATCAGACCGCTGCTGACGCATCTGAAGACCGCGATACGGACAAAGACGAGCAGTAATGCAGCTGATAGCTAATAGCTTGTAGCAAATACCACACCCTGCGCCACTGGCGCAGGGTGTGGTATTTTGTATCCCTGTCTTTTACTATCTAGCTATATGCTATCACCTATCTGCTCATATGAACCTGCTTCACGACATTGATCCGGGAACGACTGACGAGATGAACGTCATCA
>CAYVUT010000032.1:0-1127 GCA_964455225.1 uncultured Candidatus Saccharibacteria bacterium
TAGGCAAGTCTTACGCAGCGAGACGATCCGCAACGACGCTCCAGTTCACGTTCTCGAGGAACGCTTCGACGTAGGTCTTCTTCTGCGCAGGGCGGTAGTCGACCATGAACGCATGCTCCCAAAGGTCGACTGCGAGAATGATCGGGAGTCCTGCGAGCTGGCCGAGCTCATGATCGTTCACGAATGCCGTATGGAGCGTGTCTGCCTTCGGATTGTGATAGACGACGACCCAGCCGATGCCGCGCGTTCCCGCGACCTCATGGATGTGGGCGATGAAGCCTTCCCAGCTTCCGTACTTTGCGCTCACGGCGTCCACCAGTGAGCTTCCGGGCATCTGCGCGCCGCCTTCGAATTGCTCGAAGTAGTATTCGTGCATGCGCATGCCGTCGAACTCGAATCCGAGGCGCCGCCTCAGCTCGTTGATGACGAACGCATTTCCGGCCGCGTCTTCGGCACGGAGCTTCTGTATGGTGTCGAGAATGAGATTCGTGTGCTTCACGTAGCCCTCGTACAGCGTGAGGTGCACTGCTATCTGTTCGGACGAGAGGCCTTTCAGCTCGGGGAGGGCGAAGGTGCGTGCGGTATAGGACATAGGATTCAGGTTAGATGTACATCCAGTATATCGCGATGACTCATGAGGGCGCCATGAGCGTGCGATTATGGACCCATGAAGACGAGGATTCAGGCGCCTGCACTTCTCTTGGTCGCGCTCATTTTGCTCGTGGCGAATGGAGTGGTATTTGCGTATCTCCTCGCGCCGGAGAAGCGCGAGCTTACGGTCTCTTTCATGGATGTGGGGCAGGGCGATGCGATCCTTATAGAGGGGCCGACTGGTATCGAGATGCTCATCGACGGCGGAAGAGACCGGGAAGTCTTGAGGGAGCTCCCGCGTCTCATGGGTCCTCTCGACCGGAGCATCGATGTTCTTGTCGCGACGCATCCAGATGCCGACCATATCGGTGGGCTGCCCGCGGTCCTGAAGCGCTACGCGGTGCGGCGTTTCTATGAGCCGGGAAAAGAGGGAGAGAGCAGTATCGCAGAGAGTCTTGAGGTTTCTGTGGACGCAGAGCCGGGGATTACGGAGGGAGTGCTGCGTAACGGCATGCGTATCCATCTGGGTGATGGGG
>CAYVUT010000032.1:1137-1941 GCA_964455225.1 uncultured Candidatus Saccharibacteria bacterium
GCGTGCGCTGACGTGCTGGATCCGTAGGACAACGTCGCGCAGCTGCGCGAGACGAATGATGCATCGATCGTGATGCGGCTCGTGTACGGCGAGACCGAGTTCATGCTCACTGGAGATGCGCCGTCGTGGGCAGAGGATAGGATCGTGAGCAGGTACGGCGATATGCTTCGGAGCGACGTATTGAAAGCAGGGCATCACGGGTCGAAGACGTCGACTGGTCCCTTATTCCTTGCGGCAGTCGCTCCTGAGTTCGTCGTGGTCTCCGCAGGGAAGGACAATTCGTATGGGCATCCGCATGAAGAGGTGGTCGCACGCATTCTTGCGTCCGGCGCACGAATCCTCTCGACGTTCGATGCGGGAACTATCACGTTCGTGAGCGACGGCGTAACCGTGCAGCACAAGGATTGACCAAGAACATGAAGAGGCGTTTACTTTGTGCGGGGCGTAGCAACCCGTAACCAGGAAAGGAGAGGGCATGCCCCACACCAGTACCTTGCATCAGAAGAGCCTGACGAGTTCTGCGACAGAGCGCGCCAAGCGCTATGACTTCTTCGGAAGGTCGAAACTCACACTCTTTGCGCCCTCCGATAGCGAAGCGCTCAAAAGTCTCGCTACACACTTCGAGATACCCCAGATTACCCTCGAGTCATTTCGGAGAATCGGCGGCAAACGCTTCATGTGCGGAAAGCAGAGAATCTTCCCGCCTGCGAACGCCAATGCGTAAGCGAAAACCCCGTCCCTCACAAGGGGGCGGGTTCTGCTTTTTATACAAAAGAAGAGAGCCGGAATTCCGGCTCTCTTCTT
>CAYVUT010000033.1:0-1777 GCA_964455225.1 uncultured Candidatus Saccharibacteria bacterium
GGCCGCTCGCCGAAAAACCAGGTATCGGGAAATACGGGGGTGACGACGACGACGGCCATTCCCTCGGGCTCAACCACCAACGCCGTCGGCTTCTGGTACATTCGAACGGGAGCCAGCGCCGGCAGGGCGGGGGCATTCTCCGACGGCACCATCGACACCATCGCCGCCCCCGGCATCGCCCCCGACGGCAAACGGCGCCGAACCCTTGAAATCACGGCTGAATTTGACGTCGTAGCGCAGTATGGCCGGGATCAGGGCGCTTTTGCGGCGCTTGTTGAAGGGGATTTGGGCCCGCTTACGGACACTATGAAAACATTCGTTGAGCGCGCTCTTTCCCAGACACGCGATGGCGTGTATTCGGTAACCGCGATACTCAAGGCTTCGAACCAGAAGCGTGGCACCGTGACGTACACCAAGGCGCCGTTTGACCTGGCGGAGCTCGCACGCTCGGCTGCCGAGCGTGCGCGACCATTGGCAGAAGGAAAGGGACTCGCGCTCACCTTTACTGCTGATACCGCTCTCGCGCCCTACACCGTAAATGGCGACAAAGCAGAAATCGGCGACCACGTCCTCCGAAATCTTATCGAGAACTCGATCAACTACACCCTCTCAGGTTCGATCGAAGTCTCGCTTTCAAAGAAGCCAGGCAAAGTGGTCTTCGCTGTCAAAGACACCGGCGTCGGCATCACCGACGAAGACAAGGTGCGCCTCTTCACCGAAGGCGGCCACGGCAAGGAATCCCAGAAAGTGAACGCACACTCGACCGGCTACGGCCTCTTCATCGCGAAGAATATTGTTGATGCTCATGGCGGCACCATCCGTGCGGAGTCAGAGGGCGCGGGCAAGGGCTCGACATTCACGGTTGAGCTGCCTGCGTAGGTGTATACGTGCCTCATGAACAAGCTTGCGGATCTGGTCACCGAACAGAAGATACGAGAGCTCGCAATACCTTCGAATCTCCGGCTCGGAGAAGAGATTGTGAAGCACGGTGCTATCGAAATGATCGAGGAGACGGACGATCATGTGATCTGCAAGGTACAGGCGTCCGAGGGAGAGAAGCGTCGCGTCGAGCTGGATATCGAGCCGCCGCATACGCTCATCTGGAAGTGTTCATGCGCGGGGGAGCTAGGGACATTCTGCAAGCACTGCGTTGCCGCCGCACTCAAGGTGGCTAGGGGGAAGGAGCGCTAGCGCCCTTTCTCAAGGAGCGCGATGATCTTGTCTAGCTTCTCAAGCTCGATTTTTGCGAGGTGTGCTTGGAGCTGTTTGATCTCTTCTTCGGAGCGGCGGTTCGTCTCGTAGTCGGCTTCGGCGTGGTGCCGATCGCGTTCTGCCTGACGGTTCTGGCTCATCATGATGATGGGTGCGGCATACGCGGCTTGCGTCGAGAAGAGGAGGTTCAGGACGACAAACGGCCACGGGTCCCAGTGCTCGATGAACGCGACGACGTTGAGCGTGATCCAGGCGACGACGAAACCGGATTGTACGAGGATGAATGTCCATGAGCCCATGGTCTTCGCTATCGCATCGGCCATGCGTGCGCCTGAGGTGCGATTCCGTTTATGCGATTCGTGCCAGTTGGAAGGTGTGCTCGACATACCTCTTAAGATACCACCTGCACGCGAGGTGAAATGTGGCGTTGTGCTAAACTCCTTCAGTCTATGGAACCTGCGCTCCGCATCACGAATCTCCAGAAAACCTACGCCGGCGGGACGCATGCGCTGAAAGGCGTTTCCCTTGAAGTGCCGCGGGGAGATTTCTTCGCACTCCTGGGGCC